>CBFIDV010000001.1:0-86689 GCA_965661455.1 Roseivirga sp.
AAAAAGTAGGCTTAATGTTCACTTGGTCTTTGTTAAAACCAAGACGTTTGGCAATCTCTTTTCTTGTGATTTCAATCACTTGAGTAGACATCATTACAGTGGCTGAATCACTTTCAACAAAAGCCACTGCACCATTGGGCTCAATTTGAGCATGAGCTCCCATTGGGCTTCGGTATTCAGCTGTAATTAAGCCTTCTTCTTCATCTAGAATCCCTGATGGGCTTCCGGACTTTTGAATGGTTTGGGCGTTCCCTTTGCCCACTTCAATCATATCAACTACATCAGTGTAATTCCAATCTTGATTGGTTTTCCATCCTGCCTTAATCTTTTCCTTGCCTTTCTCGGCTTCAACAAAAGACTTCGCGACTACTCCAATAAAATCTTCTTCTTGAACTACTTTAACCACGCCAGGCATAGACTCCGCTTCGGTAACATCCGCAGAAATCAATTCAGAATCTACCTGATGAGGCCTTAACACAGCTCCATAAAGCATATCGGGCATTTCAGCATCCATACCATAAATCGGATCGCCATTCACCTTGGCTTTTAGATCTACTCTTGGAATTGGTTTACCAATATATTTAGGCTTATCAATAGGCTTAAGCTCTGGTGTATCCACCTCTTCCCATTCGGCAACCTGCTGCACAATATCACCAAATGTAAATGAGTCTTTCCCATCCGTTACAATTCCGTTTGCCAGTTGGATTTGATCTGGTGTTGTGTCCATAATCTTGGCTGCTTCATTGCGAATCATCTCTCGCATAGTAGCTGCAATTTCTCTTAGTGGCAACCAAAGACTCGATATTGAAGTGCTGCCGCCAGTAGCGAATATGTCTACATTCCCGCTTCCAGATTCAGCATGTTTAACGATCATTTGGTCCATACTAGCACCGAGTTCTTCTGCAGCTATTTGAGCCAAGCCTGTAAAGGTTCCTTGGCCCATTTCAACTTTAGTTGAATGTAGAATCACTTCATTTCTAACTGTTAATTCAAACCAAATGGTTGGATCTGAAGAAGTCCCTTGATAAGGCGTTTCCAATCCATTGGCAAACTCAGCGATATACCTTCTCCATACGCTACGCGTTAGGTAACCTGTTCCAATCACCACTCCTAAGCCTACTGATGATCTCACCAAAAACTTTCGTCTAGACCAGCCCTTTTTCTTTTGCGCTTTTTCCATGACCTAGACTTTTTGTGTATTAAGTTCAGCGGCTCTGTGGATAGCCTTTCTCATTCTATAGTAAGTAGCGCAACGACAAACATTAGTAATGCTGTTGTCAATCTCTTCATCAGTTGGCTCATCAACCCTCTTAAGCAAGGCATTTGTCGCCATCATAAAACCAGGCTGACAATAGCCACATTGCGGAACGATGTGTTCTGTCCAAGCTTGCTTCACGGGATGGTCTTCCCCCAAACCTTCTATGGTAATAACTTCTTTATCTGCTGCCGCGATTACAGGATATGAGCAAGAACGTATGGCCATTCCATCTATGTTGACAGTACAAGCCCCACACGCCCCCTTACCGCAACCGAACTTGGTTCCTTTCTTACCAATAACATCTCTGATTACCCAAAGCAAGGGTGTTGTACCGTCAACATTAACCTGTTGCGATTCTCCATTTAGTTTAAAGTTGATTTCCATAAATTGGATAGCAGTTATTCTGAATAAAAAGGTACAAAATTGAATTGCCTATTATTAGGTAATCATACAAAAATTGAGTGATGAATTTTAAAAGTGTTTTCTGCGCATTAATCATTATTAGTATTTGGACTAAAGAGTCGAACTCACAAGAGATGACTCCCGATGCAAATGATGAAAAAATGGAGTGGTTCCAAGAGGCCAAACTCGGGATCTTTATTCATTGGGGTATCTATTCAGTAAATGGCATAGACGAATCTTGGTCATTTTATAATGGCTATATCTCTCATGAAGATTACCTCAAGCAAGTAGATGGCTTTTCGGCCCAAAACTATAAGCCGAAAGAATGGGCTAAACTGATCAAAGCAAGTGGGGCTAAATACACCGTAATTACTTCAAAACATCATGATGGTTTTGCCTTATGGGATACTGAACTTGGCAATCTAAATGCTGTTGATCAGGCTTCGGCAAAAAAGGATGTTTTAAGCCCTTTCGTAAAGGCAGCAAAAAAGGAAGGTCTCAAATTAGGTATCTATTATTCATTACCTGATTGGTCTAGCGAATTATATACTCATTTCACAAATGCTAAAAAGAGATATGAAATCAAAGAAGACACCGAACGCTGGGGAAAATTCTTAAGCTATTATCAGGGTCAGCTGAATGAATTATCTGCAAAATATAATCCAGATTTATGGTGGTTCGATGGAGATTGGGAACATAAACCCGAGGAGTGGGAAGCAGAAAAAGTGAGAAATCTACTTCTAGCTAAAAACCCAAATACAATTATAAATGCTCGTTTGCCAAAGCAAGGAGATTATGAAACACCTGAACAAGGTGTCCCTTTGAAAAAGCCAGAATCACCCTTCTGGGAACTTTGCATGACAATGAACGATTCGTGGGGTTTTCAAGGCAACGACAATAACTATAAAACCCCAAATCAGATCATCAGAATTTTTGTGGATTGTCTAAGATTGGGTGGTAATCTGTTACTTGACATTGGCCCAAAAGCTGACGGCACCATTCCGGCAGAGCAGGTGAATATTCTAAATGAATTAGGCCGTTGGACAAAGAAACATCAAGAAGCTATTTATGGTACAAGAGCTGGAATCGATACAGATTATTATTTCGGCCCATCTACCTTAAGCAAAGACAAGAAAACACTCTATCTCTTTGTTGAACATACGCCTAACGGTCCGCTTGTTGTGAAAGGACTAAAGAATAAGGTTAACCGAATTAGAGTAGTGGGCAATGGCACTAAGCTATCTCAGCAAATTCATAACAAAGCCTATTGGAGTAGTAAACCCGGACTCCTATATATCGATTTACCCAAAGAGGCTCTGGACAAGCAGGTAACCGTGGTGGCTTTACAGCTAGACGGAGAAATAGATTTAGAGCAGTAACTAATTGGCTGTATTCAGTTTCTCTTTTTTAGACTTTCGCTTTTCGAGTTTTTGAAAAATTCTAGGTAGTATTATCGCAATAATTCCAATCCCAGTAAGCCAATCATTTTGTGTGGAAAAAGTCCAGTAGATTAAATAGGCTCCACAAATTCTCGTGATCCATTGACGGTAATTTTGCTGGGTATAACTTTTAGGATCCAGCGCAAAGGCAATACCAATAAGGCAAAAAACTGCAGAAATAATCAGGTCATCCCATTGTTGATCGAAATCGACAAACCAACTGGTGACCCTAGCAAGAATAAGCAGCAATGCAATAATTGAAAAAAAGAAAATGAGATTGTCCTTAGTGCGTGTCATATTGGAAGATAAATTCCAATGACATAAAAAACAAAAGCCCCAACTTTCGTTGAGGCTTCTGTACCAGAGGCGGGACTTGAACCCGCACGAGCAGATGCTCACAAGATTTTAAGTCTTGCGTGTCTACCAATTCCACCACTCCGGCATCGACTACTAAGTAGTCTAATAGTGATAAACTAAAAAAGCGTGCTTAACACGCTTTTAAAGCTTTATGAGCGGGAGACGGGATTCGAACCCGCGACCCCGACCTTGGCAAGGTCGTGCTCTACCAGCTGAGCTACTCTCGCTTATTTCAATACTCATTTCGCTCTTCTTGCGAAACGGAGTGCAAATTTAATGAACGGGTTTTAATAAACAACAGCTCAGGGTAAAAATTTAGTTGTCTAACTTTCCTTTTAACTCATTAAGCTTCAATAGCGCCTCCACAGGAGAGATTGTATTGATATCTAAGTTTTCTAAAACCTCTTTAATCTCCTTAAATGTTGGGTCAGCCTCAAAAAGGTTAAGCTGGAAATTATTCTTAGGCACATCTTGCATTTTGCCTTCTAGCTGATTCCTAATCTTATCTTTTTCCAAATGTTGCATAATCTCGGCAGCACGTATTACAACTGGATTGGGCATACCTGCCATTTGTGCCACGTGGATACCAAAGCTGTGCTGGCTCCCACCTTTCTTTAGCTTTCGCATAAAAATCACCTTATCACCCACCTCTTTTACACTTACGTTAAAGTTCTTAATGGCTGGAAAATCCTCTTCCAACTGATTCAATTCGTGATAATGTGTGGCAAAAAGAGTTTTAGGCTTAAACTGCGGATGGTTGTGTAAGAATTCTACAATCGACCACGCTATTGAGATCCCATCATAAGTACTTGTTCCTCTTCCAATCTCATCCATAAGAATGAGACTTCGCTCTGATAGGTTATTCAGAATACTAGCGGTCTCTGTCATCTCAACCATAAAGGTAGATTCTCCTTTTGAGAGGTTATCACTAGCGCCAACGCGTGTAAATACTTTATCAGTTATACCCAATATGGCTTTAGAGGCCGGAACATAACTCCCCATTTGCGCCATTAGTACAATTAATGCGGTTTGCCTTAGCAAGGCAGACTTACCTGCCATATTTGGCCCAGTAATGATTAGTATTTGATGGTTATGATCATCTAGCGAAACATCATTCGGAACATAAGTTTCTCCTACTGGTAACTGCTTTTCTATAACTGGGTGACGACCTTCAACAATATCAATAGTCATCTTTTCACTTAGCTCGGGACGACAGTAATTGTTCTCATGCGCAATTGTAGCAAAAGAGATTAAGCAGTCTAACTTGGCCAATAACTTGGCATTCTTTTGAACCTGAGCCGTAAAACCAGCTGCAAACTCAACTAACTCCAAAAACAATCGCTGCTCAATAACCTTGTATTGGTCTTCAGCATTAATAATCTTCTCTTCGTATGTTTTCAGCTCTTCGGTAATGTATCGTTCTGCATTGACCAATGTCTGTTTACGAATCCATGCTTCTGGCACCTTATCCTTATGAGCGTTGCTCACCTCTAAGTAATAACCAAAAACTTTGTTGTAGGCTATCTTTAAAGAAGTAATACCTGTCGCCTCGCTTTCTCTCTGTTGAATCTGCACCAAGTAATCCTTCCCACTAAAGGCAATGGATCGAAGCTCATCTAGTTCTGCATCGATTCCTTCTTTAATTATACCTCCTTGATGAACAAGCATTGGGGCATCTTCTGCGAGCTCCTGTCCTACGCGCTCTAATAAGTTCTCACAGGTATCTAAGGCATAAGCCAGTTGGTTGAGCGCTTCTTCGCCAGAATCCAAAAGCACTTGTCGTATTGGTTCAATTTGAGACAGTGTTTGCCTCAACTGGTTCAATTCCCTTGGATTAATACGGCCTACGGCAACTTTAGAAATCAATCGCTCTAAGTCATAGATTCCAGAAAGTACTTCTGTTAACTCGTCTCGTAGCTCATCTTTTTGGTAGAATGCATCAACTAGCTTTAATCGCTCGTCTATAAGCTCTTTCTCTTTAAGAGGAAGAACCATCCAACGTTTGAGCATCCTAGAACCCATTGGGGTTTGAGTTTTATCTAGAATTTGAATTAATGGAATACCTCCTTCATGCTGAGGATAAACCAATTCTAAATTTCGAATGGTGAACTTATCTAACCACACATAACGGTCTTCCTCAATACGGCTAATGGCCGCTATGTGCCCTGCATTCTTATGCTCAGTTTCTTCCAAGTAAAATAGCACAGCACCTGCAGCCCGAATAGACAGAGCCAATTCTTCAACACCGAATCCTTTGAGGCTAGAAGTTTTAAAATGGTCAGTTAAACGCTCATATGCATAATCAAAAGCATAAACCCAATCTTCTAAATGAAAGGTGTTATAGTCGTCTTTAAAGTGCTGATCAAAAGATTCCCTTTGTGCCTTTGAAAAAATGAACTCTGACGGATTTAAGCCCTGAATAAGTTTATCGATATAATTTGATGAGCCTTCAGCAGCTAAGAACTCACCGGTTGATAAGTCCAGAAAAGCAGCGCCAATTTTATCTTTCTCAAAGCAAAGTGAGCACAGATAGTTATTTCGTTTTTGATCAAGAACGTTGTCGTTGTAAGACAGACCTGGCGTTACTAATTCAGTTACTCCCCTCTTTACAATTCCTTTTACTGATTTAGGGTCCTCTAGCTGATCACAGATAGCTACTCTATTTCCAGCGCGTACCAGCTTTGGCAAATATGTATCTAGGGAATGATGAGGAAACCCGGCCAATTCAATATGACTAGCAGCACCGTTTGCTCTTTTTGTCAATACAATATCCAAGACTTTACTAGCCTTAATAGCATCTTCCCCAAAAGTCTCATAGAAGTCTCCTACCCTAAAAAGCAACAAGGCACCGGGGTGCTTTGCCTTAATCGCATTGTATTGCTTCATTAAGGGGGTTTCTTTCTTACTCTTAGATCCTGCCATTGACTTAAAACGGATTGGGTAATGCTTGATACGCTGTAATGTTCAAAAATAGAAAATTCACCTGATCGTGAACAATTTCGAGAGTTTCTTTCGATTCAAAAATATTTAACGAAATAGTTAGTTGTAAATACAATATCAACTAAGAATCTCGTTATATAACCGAGCGACCTAGAAAACCAGCTCAAACACCAACCCACCACCACTATTTCTATCACTACCCCTGAAGGCTAAATGAGTCTTCACCAGATTTTGAATTCCATTATTTATAAACATTAAAACCTAAGAAAATGAAGCAAACAATGAAAATTGGGGTGGTATTGCTAGGCGCACTCACCATCGCACTGTGGTTTGGAATCTCCTCCACAAGCAAAAAAAAAGCAGATCTCGAAGTACAGGTAACAGGGCTAGAGAAACAGATGATCCGACAGGAATTAGCCTTTAGCGATGTGATGGATTTGATCGTTGAAGTTGAAGATCAGATTGAGGATATCGTGGTGAAAGAGAACTTAATTTATGGGCAAAGTCAAGAGCCACTAAACTCAGGCAAAAAAGAGAACATCTTAAAGGAAATTGCCATGATTGACGACCTGATTATTCGATCTAATGCCAATATTCAAGAGCTCACCAACAAGGTGAAAAGCTCAGACATCAAATTAGGTATTTTCCAAAAGCGAATAAATTCTCTTCAGGCCAACCTATTCGACAGACAGGCTGTGATTACCGATTTAAGGACAGAAATCAACACGAAAGATCAGGCCATTGAATTAATGACCGTTCAAGCGGATTCTTTAACCACAACCATCAATGCCAAAGTAGAAGAGATTGGTCAGAAAGAACTGGAGCTAAAGCAAGTTACCGCTCTTAACAATGAATTGAATAAAGGATATATGGCCATTGGAACCTTCGAGGAGTTGCAGGAGAAAGGTGTGGTTGACAAAGAAGGAGGTTTCCTTGGCTTTATTGGCAGAACGGTAGCACTCCAAGATGATGCTCAAGATGATGTATTCGTAGAATTCGACAAAAGAGAAATTAGCCAGTTGAGAATTCAAGCTTCGGAATTGGCACTCGTGAGTAATCACCCAACTGGCTCTTATACCATCTTACCAACTGATGAAGAGAACATTAAGATTTTGGAAATCACCGATCCTGATGCCTTCTGGCAAATTTCTCAGTATCTGGTGATTTCAAAGACAAGTTGAGTTTTTGATTGAGGTTTCCTGAGAGACCGGGGATTGGGTGTCTATTCGAAAGAATAGGCACTTTTTTATTAATTCATGCTAGGTTCTTACTTTTCCGATAAGCCTAATTCCTCTTTGTGATTCTTAATTGACCGCTCATTGGAAAGCATTTGGGCACCATAAACACAAAAACCTACCAAAACTGAAACACCTAATTTTCTTAGAATATCAGACATTTCTGCCTCTTGCGTATACCAATTCCATTCTGTGATCAGATATATGGCTTGAATAATAACTACAAAGCCAAGAGATTGAAGTATCCAATTGCGATATCTTTTATCTCTTTTTAAATAATAATTCTTCAGCCTATTTTTCTTTGATTCTGACAGTGCCATAAATAATTTATTAATGTCCTAATTTAGATGTCAGAATGCGAAAACTCAAGAACGAAGAACTCAATAGGCTGGATATCAAAAGCTATAAGGGAGCAGAAAAGCTTCCTGTAGTTGTAGTACTAGACAATGTGCGTAGTATGAATAATGTCGGCTCTGCATTTAGAACAGGTGATGCCTTTGCCATTGAGTCTATTGCGCTTTGCGGTATCACTGCTCAGCCTCCACATAGAGAAATCCACAAAACGGCATTAGGGGCAACAGATTCAGTAGACTGGCAACATTATAAAACGACAAGAGAAGCTTGCGAAACTTTAAAAGCTGATGGGTACCAAATCTTGGCCGTTGAACAAGCCGAAGGTTCAACTTCCCTAGAAAATTATTCCCCTGAGGGCAAGGTGGCTATTGTATTTGGCAATGAAGTCTTTGGGGTTGAAGATGAAATAATAGCACTAGCAGATGCCTGTTTAGAAATTCCTCAATTCGGAACCAAACACTCTCTAAATATTTCTGTAAGTATTGGTGTAGTGCTATGGGATTTAGTAACTAAAATCAAATTCAGGTCATGAAAGACATTAACAACAAAGGAAAAGTAAATTGATTTAAGTTTCTACTTTACTTCTATGGCGCATTTGTGGTGTTCTTGTTTATCTACAAATTCATAATCTCTCCTGAGCTACCAAGCCTAGTTTTACTTGCAGCTTTTGCACCAATTTTTGGTTTTATGTCTTCATTTGTGAATTGGCCTGTCTATGTGCATGCGGTGGAAGCCGATGGTGGAATGGTCATTAATTTGCAAAAACTCTTCTCTAAAAATCAAACTTCAATATTAGTCACCAAATACAATTTCGATAGCTATTTCGAAACGGATCATCTTCATATTGGACTAAATATTCTAGACGAAGAGGACAACCTCAAACAACACAAAATCAAAGTGAGCTGGATGCGTTTAAAGGATATCCGCGCGCTTGAAGAAAAGCTCAAGGAGATTAATCCCTTAGCTCCAACCAAGTAAGATTGATTTACAGAAGTACAATCCCTATAAATGATGTCCAAACTCACTGCTAATCGAAAACAGCTCTTACTGCTATTCGTTTTTCTGGTAGTAGCCATTGTGTTTTGGAATACCTTCCTCATCTATCCTATCAAGCTATTTGTAGTTATGCTGCATGAGTTAAGCCATGGCTTAATGGCAGAGCTTTTTGGAGGAGACATCATCAACATCCAGATTGACTACAGAATTGGTGGCTATTGCAGATATACCGTGCCCGATAGCTTTGTAGCACGCATCATGATAGCGAGTGGAGGTTATCTCGGAAGCCTAATTTGGGGGGCGCTTATACTACTCGGAGCAGTATATACAGATAAAGACAGAGTGATCACCTTAGCGATTGGCCTGGTGCTACTTTTCTTGAGCTGGTTTGTCATCAAAACAGGTGAACCTTTTGGGATTGCCATGACAGTGGGCTTTGCACTATTCATGATTTTATCTGCCCGTTTCCTATCTGATAATTTCCATGACTACTTCCTAAAATTCATAGGCATGGTGAGCTGCCTATATGTGATCATCGATATCAAAGACGATTTGATTTTGCGTTCTGGAGTGGGCAGCGATGCTGATGCCATTGCCGGAATGACGGGTATACCCAGCGTTGCCATTGGAGTTATCTGGTTGTTGCTTTCAGCGGCCGTAATCTACTTTACGATCAAGATTGGTTATAAACGTTTAAACTAAACTTGAGGAAAATTCGGCTTAACTCTTCACTCCTCCTCCCCTTGGGCACCCTGCCTGCGGCAAGCAGGCTTCACTGAAAAGAGGAGGAAATCATAATACTTGATTAGTGGATATAGAACTGATTGCTGATTTTCTGTTTAACTGATAGCTAAATCAAAAAGGTAATTTCCCAACATCAACATTGCCTCCTGTAAGGATTACGCCAACCTTTTTGCCTGCATAATAATCCCTATTCTTAAGAATAGCAGCCATTGGTACTGCGCATGAAGGCTCTATAATGATCTTCATACGTTCCCAGATCAGTCGCATAGCTTCTGTGATTTCATTATCATTCACCACAAAAACATTACTCACCAGTTCCTTAATTATCTCGAAATTCTTCTCTCCCATAGAGGCCAAAAGACCATCAGCAATGGTTTTAGGTTGTGCTACTTTAGTATGCACCCCAGATTGCATAGAAAGGAATGTATCATTAGCACCTTCCGGCTCTCCTGTAGAAATGTCAACGCGATTATCAATATAAAGCGCAGTCAAGGCAGTACCTGCCAACAATCCACCTCCACCAACAGGAGTTACAATCATGTCTAAGCCTTCTTGATCTTCGATAAGTTCTTTGGCACATGTTGCCTGACCGGCAATGACGGAATAGTCATTGTATGGTGATATAAATGTTGCTCCATATTCGGCTTGAATTCTAGCTGCGTTTTCTTCTCGAGCTTGTTGTGTGGGTTCGCAAAAAGTGATTTGAGCACCGTAGCCTGCAACCGCTTTCTTCTTTACTTCAGGAGCTGTTTTCGGCATTACGATGTAGGCCGGAATACCCGCCATTTTCGCTGCCATGGCAATAGCCTGTGCATGATTTCCAGAACTATGCGTTACCACGCCATTCTTTCTTTGCTCTTCTGGTAAAGAGAATACAGCATTCAAACCTCCACGTGCCTTAAACGCACCGATTTTTTGAAAATTCTCACACTTAAAAAAGAGGTCACAGCCTGCAATTTCGTTTACACTTTCAGAAGTTAAAATTGGTGTTCTGTGAATAAAAGAAGAGATCCGTTCGTGCGCCTCTTCAATGTCTTTATGACTGACTGCAAATCTCATTAGTGTGCGATTAACCAGTTTTCACCAACTCCAACCTCAACATCTAAAGGCACTTCAAGCTTAATTGCACTTGACATTAATTCAGGTACTTTCGCCTTCATTAAATCTAATTCGTCTTTTGGCACATCAAAGACTAATTCATCGTGCACTTGCATGATCATTTTAGATTTTAACTTTTCAGCCTTCATCCAATTTGAAATGTTAATCATGGCCACTTTTATCATATCGGCCGCAGAGCCTTGAATTGGAGCATTGATGGCATTCCGTTCTGCATGACCACGAACCGTCATATTCTTGGAATGAATATCTCTTAGGTACCTTCTTCGACCTAGAATAGTTTCTACATAAGTGTATTCACGCGCCTTATTCACTTGCGCATCCATGTACCGTTTTACACCAGGAAACTCGTTGAAATAAGCCGTTATGATCTCCTGCGCTTCTGTTCTTGAGATACCAATATTCTGTGCCAGTCCAAAAGCGGAAATGCCATAGATCAGTCCAAAATTTACCTCTTTGGCCTTCCTTCTCATGTCTCTATCAACCTCTTCCAACGGTACATTAAATACCTTAGATGCAGTTGTGGAATGAATATCTCTACCCGATTTAAAGGCCTCAATCATACTCTCATCCTCCGCAAAAGCAGCTACTATCCTCAACTCAATCTGCGAGTAATCCGCTGCCATTAAAACATGATCTTCTGACCTTGGAATAAATGCTTTTCGAATTTCTCTCCCTTTCGGTGTTCTGATAGGAATATTTTGAAGGTTCGGATTATTCGAACTTAGACGACCAGTAGCTGCAACTGCTTGACGATAGTCTGTATGCACCATGCCATCAACAGGACTTATTAGTTTAGGCAAGGCATCTACATAGGTAGACTTTAACTTTTGATACTCTCTAAATTCAAGAATTCTTCTGGCAATATCGTGTTCAACTGCCAGTTTGCTCAAGATGTCTTCACCAGTTGCATATTGTCCCGTTTTGGTCTTTTTCGGCTTGTCTACTAGTTTCATTTTCTCAAAGAGAATAATCCCTAGTTGTTTAGGAGATGCCACGTTGAATTCTTCACCTGCCATTTCAAAAATCTCAGCTTGAGCCTTTTGACTCTCCTCGAGTAATTCTGATGACATAGCTGCTAAAGCTTCAGTATCGATATTAACGCCATTGTATTCCACCTCTGCCAAAACATGCATCAGCGGTGCTTCCACCTCATCGTACAGTTTCTGGATTGTCCCTTCACTCAACATTGGTGCTAACTTCTCTTTTAGCTGTAGGGTAATGTCTGCGTCCTCTCCAGCATATTCAACCACTTTGTGAATAGGCACATCGCGCATGCTGCCCTGCTTATTGCCTTTTTTACCAATTAATTCTGTAATTGAAACTGGCGTATAGTTAAGGTAATTTTCAGCTAGAATATCCATGCTATGCCTCGTATCCGGGTTAATCAGATAATGGGCTAACATCGTATCGAAAATGGGGCCTTTCACCTCTACTCCGTAGTTCTTTAAAATCTGAACATCATACTTGGCGTTCTGTGCAATCTTTAGAATGGTCTCGTTTTCAAAAACCAGTCTAAATTCTTCCACAATAGCCTGAGTTTCTTCTTTGTCCTCAGGAGTTGGTACATAATAAGCTTCACCGGCTTTATAAGAGAACGCCAATCCTACCAGGTTCGCTTCAATAGGCTCAAGACTATCCGTTTCCGTATCGAAACAAAACTCTTTTTGCTCTAATAAATACTTGGCCAGTCTAGCTCTTAGCTCTGGCGTATCAATCAATTCGTATTGATGCTTGGTCGTCTCTAAAGTTGCCTTTTCTGCTTCTGCTGGCGCTTCAGACGGTGCAATGGTTGGCGCATCAGCTGCGAACAAACCCATCTGTTCAGAAGCGGCTGGCTTTGGCTTAGCTGAGGCGGAAGTTAATGAAGACGTACTCCCTCCTCCTAATACCCTTTTAAGCGTAGTTCGGAACTCTAGCTCTTCAAAAACCTCTGTGAGCTTCTCAATATCAGGGCCTTTATACTCCATGTCGGCTGTATTGAATTCAACAGGGACCTCAATATTTATTCTTGCCAACTCCTTAGAGAGTATCCCCTGATCACCAAAGGCGGCAACCTTTTCGCCTAGCTTACCTTTGAGTTCATGTGCATGAGCCACTATCTCTTCAACCGTTCCGTATTGCTTCAATAATTTTGCTGCAGTCTTTGGTCCCACTCCTGGGATACCAGGTATGTTATCAACCGCATCTCCCTGCAAGCCAAGCATATCCACAACCTGATCAATTCGCTCAATGTCCCACTTTGCCAAGACTTCTGGTATACCCATAATATCTACAGCATTGCCCATAAAAGCTGGCTTATAGAGGTAAACATGTTCTTCTACCAATTGGCCATAATCCTTATCTGGTGTCATCATAAACACTTCAAAACCTTCCTGAGAAGCTTTTTTAGCAATTGTTCCGATGACATCATCCGCCTCATAACCGTCCAATTCTAGCACTGGGATATTAAAGGCGCGAACGATATCCTTCACAATAGGTGTTCCTATTTTGATATCTTCGGGAGTTTCCTCACGATTAGCTTTATAGGCCTCATATTGCTCATGCCTAAAAGTAGGTGCACTGGTATCGAAAGCCACAGCAATGTGGGTAGGCTTACGTTTATCAATGATTTCGTAAAGACTATTGGTAAAACCGAAAGGGGCTCCGGTATTAAGTCCTTTTGAGTTGATTCTAGGGTTTTTGCTGAATGCGAAATGGGCTCTGTAAATCAAGGCCATCGCGTCTAGCAGAAAGAGCGATTTTTCAGGTTTACTCATTCCATAAAGGTAATGATTCCCCTAGTTGACAGAAATAGATTTTGATTAATTAGAACCGTAAATGGTTTGTTGCTGAATAAGCTTGAATGCGTAGTTGAGAGCAACATCTTTCTTAGACTTAAGATCTTCGATTGACTCTTGAATTAAGAAATCCGGGAAGGTTCCTCTACCTAACTCCATATTCTCTACCTGAACAAATTCTTCATAGATTACAGGAACCTGAATGGTTGTTGCTGTATTTGGCCACTGATAGTTCAGCAACATATTAGCTGTTCTACCTATGTGAGCACCTCCCGTTTCTTCACCAATTAAAACGACATTATCCATCTGCCCTAAAATTCTAGCTAAATCAGCTGCTGCAGAGAATGTCTTGCCTGAAGTCATTACATAAATTTGACCTTCAAATCTTTTGCCATCCCAAGTAATACCTGAATCGAAAGTATCGTACCAGTTCTTTTCATCACTTAACCTTGCTCAGAAGAGTTAGTAAAGTGCTTCTGCAAGTAATCCTCGGCATTCTTTAATACTTGATCATTTTTATAGCTTCCGTTAATGGCAATAAGGTGATTTTCGTATTGAATTTCTCTTGCCTTAACAGAGGTGTTGAAAGGATCCATAAGCTTCTGACCAGCCAAAAACTGGTACAGAATGCTTAAGAGTCTGCGATCACCCCCCTCGTTATTTCTCAAATCAACTACAAGGTTGTCAAAGTCGAACTCTCCGGCTTCCTTGTCATATCGTGAAGATATTCTCTCGAAGAACCAGTCAGGGTTTGCCTGGTACGTATTGAGCGTTAAAATGAGCGTTTGAAGGGAGTCAACCGCATCAAGGTGTGTAAATTTGTGGTATCGCTCGTGCGATAAATAAACAGGTCGATAGTAGTTGTTCACTAGCATTTCGTTGCCTGTTACTCCAGCAACGCTGGCCGACAGATCTCTTTGTTCTGCTTCATATTCTACTTGAAAAGCCTCTGAAGCACCATATCTTAAAAAGAAATAGTAACCAAAACGACTCTCTATTTCACGAATCAATTTGGTTTCACTAAAACCGTCCGTTACGGCTAATACTTTCAATTCTTCCAAAACAGTCTCGATAGGTTGGTCATTAATTGAATTTAGTTTGGCAGCATGCGGAAGTGTACCATCTTCAAAATCGATGTATAGAGCTCCATCTATAAACTTTACGGGGTATGGAAAAAATTGGGCTAAGCTGGTAGCAGACTTAATCAAACCTGCCTCTAGCGAAACTGTGGTGTGCCCACATCTAATTTGATTGTTGAGTTTACTCAACACCACATCGAAATCTTTAAAATTGATTTCTTCTGGTAATTGGGCAATAGATTGATTGAGCGATGAAAGGAAGTCTTCGCGTGTGATATACTGATAAGGATTTCCGTGTTGGCCATCAATAATCTGAAAGTATAAATTCAGATCATCAATAGCCTGTTCACGTGAAATTGTTCGATTTAAATTGTATTCGTTGTTATTGGCAAAAAGGGTAAAAGTCGTAATTAGTGCCAGACTAATTAGGATAATCTTTTTAAGGCTGTTTCTTACCAATTGTTGGTTCATGATCCCTGTTTTTCAGAAGGGTGATCTTCATGACGAATTCACACATGCGGTTTAGCATGAGTAAAATTCGATAGGCTACAGTCTCAAACAGAGAGAGTTATGCCTATTACCAAGAATCAGTGTTTTACTTAGTTCGATTTATGTAAAACGGGACACCCTGAGATCAGGATGCAGGAGCAATGAACGCACTTTGACGTAGCTCGTTAGTTAGATACAGGTTGATTAGTTGAAAGTAAATCGGGGGGTAATATTGGATAGGAAAGTATTGAGGCGCCGGTGAAAGCTCCTCAATCATACAAAAAAATGCAGTTCATAAAAATTTTTCTGTCGTTCACATACACTATTTTGTTTTTCAGCGCATAATTAACATGTATCAACACCTGTTTTTCTTTGGAAATTGTGCTGAATTCAATAGATAATTCTGAATTAGAGGACAACCTAGAATAAAAACACCTTAATAAGGGAGAATCAACCGAATGAGCCTTCAAGGCAAAATAAATTCAGATATCTACCGTACTTTAGACGTAAACTAAGACCATTTCACCATTAGAAAGCTTTTCGGACTTATAATACCTATCTTATTGATAACCTTTGACTTAGCTGGCCAGAAGCAAAACGGTTATCTATTTTCAGACTTTTCTGGGTCTGTTGGGGCTACCTATCAGCCCGCTTCAATAGCAGACTCTCCCTACAAGTTTGACTTTAATTTGGCAGATCTCAGCTACTACATCACCAACAACATTGCGAACCTTCAGAAATCAGCTGAAGGTAGAGGGCTAGTGCGCTACATTAACTCTGAGAGTAAATTCCTCCACGGTAATGCTCAAGGCAGTCTTGGCTTAATGTTGTCATTACCGAGAAAACAAGCCATAAATATTCGTTATGGCATAAGAGCTATTGGTTCTAGCGGTGAGATAAGCCCAAATTTTATTTCAGGTCTTAATCGGTTTGGCGCACTTTCCTTTTTAAATACAAACAGGCAGAATGAAAGCGTTCAGTTTAACTTTGGCCTTTGGCAAGAATTGGTATTCACTTACGCTGGTGTGTTAAAAGATAATGGCTTTAACCGTTGGAAGATGGGAGTGACGGTAAAAGGTATCAATCCAAATGCGAGTGCCTGGATAGATGCGAACGATATTGACTATCAGATTGATCAGACTGGAAATGCTTTATTCTCAGACTTTAACATTCAAGCAGGCTTTTCAGAATCATTAGCTCGTTTTGAAAACTTTGATGGTAATGATGCTTTTGCATTCCCTTCAGGTACAGGCTTTAAGCCTGCTGCAGACATAGGATTAGTCTACGAGCGGGTAGCATACAGGCCCTCGCCTAAAGATGAAGCCGGAACAAGCCTTGAAAGAGATATTACTTATGAGTTTAGAATAGGCCTGTCTCTAACCGATATGGGATGGATGACCTTTGATGCTGCTCAAGCTTCCTTTGCCTCAACCAGCTTAAGAGCAGGTATTGGCGCAACGGACTTTGATGCATTTTTTGATGCAACTGACAATTTTAGGCAATTAAGAGATTCCCTAGAGACTATATTAAATGTAAATAATGTGGGCGACACTTACACCGTAAGCTTACCAACTGCCTTAAACCTAAATTACGATTACAACTCGGGCGATAATTGGTTCATTAATGTAGCCGCACAGATGGACCTCACCGGGTTAATGCCAGTAGACTATCGCATAAACTATCCTACAAATATTACCATCACACCGCGCTATGAAACTGGTATGAAAGGATTCTACCTACCCATTTTTTACAATTTTGATGGTGATATGGAGGTTGGAATGGGGTTTAGATATGGACCTTTCACCCTTGGAACACAAAGCTTAGGAGGAATATTTGCCAAAGAAAAAGTCTCTGGAGGAGCATTTTTCAGCATTAACTTAAGGCAATTGAAGGCGAACTCCGCAAAGCCTTATTGTTTTGGAAGTTCTAGAACAGTAAGTGCCTTTGTAAGAACACAGCGGACACCTATTTATAAAAGAAAGAAGTTTCTATTCTTTTAGCCCGGATTATGCGTTATACTTTGTAATGAGTAGATAAATCACACAGAATCAGGGAGTTTTATTGACTTCAGCATAGCATCGCTATGGTTAAATTAAAAAACTCATTCACTTCACTGATTCACAGTGAGTTTTCTACGGAATAAATTTTCTAATGCATATTCCGGGTTTAGTCTCTAGCAAAATAAATGAAATCAGTTTTAGGAGGAATAGTCCCAGATTGTCTCAACAATGCTGAGACTTGCGCCCTATGGTGTGTGCCATGATTCGCAACGTGAGCAACAATATCTATGAATTTAGACACGAAAGAATCGCCTTGTGAATTAGCATAAACAATAGTTTCATCAAAACTTTCGCTTGACTCAACAAAGTCTAGCCATTGATCATTGCTTCGAGCCAAACGCTTGAATAATTCTTTAGCATCATAAATTTCCCAAACCGCTACCTCGTCTTTTTTACTTAGAATTCTACTTAACCAAATCTGCTCTGCATTGTAACAATGCGAGAGTAATTTTATCACATCCAGATGCTCAATACCATATTTGAAAATGTGGTCTTCGATTCTAGCGTATGCCCAACGGTTGTAATCAAAAAGTCTTCTAAAATACTCTCTCATGCTTTTGATTTTTTATACGCCAATCCACGCAAGGCAATGAAAACTAAAAAGGGAATCCAAATCGCATCATTCATGAGTAGATGAAAAGTAGCTTTATCTCCTACTTGCTGATTTAGAATATCGAAGTAAAACCAAATACCACCTGCGAGCTTTGTGAAAGCACCAAACAGAATTAGATACCAAAATCTACCAGGGTGAATTGCTCCAGCTATATAAATAGCAATCATTGCCAAAACGGCCCTGCCCTGATATTTTATAATTCCTGGTGCAGTACCATCTGTCTCCGTTACCCATTGAAAGAAGGTCTCAGGAAACCAGCCAATGAAAATTCCCCAAAGGACATTATAAGCGGCTGCCGCGAGTAAAAAACCACGCATCCAGTTTGGAAAAATGTTTTGTCGGGTCTCTATGGAATTCATATCTTCTGGACTTATTAGGTAGACTTCAACCTATATACAAAACTATAAACTGTTTGTTATGAAAATCTTCAAAGGGAAATTTAAAGCGAGATTCTTTTACCTCTTGGCTTTTGTAGCTATAGCCTTTCTCACTGGCTTTAAAGTGGCCCAAGACTTATCTATAAAAGCTGCAGATGTTAAAGCGGCACAAAAGATTCTTGACCTCGACTTCAACGACAATGAAATCAACATGCTGCTCAGGAATGTCAATCGTACGCGCGAGGGCATGAAAGAACTTCATGCCTTCGATATTGACAATAGCATTCCGCCTTCGCTTTGGTTCAAACCACAAAAAGGTGGAAAGCCAATTCCTGAAGTACAGGCGGCAATTGAATGGGGCTTACCGCAAAGTGTAGATATGCCTAGTAATATGAATGACCTAGCTTTCTATACGGTATCAGAACTGTCTGTTCTCATTCGTGAACGAAAGGTTACCTCTACTGAGCTTACTCAGTTTTTCATAAACAGACTCAAAACATACGGAGACAGCTTGCAGGCTGTTATTACACTCACAGAAGAAAGAGCGATGGCTTCTGCAAAAAGAGCCGATGAGCTACTGAAAAGTGGTACATGGTTGGGGCCGCTTCATGGTATTCCTTACGGAGCAAAAGACTTGTTTGCTGTTCCAGACTATAAAACCACATGGGGAGCTGGCCCTTATAAAGACCAAAACCGCGGAGAGGAAATTGCCACGGTAGTAAAGAAATTAGATGAAGCAGGTGCGGTCTTAGTCGCTAAATTGACCTTAGGCGCTTTAGCCATGGGAGATGTTTGGTATGGTGGAAGAACACGTAATCCTTGGAATACCCAGCAAGGTTCTAGCGGATCTTCTGCAGGTTCTGGCTCAACCACTGCTGCGGGTTTAGTACCATTTGCGCTAGGAACGGAAACCTTGGGCTCAATTGTCTCTCCTTCTACTCGAAATGGAGTAACTGGCCTTCGCCCAACTTTTGGACGAGTAAGCCGTGCAGGGGCTATGGCCCTTTCTTGGAGTATGGATAAAATAGGCCCAATGACACGCAGCGCACTAGATGCGGCCTTAGTGTTTGATGCCATAAGAGGAACAGACAACATAGACTTGACAGTGGAAGACCAACCTTTCAACTATTCTGGAACGGCCGACCTTTCAAAACTAAGAGTAGGCTATCTAAAGTCATTCTTCGATAGAGAAAGAGGGCAAAAAGAAACAGATGATAAAGTGTTAGAAGTGCTCAGAGAATTAGGCGCAGATCTGGAGCCCCTAGAATGGGTGAGTGATTGGCCTTTCCCTGCTATGCAAGCAATTTTATCTGCTGAGGCCTCTGCTGCATTTGATGCGCTTACTCGTTCTGATAGAGATACTTTACTGGTAAGACAAAATGCAGGTGCTTGGCCAAATTCGTTTAGGGCAGCAAGGTTTACTTCGGCTGTGGATTACATTAATGCAAACAGAGCTAGGTACAAGTTAGTAGATGCAGTGAATGATCTCTTCAAGGATTATGATGTAATCGTGTCACCGAGCTTTGCCGGTTCTCAATTGTTAACCACCAACCTAACGGGGCATCCGTGTGTGGTTTTGAAGAATGGTTACAATGATGATGGCAGTCCAGTGAGTATTTCTTTCTTAGGAAACTTATTCGATGAAGCAACTATACTTGCCGTGGCGAGAGCCTATCAAGAAGCTACAGAATTTGATGAGCAGCATCCTCCAAAGTTTATCGATTAACTAAAAACGGATCGTCATCCTGAACTCGTTTCAAGGTCTTCTTCAAAGTAGATAGTGAAATATCCCGATAGCTATCGGGACAGTATGTCGAAGGGATTTTAAATTATTAATAACTTCAACCCATGCTCTTAGCTATAGATGCCGGTAACACCAATATTGTCTTCGGGATTCATGATGGCAACTCATGGATTCACGAATGGAGATTTGAAACCCTCCCTATTAAAATTCAGGTAGAATATGAGATGTTCCTCAGGTTGAATTTTCTTGAGCACGACCTTAAACTGGAAGATGTGAAAGGAATTGTGATATCCTCTGTTGTTCCTCAATTGAACGATATCTTATCTCAATTCTCCAGACCCTTGATTGGCCATGAACCCATATTTGTTGGGCCGAAGATCTACGATAAACTCCCTGTTAAAACGAATAACCCTCATCAGATCGGAACAGACTTGGTATCTAATGCCATGGCAGGTCATACGCTGTATAAAGAGAACATCATTGTGGTAGACTTTGGCACGGCCCTAACTTTTACCGTAGTGGATAAATCAGGCCAAGTAAGAGGGGTAAATATTGCTCCTGGCTTACGCACCGCTATTAAATCTTTGGTTGGAAATACAGCCCAACTTCCAGAAGTCCCATTAGAGTTACCCAAATCTGTTATTGGTACGGATACCATTTCAGCAATTCAAAATGGGGTGCTTTGGGGCTATGTGGCCATGGTGGAAGGAATGCTAGACCGAATAGAAAAAGAAGTAGGAGAAAACTACAAGGTAGTTGCCACTGGCGGATTGTCCTCCATCCTGCATCCCTTACACGATCGCTTCGATGAAGTGAATAGACTCCTGACTCTAGAAGGTTTAAGATTTATATACCAAACCATTTCAAATGAAAAATAAAAGCTGGATTTACAAGGGTATAATCTTCGGATTAATGCTTTGGGTATTAGTCTACATCGTTTTTCCTCAATTTAATGATGAGCAAGCAGTAGAACCGGAAAAACATTATCTGGAACTCATTTTCGCTTTTCCAGCAGGACTTCTTTGGGGTTATTATCGCTTTGTCATTTTACCGAAGAAGATGGAGGATAGAGAGAAAAAGGATAGCGAAAATTAAAAAAGCCCTCGAAGCATTCGCTTTAAAGGGCTTTAAAATTCTTGATTCAATAGTTGGAACGGGTTCTAGTTCATCCCATAAAGTTTTTTTCCAGTCTCATAGTACTTATCCCCTTCTACCCAGAACGGTCTTTCGGGAGCATTACCAATTAAGCGAGAAGCATAAACATAGCTTTTAAAGAACTTTTCCAAGTAATCGTAATCTACCGTTTCAGGATTATCACTTTGCTGGTGATAATACTTCATTATCTCAGCATCGAAAGCTTGGAAACCCAGGCTGTAAGTTGGTGCTGGAATACCTTTTCTGGCAAAACTCACGTTATCGGAACGATCGAACAAACCTTGCTCACCAGCAGGGTCATCAATAGCTGTTAAACCGAATGCCACATTTGCATCCTTTATGTGCTGCGAAGCTGTAGTTCTTTCTAGGCCAACAATAGTTGAAATGGTCGTATCATTATAGCCACCGTTATCACTATTCCAGCAGAACACAATTTCTTCGTTCGGAATAATTGGATTATTCGCCATATAGCGGCTGCCCAATAAACCCTTTTCCTCAGCTGTATAGAGTACAAATAAAGCTGAGCGTTTCATAGGGTACTGAGCAATATTCTCAGCAGCAGAAAGCACTGTGACCGCACCAATCGCATTATCTCTGGTGCCATTATAAATTGAATCCCCCTTTGCGTTAGGTTGTCCTACCCCAATATGATCGTAATGAGCAGAGAACATGATAAACTCCTTCTTTAATTCAGGATCTGTTCCTTCTACCATTGCTATGATATTTTTATCTCCTGTAAGCGCGTTACTCAATCCCTCAATAGAAAGATTTGCTCTCTTAATACTTCGTGTCATCATAAAACGCTGATTAGCATTGTCAAGATCTTTGAGCCAAATGTGCGGCATAATCGCCCCTGTACTTCCGCTCTCATCTAGAGAAATTCCAACCCTATTAAAAGACCGTGTTAATGAAGCCCATGGGGTTGAAGGGGAAGAGTAAAATTCAACAAAAGCTGTAGCACCTGCTTCTTTAGCCCATACTCTCTTGTTTCGACTTAAGGTTAGAATACCTCTTCTGTCTGAAGTCTCACCATCGCCCGCTTTCGCAAATACGATTTTGCCTGCAACTTCTTTCCCTTCATAGTCAGCCTCCATTCCATATTCTAAGTAAACTACCTCTCCCTCAAAATCACCACTTTCACCATCTAGGATTAAAAAATCATCATTAAGAGGGAAGTCTTTTCCGCCATATGAAAAAGAACCTGCCGTTGCCAAAGTCTTTAGCCTTAATGGAACAGGCTGAAACCAACCATCAGCACCGGGTACTTGCTCAGCTCCGTAGCTTTCAAATTGCTTGGCCAAATAATCGGCTGCAATTTGAATTTCGGGAGATCCGGTGTTTCTACCTCTCATCTCATCTGAAGCGATATAATAGATGTGATCTTTAATCTTCTGTTGGTTAACAGTAGCTTGAGTCTTTTCCAGATCAGTTTTTTGAGCGCAAGCCATAAAACTGAACATAAAACTCAAAGCAAAAAATTGAGCTATTTTACGGTTCATAAGATTAGGATATTTAGTTTATTCAAGAATAAAGGTAGGTAAAATCTAATCTCTATTTGATTTCGAAATATTTAAAAACGGGGTATTCTACCGCTTCGGTTTCAATGTTATTATCATCAAAGTGCTTATCGAAGAAGTTCCAGTTTACTAAGCCATCATCTGACTGTGGTTCTAGCATGTAGAAAATTAGGTTCGCTAATGGCTGTGCCAAATCTACCCAATAATCTCCTTTACCAAACTTTCTTGTTGCTTCGCTGAATTCTCCTTCTAGCGTAGCCATATTATGCCTCTCAAATGGTCTTCTAGATCTATTGATAGCAGTGGCCGTAAATACCTCTCCTTCAAAACGTATGTTCTTTGTGAGCTCTTCTACTATGGCTCCCTGCTTTCTCAAGTGCTCCACGATATTAGAAAACTCGGCAGGGATGATATAACCTTTTGGAAGCACAGCTTCAACAGTTGCAGTAAACGCACTATTGTTCACTACATTTTTCAACTCAATGATTTCAGGCTTTCTTACAAAGATGTCTTGGCCTTTTTCGTTCTTAGAAACAATGTAATTGTATGTTCTGTAGCTCTCAACGGGCTTATCTAAAGGGGACATCTGAAAACGAACTCCCTTCATTACTTTTCCGCCTTGCTCTTTTACCAGATTAATAGCATCCTGTTCCGCCTGCATATTAATAGCCATCATTTGCTTGCCATTCTCATGGGTATGCTCCAGTATTTCGGTTACAAAAGCATAAGTAGAATTAATTCTTTGGTATAGCCTTTCATGAGCGAATGCCTCACTCAAAATTGCCATTCGGTTTCTTAATCCGAACTGATTTACCAAGTACCTAGGGTGATGATTATAAGTATAAATTGACTTGATTGGCCAGCCTTCTCGTCTGGTATAATAATAGCCATATGGGCCTAAATGCACATCGAATTTATTCAATACGTTTTCGGTAACCTGTGGTAAGATTTCGTCCCACGTATAATCATAAGGGGCCTTCTCTCCCGCGTAATGGTAGCTTGGCGCCCAAGTAAGCGAGTATCCATGCCATGTTCCGTTTGTAGTATGCAAATCCACGAACAATGTCGGATCCCAAGGCACGATAATGTTCTGGATCAAGGCATTGGTCTCCAGGGTTTCCATTTTGATACCATCTCTATTCAAATCCCAGCCCTGTGAATTCGCTCTAAGACCTGTTTCAATAGGGCTACCCTCTTGTGAAGGCCTGTTCCCCGCCTTCATTTTATCATTGCTATCCGTATTGTAGATCGGCACGAACAGCACGATCTGATTTTCTAATAAATAGCCTTTATCTCCATGAAGAATATCTCTGATCACCATTTGAACGACTTCTTTACCTTCAACCTCGCCAGAATGAATATTCCCTTGAATATAAATAATGGGAAGGCCAGATGCTTTCGCCTCATCAGGGGTTTTGATACTGTCTTTAGAAAGCACAACAACAGGAATATCTCGTCCTTCCAAACTTGTACCCATGCTGATTAAATTGGCTTGAGGCTTACCTTCAATGGCAGCATTCACAAAGTCCATTACTTCTTGATAAGTAGAAGTCTCACGGAAAGATGTTCTTTCTGGTTTAATCAATAGGTTAGATTGCCAAGTTTGAGCCGTTGCTCCAAAGGCTAATAAACTGAATAACAGCAGGGTAATTCTTTTCATAAACGAATATTTGAAGACGAAAATACCGAAATATTGTACAGATGGTTGAACATGAAACACCCTTTTCTGTTTTCAATTACATGAATGGCAAGTAGCACAGCTTGCGAATTTTTTAAATTCAACTAAACGAAACCCCATGAGTTCAAGAAGATCATTTATCAAGCAGTCGGCTGCCATAGGCGCCACAGGTTTAATTCCTGCAGATTTCTTCTGGAAGTCCCTTTTTCAAGGTGGCTATCAAATGAAGACTTTGAGAAACAACATTGGCATCTTTACAGAAAGAGGTGGTACTATAGCTTGGATGGTAGACAAAGAGGGTATTGCCGTGGTAGACACACAGTTTCCTGAACAAGCGGGGCATTTAATTGAAGAGCTCAAAAAGAAGTCGGATCGTAAGATAGACTTGCTCGTCAACACACATCATCATGGCGACCATAGTGCCGGGAATATAGCTTTCAAGGGCATGGTCAATAACATTATTGCCCATGAGAATTCCATGCTAAATCAAAAGCGCGTTGCCGAAGGTAGAGATGCATTAGATACTCAATTGCTACCCACCACTACGTATAAAAGAGGCAAGGTGAGCGAAAAGGTTGGTGGAGAGAAAGTCACTTTACACTACTTTGGAGCTGCCCATACCAATGGCGACTCTTTCGTACATTTTGAAAATGCCAACATCGTTCATACGGGTGACTTATTATTCAACAGGAGAACACCATTCATAGATAAATCAGCAGGCGCAAATATCACCAATTGGCAGTCTGTTATGGAAAAAGGCTACAAGGCTTTTGACGATGACACTTTATTCGTATTCGGTCATTCAGGAAATGATTATGATATAACGGGTTCTCGTGAAGACCTAATGGCCTTCCAAAATTACCTAAGTAAGGTGTTAGAGTTTGTCAAAAAAGGAGCAGCTGCTGGTAAAACAAAAGAAGAATTAGCAAAAGCCACTGAAGTACCTGGGGCCCCTGAATGGAAAGGTGCCCAAACTCGTGCAGTCAATGCTGCATGGACAGAGTTATTTGAGGAATAATTGAGTGCTACGATATGCGTGATGCGAGAATCGATACACGCATATCACCATACTTTAGAGTCCAAATAAGTGTTCATTTAGCTGCTTGAGTGCAGTTTCTTTCTGAGACCGATCTGTCAATAGAGAAATGTTATGGCGGCTACCACCATAGCTAATCATACGAATTGGAATGTCTACTAAAGAATCGAAAATCTTATGTACAATTCCCTTACGTTCCGCTACGAAATTACCAACTACACAAATAATGGTTTGATTGGTATCTATCTCTACTTGGCCAAACTGTAACAGTTCCTCTTTAATCTTAGCTAAATTGGAATCATCATCGATGGTCACAGATACTGCCACCTCTGAGGTGGTGATCATATCTATTGGTGTCTTATACTTCTCAAATATCTCGAAAACCTTTCTTAAGAAACCATAAGCCAATAGCATTCGCGTTGACTTGATCTTGATAGCTGTGATGCCATCCTTGGCTGCTAGTGCTTTTACATCATCTGAATTTGTATTGGCACTAATCACCGTTCCCTTAGCATTGGGCTGCATGGTATTCAACAGCTTAACAGGAATGCCCATTTTCTGTGCTGGCCAGATAGAGGCTGGGTGCAAAATTTTAGCCCCGAAATAGGCTAACTCGGCTGCTTCGTCAAATGAAAGCTCAGCAATAGGAAAGGTCTTATCTACAACCCTAGGATCGTTATTGTGCATACCATCAATATCGGTCCAGATTTGAATGTTTTCAGCTTGAATGGCTGCACCAATCAAAGAAGCTGAATAATCGCTCCCCCCCCTTTGGAGGTTGTCAATTTCACCTTTATAATTTTTACAGATATAGCCTTGCGTAATTAATAAAGGAACTCCTTCAAATTCTAAGAGCTTATTCCCGAGCAAGCTTGAAATCACACCTAAATCTGGCTCACCCTCTTCGTTGGTGCGCATAAATTCCAAAGCGGGAAGCAAGGCAGCATTGATTCCTTTTTCCTGAAGGTACAGGGTGAAGAGCTTGGTGGACATCAATTCGCCTTGTGCTAAAATATCTCTATTCAAGGCCTGGTTAAAGGAGATCTTAAGCGTGATTCCGAAGAACTCAAAGTGCTCATCAATTATTGCTTTTGCTTCGTCCCTTTTCTTTTCTGTTGAAAGTAAGTTTTGAATGAAGGCATCATAGTGCGCGCGCAGGTCGCTGATCTTGGTGGCTGCCTCTGGCTTATGATCTGCAGCCAAAGATTCTCCAATACTCACCAAAGCATTGGTTGTTCCTGATAGCGCAGAAAGCACTACAATCTTAGGCTCGTCATTTCTAGTGATGATGTCAGCAACTGCGTGCATCCGCTCAGGTCTGCCAACCGAGGTTCCGCCAAACTTTAGTACTTGCATGGTTCTAGAATCCTAACATTTTCACAGCTGTAATAGCCGCTTCATCACCCTTGTTACCGTATTTCCCACCTGCTCTGTCTAAAGCTTGTTTCTGTGTGTTGGGTGTAAGCACTCCAAAAATTACAGGCTTGTTGTATTTCAAAGAGACATTGGTAATGCCATGCGCAACCGCATCACAGATAAAGTCAAAGTGCTTGGTCTCGCCTTGAACAACACAGCCAATGCAAATCACAGCATCAATTGAATCTTCTTGAGCCATCCATTGAGCACCCATACTCAACTCAAAGCTACCGGGTACGTTCTTTCGGATAATGTTCTCTCTCTTAGCGCCATTGGCTAATAAAGTCTCGAAAGCTCCTTGATAAAGTGCTTCGGTAACTTCTTCGTTCCATTCTGACACAACAATAGCAAAATTGCTTTCTGAAATGTCCTTGATATTCTTTTGAGAATAATCGCTGAGGTTCTTTTGATTAGATGCCATAGTGTATAAACAAAAAAAGGTAAGACATGTGCCTTACCTTCTAAGAAAATTTTAACTCAATTTATTTTCCGGCAAGGACTTCCAAACGTGCCTTATGCTTTCGAGCATCATTCATGTCTGTTGCGTCTGCCTCTTTATAGTCATTAATAATCTTATCTAGTGCTGCAATTGCATCGTCAAGATTGCCAGATTTTTCATGCGCTAATGAAGCACTCATTAAATAACCTGGTGAGAAATACTGATCGTCTACTGTATTAGCAGCAGCTTCGTAATTGCTTGCAGCGTCTGAAAAGTTTCCTAGTTCCATATAAGCATCTCCTAAGAGCTTACTCGCTCTTGCTTGAAGAATGTCTTCTGACGTAGAGAAATCAGATAAATAATTAACTGCCATCTGGTAGTTTCTTTGCTTTAAATAAGAAGCACCAGCATAAAAGCTTGCTAGGTTAGCTACTTCTGTACCACTGTAAATATCTATAATATCTAAGAAGCCTAAATTTCTACCATCGCCTTCTAAACCTAATTCAAGGTTGTCTTGCTCATAGTAGTATTGTGCTTGAAAGATTTCATTCTGCGCATCAATATTTTTTTGATCCTTGCTGTAGTCTAAAAAGAAGACTACCGCAGCACCAACTAAAACCACAAGACCGATGATTCCACCAATGAAACCAGTAGGTCCTACTTCTTTTTTGATACTCTCTATTGAATTACCGCCTTGTTTTGCTTCTGAAGAAGTTTTCTCCGCCATCTCTTGAAAATTAGGTCGCAAATATAAAGAAAATGTTGAATAAGAATACCCTGAGGCTTACTCAGTTATGTAAGGATAATCTTCTTGAACATAAACATCCTTA
Organism: Roseivirga sp.; assembly: GCA_965661455.1. Classification (GTDB taxonomy): domain Bacteria; phylum Bacteroidota; class Bacteroidia; order Cytophagales; family Cyclobacteriaceae; genus Roseivirga. Next base: position 28,055 of record CBFIDV010000001.1, read on the forward strand.
AATGCTTCAGAAGGATCTGGGTAAGGAGACTCTTCTCCAAACTTCACACATTCTAGCACTTCAGCTTTAATTTTATCGTCAATAGCCTTCAATTCTTCCTCTGAAGCCCATTTGTTCTCTAAAATTTTTGCTTTAACTGCTTCAATTGGGTCTCTGTCTTTGTAGTCTTTAACCTCATCTTTAGATCTATATTTAGCAGGGTCGGACATAGAGTGTCCTTTGTATCTATATGTTCTGAACTCCAATAAAGTTGGTCCGTCTCCTCTTCTTGCTCTGTCGGCTGCTTCTTCAACGGCAACATGAACATTCTCTGGGTGCATAGCATCTACAGGTGCAGAAGGCATATCATAAGCCTCTCCCAAAGTATGAAGGTCTCTTACGTTAGAAGTTCTTTCAACAGAAGTACCCATGGCGTAACCATTATTCTCTATCACAAAGATCACAGGCAGCTTCCAAGTCATCGCCATATTTAATGCTTCATGGAAAGCACCTTGTCTTACGGCACCGTCACCCATCATACAAATACAAAGGTGACCGGTCTCATTATATTTTTCTGCGAAAGCAATTCCTGCACCTAATGGCACTTGGCCTCCTACAATACCGTGTCCACCAAAGAAATGATTCTCTTTATCAAACATGTGCATGGAGCCACCTTTACCCTTAGATATACCAGTAGCCTTAGCCATTAACTCGGCCATAATTTTCTTAGGATCTGTACCTAATGCCAATGGCTGACCATGGTCTCTGTAAGCAGTAATCCACTTGTCGCCTTTTTTCAAAGCTGTAACAGAACCACTTGAACATGCTTCTTGACCAATGTACAAGTGACAGAAACCTTTGATCTTCTGCTGTCCATAAAGTTGACCAGCTTTCTCCTCAAACCTTCTTTGCAACATCATATTCTCGAACCAGAACATGTGAGTGTCCTTACCGAACTTTTCCTTTTTTGCTGCTTTTGCTTTCGCCATGCTAATTATTTTTAGAGCCGAAGCTCGTTGATTCATTCTTTTTGGAATGCGAAAATAAGACAAAAAGCCTCAACTTTGAAAAATATGCATCTGCAAACGATTCGCTTATCGAATTTTAAGAACTATGAGTCTGCTGAACTAGACTTTTCAGCTCAGATTAATTGCTTTTTGGGCAACAATGGTAGCGGCAAAACAAATCTGCTAGATGCTATATATTATTTATCGCTCACTAAGAGTTCAACCTCCTCCCAAGACGCTCAGTGCATACTCCATAATCAGCCTCTATTTGCCATAAAAGGTGTTTTTTCTAGAGAAGAGAAAACAAGAGAGGTTATTTGTGGACTACAAATAGGAAAGAAAAAGCTCGTAAAATTAGACCAGAAACCTTACAAAAAGGCGAGTGAACATGTGGGTAAATTCCCTGTCGTTCTCATTGCACCGAATGATACCGATGTAATTCGCGGAGCGAGTGACATACGAAGAAAATTTTTCGATGCGATCATTTCTCAAGTGGATCAACACTATTTGCAGACGCTCATTCAATACAATCATGTGATAAAACAGCGCAACAGCCTGCTGAAACGTTTTGCAGAAACCGGCAAAACCGATCTAGAATTATTAGAACCCTTTAATAAGCAGTTGCTGGATTTAGGTGGGCAAATCTTCGAGAAGAGAAATGCTTTTATTCTAGAGTTTAGAGATTTGGTTACACACCATTATCAAAACCTAACCAATTCGGCAGAAGAAATTGAGTTGAATTATCAGAGTCATTTTCAACAAGATGCCGAAGTCTTACTTTCAGAAAACTTACAAAAGGACATCATCCTCAAAAGATCTAATGTAGGTATCCATAAAGACGACTTTGATTTTGTAATGAATGGTGAAGCCATTAAAAGGTTTGGCTCTCAGGGTCAGCAAAAATCTTATTTGATTGCACTAAAACTTGCTCACTTCGATTTCACTGAGAAGCAATCGGGAATGAAACCGATTCTACTCCTAGATGATATTTTTGACAAGTTGGATGACCTTCGCATTAGTAAACTAATGGAAATGGTGGCTTCAGATGCTTTCGGTCAAATTTTTATTACTGATGCCAGACCCGAACGTACCATTGGACTGCTAGCAGATGATTCTCACGAGGTAGAATTATTTGCAGTTGAGAACGGTGCGGTTCAGCCTTGGACAACCTAACTAGGGGCTCTTCACGTATAAGCTTCTATTTACAAAAACTCAAAACCCATGAAGACCAACCCCAAAAACGCCATTTTTGTAGTGGCACTTTTCACCGCCTGCACTCTATTTACCTCAATGAAACCTGCCAACGATGGCGGTTATGACTGGCTAAAAGCCCGTTTAGATGCTACTAAAGCATACACAATTGAAGTAATGAAAGCCATGCCTGAAGATGAATATGACTTTAGGCCAAGTGACGAACAAAGAACTTTTGCCGCACAAGCCTATCATATGGCGTATAGTGTCGAATAATCACCTGAAACCAATCTTAGCGACAGCACCTCTAGGGCCGGAAGCATATACCACTTTACCGTCTTTAGAGGTGCTTACGGCATAATAAGCTCCTTCCATTTGCATATAAGCCTTCTCCCCTTCTCGATAGAAATCAGCGCTTTCACGTCCTACCACGAACACGAACTCATCAAAAAAGTCTACAGCCGAGCGATAACCATTCGGTTCCATTCCGGGCATAACATTTTGCCATGTTACTCCCCCATCTGAAGTGTATGCAATGTTTCTTTTACTGGTAAGAGAATCGCCTCTGTAGTCGCCTCCTACAGCCAGACCATTTAACTCGTCTCTAAACTGAAAAGAGAAAATTCCTGCAGCCTCGTTATAGTCTAGAGGTGCGACAGATTTTTTCCAAGTCTCTCCTTTGTCAGTAGAATAATGAACCGAAGATTCGAGGCCACCGAGACCAATCCAGACATGACTGTGACCATAAGCTCTTAAGCAGGTACCGCTTGCCGCAAAACCACCTTGACCATCAATAGCCACTGGTCTTTGAGCAAATGGTAGCTCTTGCCAAGTCTCACCTCCATCAAAAGTTCGTAAAATGAGCAAGCGGCCGTCAATGGCATCTCCAAAAGCAATCCCTTCCTTTTCATTCCAGAAGTCCATAGCATCATAAAAAGTGCCTTCAGCCATGCTGAAATGCTTTTGTTCCCAAGACTGACCTCCATCTGTGGTTTTATAAATAACAGCAGGCAATCCTGCACTTAAAACAATAGCAGTATTTGCATCAAAAGCCTCAATATCTCGGTACTGAAGTGTATCTGTCCCGGGCACAGATACGTCTTCCCAAGTTAAGCCGCCATCTATGGTTCTAATGACAGTACCTGCACTACCGCTTGCCCATGCGACTTGATCAGACACAGCAGATAGGCCTCTGAATCCCGCATTTATGCCTGATTCCTGAGGCACCCAATAAGGTGTTCTTATTTCTTGTTGGCTTTCGTCTTTTTTAGAGGAGCATGAGAAAACAAGTGCTAAGGATAAAAGGAGGTAGAGGCTTTTCATTCAAGAAAAGTAAAGAAAGTATTTGTCATTCCCGAGAAGATGGGAGGCGACAAAATACGAGATATGAAAGTAGGGGATTTCCGCCTTCGCGGGAATGACTAAGCCTTAAAATTTAATCCGTCATGCTGAACTTGATTCAGCATCTTTTAAAAACGCAACCAAATAACCTTAGGTCTTGAATTAAGTTCAGGATGACGTTTATTCCCCGGCCATCATAGCCTTTAGATCAGGCTTTTCAGGGGAGGTAAAAACAGATTCCGGCAAATCGTCAAAAACCATAATGTCTTCCATTCTATTTCCTCCTCTGCTAGACGAGAGCATGATTTCTCCGTGTTTATTGTATTCAATCCATGGGTTTACAAAACGTGGCTCTTCAGATTCAGTGGTAGGATAATAAGCCCACTGGCTCACCATTCTGCTTTCCTTATCTACCCAAACGTTGTACATGTTCTGAGGTGTTCTACCTACTCCTTCGAATGTCAGCTTCAACTTATCGGCCATACGGCCATCCATGGTCGTATCTTCACCAGCCATCGTTAGGGTTACTCCGGAATCTTTAAGCTTGTAAGGCATCACTAACCAATAAGAATGGTTAATCCATATGCTTTTGGCATTTGCCATGTAGCCAGCCAACGAATCAGCATCCGTAATTTCTCTTTCGCCTATAAATGCTCGACCAGTTCCATCATTTATATTAGTAAGCAAAGTCATCCCTCTACCTGAATCGATTCTGACATTACCCGTCCACTTATCCCAAACCAGATCATCTCTTCCAAAGAAACTCCAGCAGATATAACGGGTATTATCCCAAGCTTCTCTTCCTCCATTGGCCTCCATTAATTCATCAGCAATGGCTATGGCCTCTGCATCAGATGCCTCTAGATTGAAGCCTTCGGCAGCTGGATTTCCATAATCTTCCCAAGTATTCTCAGTGTTATTGCTCTCACAAGAGAGACCAGTAAAAATTAATGATGTAAGAAGGACGTAAAGTTTTAGCTTGTTCATAGTCTTAAGGTTCTTGGATTATGTTGGTCTTTCTGTAATTCGCAACACCGAATAGAAAAACCAACCAAAGGCACGAATATTCGAATTTCATCATTTTTGATGAATCGAATTCATTGTAGTTGCTAAACTTAAAAGTAATTATTATTCAGACTAAACTATGGAAAGCTGGACTTTCCAATTGATTACTCCCAATTGACTAGCTCTCGTCTACCGATATATTCTGGATAACAGGAAAAAGGAATTAGTCCCCGTAAATGAAGAAATTCAAGCGTCTAAAAACTTGGTGTATCTCTTCAAGGAAAAGTTTCCAGGTCAGCTCAAATATGAGCTAAAGAATGAAGAAAAAGTGAAAGGGAAAATGCTTGTTCCGAATACTTTAAGCATGGTGCTAGATTGCCTTATCAATGGCTGTATCATTTGGCCTTGGCAACCGCTTTCAATTACGGTCGACTTTGCCTCAGAGCCTGGGTAAATGGTCATTCAGCATAAGGAAAACGAAAAACTGAGCAATAATAAGTACATTAAAAATCGTTACCAGAACCTTCACGAAGCCTTCTCTTTCTTTACTGACAAACCTGTAATACAGATTAAAGCCTACGGAGATGCATTTATAAAAGTACCCTTGCTCGACCTTAACTAAGAGCTATGAAGGTTCACATTATTGAAGATGAAATTCCAGAGGAACAGAAAGTAGAACGCTTTCTTAAACGCTATGATGAAGGCATTGAAGTAGTGGGCAGGGCCATGAGCGTAAAAGAAGCCGTAAACTGGATTGAAACAGATGGCGATGCTGACTTGCTCATGATGGATATTCAATTAACAGACGGATTAAGCTTCGACATCTTCAAAGAAGTGGAACTCGATATTCCTGTCATCTTTATTACAGCCTATAATGATTATGCTATTGACGCTTTTAAAGCGAATGGCATAGACTACCTTTTAAAGCCAATCACCTTTGAAGCCTTAACGGACAGCATGGACAAGTTCCATAGTCTCAAAAACCGCCTTTCAGAACCAGATCAAGCGGAAGCCTCCTCCGTAATTGACTTACAAAGTGCCTTGCAAATGCTGAGCAAGCGTGAGTAAAAAACACGCTTTATGGTAAAAATAGGTGAGCACATTAAGTCAGTTACAACAGACCAAATTGAGCTCTTCTATGCCGAAGGGCGAAATGCCTACATTGTTAAGAAGGATGGCAGAAGGCTTATCATAGACTACAAATTAGAAACGCTTAAAGAAATGCTAGATCCGCAACAGTTCTTCAGAGTCAATAGAACTTTCATTATAGACATTAATGCCATAAAAGATGTGCTGGTCCATTCTAATAGCCGACTAAAAATCATCTCAAACCAAGACTTCGACTGTGAAATTATTGTGAGCCGCGAAAAAGTGCAGGGCTTCAAGAAATAGTTCGATGACGAATAGCCAGATTGATTTCTGTCTTCCTGGTAACAAGCTCTTGAAGCATTCTTGTACCTTAGTCTAAATTTTTTTTTAAATGTTGAGAACTCTACTACTTTTTTCGCTTCTGATGGTCGTTGGTCTGACCTCTGGTTATTCACAAGTTAAATCTCAGATGGCCACAGCTCCTCCTGTATTGGATGGGGTACTAGACGATGAAATTTGGCAACAAAGTCCGCAAATATCAGGCTTTAAAAGCTTTGTTCCAGACTTCGGTCAATCTATTCCATTTAAGACTATCGCTTACGTAGCACATGACGAAGACAACCTGTATTTCGCTATTAAGTGCTTTGATGAACCTGACAAAATCAAAACTTCAATTGCTGCCAGAGATCGTATTCGAGGAGACGATTGGATTTGTATCAACCTTGATACCTATAATGGTGGTCAGTCGCTTTTCGGTTTATATGTGAATCCTAGCGGAATTCAGATGGACACCCAATTCGCAGCTGGACAAGAAGACATTGGTGTAGATTTAATCTGGTACAGCGCAGCCAAAATCGATGATGAAGGCTACAGTGTGGAAATGAAAATTCCATTCAAAAGTATCCGATACTCAGATGATGATGGAGATGTTGAAATGGGTGTGATTTTCGAAAGAAGAATATCAAGACTTTCTACACAGGTTTCTTATCCTGCTCTTGACCCTGAAAAAGGCTTTGCCTTCTTAACTCAAATGATGCCTCTAAATTACTCTGGCGTTAGAAAATTCAGTTTAGTTGAGGTATTACCTGCTGTTACCTATCTCAACAATAATGTAGAAGAAGGTGGTCAGAAGGTGAACTCTTCTGAATTCGAGCCAAGTTTAACAACCAAAATTGGAATCACTTCTGAACTTGTTCTTGACGCCACCCTAAACCCTGACTTCTCACAAGTAGAATCAGATGTGGGGCAAGTTGAAGTGAACCAAAGGTTTGCGGTATTCTATCCTGAAAGAAGACCTTTCTTCTTAGAGGGAAGTCAGAACTTCAATTTTGCTGGTACCGGTATGTTCTCACCTGTGCGTCAAGTCGTAAATACCCGAACCATCGTGTCCCCAAGAGCAGCTACTAAGCTTACCGGAAAAATTGGAGACAAGAATATCATCTCAGCTATTTATGCTGAAGATCGTGCTGACGAGTCTTTAAGTGATTTCAATGAAGATGAGACTGCAGATGTTGGTATTATTCGATATATGCGTGCCTTTACACAAGACAGTTACCTTGGTTTTGTCGGAACGCACAGGTCTAGAAATGGTGCCCATAACACAGTAGTGGGTTTCGATGGTCAATACCGTTTTAAAGAAGCCAATGTGGTAAGCGGTAACTTCCTGAATTCAACAGTTCTTGCCAATAGAAACGGCAATGCCACTAGTAACAACTCTATGTCTTTTAGACTTGCCAGAAATACCAGGACATTTGGTGGAAATATTCAATTAGAAGATATTGGGCAAGACTTCCAGTCGCAAGTAGGCTTTGTGACTAGAACAGGCATAACACGACTTTCGGGATCATTAAGCCCGAAATTATTTCCCAAGAAAGAAAGTCTAATTCAACGATGGGACTTTACAGTTTATGGCTCACTTACTAAAGACAAGCCCAGTAATCTGAATGAATCTGTATTATATGGTTCTATAGCGGCAAACTTACCTCGTCAAACAAGGCTTAGTGTTTCTGCAGACCGCAGTACTGAGATTTATCGAGGAGTAGAATATAAAGATGGGTCGATAAGCCTATCTGCTAGTTCACAATTGAACAAGAGGGTTCGAGTCAGCTCGGGCTACGACTGGGATAATGGTATTTATTATCAATCAGAAGAGCAGGGTTATGGTAAACGAATAAGAAACTCTTTAGACTACCAAGCATCTGATAAATTGAACATCCAAGTCAATCATAATTTCAGTTCACTTTATAACGAAGAAACGGATGCCAAATACTTTGATGTACACATTGTAAGAGGAAGAATTGTGTATCAAGCCAACCAATACCTGTTCTTTAGAGCGATTGCTCAATACAACAGTTTATCGAAAGTCTGGAGTCCGAATTTCTTAGCTTCCTTTACTTACATCCCGGGAACAGTGGTTCACTTGGGCTATGGCACTCAATTGGAAAGGATCGAATGGGATGGACAAAGCTACAGACCATCGGATAACTACCTACAAACCTTCAGCGGCTTCTTCTTTAAGGCGAGTTATTTGTGGAGATTATAATGTTGAATTGTAAATGAAAGTATTCAACATTAACCCTCAACCATTCAACATTATTAGGAAATTCTCCCCCAATTCACCACGCTCTTTTTAAGAGATTGAATATGGCGAAGGATATTGCTGTTTTGTGGTTGTGCTAAATCAGGGTCAGCCTCTAACAAATCTATTGCAGCATTTCTAGCAGCCTGTAAGATTTTGGTGTCTTTGGATATATCGGCAATCAAAAGATCGAGCACACCGCTCTGTTGCGTTCCTGTAATGTCTCCTGGTCCGCGTAATCTTAAATCCACATCGGCAATCTCAAACCCATTATTGGTTTTTACCATAGTCTCTAAACGTGATCTGGCTTCCTTGCTGAGTTTATAGTCCGTCATGAGCACGCAGTAAGACTGGCGAGCACCCCGACCTACACGCCCTCTTAATTGATGGAGCTGAGCCAGTCCAAATCGCTCCGCATTTTCTATCACCATCACAGAGGCATTCGGCACGTTTACACCTACCTCTATCACGGTGGTAGCCACCATAATCTGAGTTTCGTGTCGTACAAAACGTTGCATCTCAAAATCCTTATCCTGCGGCTTCATCTTACCATGAACAATAGAAATATGATTGTTTGGAAAAGCCCGGACAATACTCTCGTAACCGTCCATTAAGTCTTTCAAATCCAACTTAGACGATTCTTCAATCAAGGGATAAACAACATAGATTTGATGGCCCGCCTCAATTTCTTTCTTCATAAATCCAAAGACCTCCAAACGCTTGGAATCATACTGATGCATGGTCTTAATTGGCTTTCTTCCTTTAGGTAATTCATCAATTACCGAAACATCAAGGTCTCCATAAACCGTCATGGCCAAGGTTCTCGGAATTGGGGTGGCCGTCATCACTAATACGTGGGGATAAACCGCAGCATTCTTAGACCAGAGTTTGGCCCTTTGCGCTACTCCAAACCTGTGCTGCTCATCAATTACAGCTAAGCCCAGATTCTTTAACTGAACGGTATCTTCAATTAAAGCATGGGTGCCTACTAGGATTTGAATGCTACCATCCTGTAGCCCTGCATGAATCTCTTTTCGCTCCTTGGTTTTGGAAGAGCCCGTCAACTTAGCAATGCCTATCCCCAACTTGTCTGCAAATTCTCTCAGCCCTTCAAAATGCTGGTCTGCAAGAATCTCTGTGGGAGCCATCATCGTAGCTTGAGCACCCCTAGAAACAACTAAGAGCATGCAAATAAAGGCCACTATGGTTTTACCTGAACCTACATCTCCTTGCAAGAGCCGGTTCATCTGTCGGCCACTTTTCATGTCCTGATAAATCTCCTTAATCACTCGCTTCTGCGCACCTGTTAAATCGAATGGTAGGTGATCATTATAAAAAGTGGTAAGCAAAGAAGAATCATTAAAAACCTGACCTTTAAATTTTTCGATACGAGAAATCTTAAGCTTCAGCAGCCTCAATTGTATGTAGAATAACTCTTCAAATTTTAACCTGAATTGGGCTTTCTTGAGCAACTCGTTATTCCCAGGAAAATGAATGTGCCAAAGCGCCAGCCTCTTATCAATTAGACTAAATTGATTGATCAGGTCAGTTGGTAAAGTTTCTTGGATATGCTGTTCTGCCAAGAGCATAACCTGCCGCACCATTTTAGAAACGGCCTTGCTATCTAAGAATTTGGCCTTCATTTTTTCAGAAGTATGATACACCGGTTGTAAGAAAGCGGCATTTTCGTTCTGAGTGGTAAGCACCTCTAATTCAGGGTGAGCGATATTGATTTTGCGACCGAAGGCTGCTGGTTTTCCAAAGGCAACATAGTCAACGCCTAATTTTAGTTTTTTAGAAACCCACTGAATGCCTTTAAACCAAACCAGTTCTATGGTCCCTTCATCATCCGTGAATTTAGCCACAAGGCGTTTCTTGAAACCTTCACCAATTGTTTCTAAACCAGAAATTCGGCCCTTAACTTGAACAAAAGGCAAATCTGCATGGACCTCAGATGTCTTGTAGAATTTAGTTCGGTCTTCATAGCGAAATGGATAATGCTGCACCAGATCACCGTAGGTGAAGATGGACAACTCTTTATTAATGAGTGCCGCTTTTTGAGGTCCTACCCCTTTCAAAAATTCGATACTGGTATCGAAGAATGATGGCATGTTTTAAAATTAAGCAACTAGTTGAGAACCCAAGGTCATGTAGGTTTGAAAAATTTATGAGAGTCTACTTTTAGGTACACCCTTTAATTCCCCAAAGGGAAAATGTATTTAAACACCCTTTAGGGAAGAGATATTTTCGATAATGATGAGAACTAGCTTTGACTCTTACTAATACTTCCACTCGAAACTATTGAGCATTTCGACAATATCCACTTTGATAAACTCAATGATTGGGCTCAGAGAATCATTTTGTGTTGCTGTATTGAAGTATAAAGCCCCTCTAAAAAAGTGGTTGGTACTATCAGAAGTAAAGAACTGAAATTGGGTGGGTACCTCTCCTTCTAATTCGCTAACACTTGCCACTTGCCCGTTAGGAATCTGAATAAGACTTTCATCAATAGAATAAGCCTTAATAATATGCCTTTGTGTTAATTCAAACGCTTCGTTAAGCAGCACCTCAGGTTTGTTATTGGGATCTACTAAGTTTTTATAGGTAAGCTGTACCAATGCATCATAATCTGGGTAGACAAGGTTCACCCAATATCTTTCAACATTTTCACCAGAATCTGCCTCCAGTTGGGCGTACTTTGAATACTTGAACTTGTAAGGGAAAGTATCGGGTAAAGCCTGATAGGCATGTTCGGGCAAATCTATACGGTTGAACCCTTTGGGTTTAGGTAGGTACACCTCTTCGCAGGCCATGAGGGCAAATATGAAAACCAGCAAAAAGTTGATTGACCTCTTCAAGAATTATGGCTTAATAAAAACTCTTACTCTCTTAATTCTGCGCAAATCTACAGCTACTATGGTAAAGAGGTATTTCTCAAATTGAATTTTCTCACCGGCTCTTGGCAGTGTGTCATTCAACTCTAACAAAAGTCCTCCAAGGGATTCGCTCTCACCTTTCACCATATCGAAAGTGGATGGCTCAACTTCTAAGATTTTGCAAAAATCATTCAAAGACGTTTTCCCCTCGAATACATACGTTGATTTATCTAGCTTATTGTAAGCAATATCTTCATCGTCAAACTCGTCATTAATCTCCCCTACAATCTCTTCAATGATATCCTCCATGGTAATTAAGCCAGAAGTACCACCATATTCATCAACCACAATTGCCATGTGTACCCGCTGTTCTTGGAAGTCTTTCAAAAGGGCGTCTACCTTTTTATTCTCAGGAACGAAGAAGCCCGGTCTCAATAATGTCTGCCATTTAAAATCCTCCTCTTTCTCAATGTGAGCAATCAAGTCTTTGATGTACAGAATCCCTTCAATCTTATCTATCGTTTCGTTGTAAACGGGAATCCTAGAAAATCCATTCTTGTTGATTTTATCCATCAAGTCATGAAAATCCATTTCAATGTCGAATGCCATTACGTCTATTCGAGATTTCATCACCTGCTTTACAGAAAGCGTACTAAAATTTACTATCCCTTTGAGAATGCCTTTCTCTTCATCGGAGGTTTCTTCACCAGTGGTTATTTCTAAGGCTTGATTCAACTCATCTACAGTAATATTATGTCCCTTTTTGGATACTTGCCTTTCAATTACTTTTGTAAAAGTGATAAGTATGACACTAAAGGGGCGCAGAACTTTCTCAAAGAAATAAAGGCCTCTTACTGTAAAACGAGCGAACTTCTCGTTATGCTGATTGGCGAAATTCTTTGGTACAACTTCACCAAAAAAGAGAATTACAAAAGTGACAACAGCTGAGAGGATCACAACTACAGTCCCTTCTGTGGTTTTACCACCAATGATGGACCAAGTAAAAAATGTGGAGAGGGTAACAATGGCAATATTGATCAGGTTATTCATGATCAATATTGTCGCCAGCAGGTAGTTCTTTTTACCAAGTAGGTATATCATTGCCCTAGAAGTAGGAGAATCCTCAACCTGTAAGTCTTTGATTTTATTATCGTCAAAAGAAAAGAAGGCAACTTCTGAACCTGATAAAAGCGCAGAACTAAGAACGAGTAACACGAAAGCTACCGCATTAATAATAATGTAAGGGGAAGATAAGTCAGATAATTGCGCTAGTAAGGCAAAACTGGGCTCGGGATCGTCAGCTGGTAAATCCAATACTTTCTATTTAGTTAAAATTAGAATGGAAGGTCGTCAGAATCATCTTCAGGGATATTTGAAACGGGACTCTCCATTGGAGCTCCTGCATTACTTTGCGTATTGACACCACCCATGTTATTTCCACCGTTACCTTGCGGGCTACCTAGTAATGTCATCTCACGTCCAACTACCTCAGTTGTGTAACGCTTATTGCCATCTTGATCATCCCAAGATCTAGTGGTTAACTTACCTTCAATATACACTTGGTTACCCTTTTTTAAAAATCGCTCAGCAATTTCAGCAAGAGGTGTCCACAGCACAACATTGTGCCATTCGGTGTTCGTAACGCGTTCTCCTTGTTTATTTTTATAGGTCTCACTGGTAGCAATTGAAAAATTCGCTACTGCTCTACCATTGTCTAAATGTCTTACTTCTGGGTCTTTACCCAAATTACCTACAAGGATTACTTTATTTACACCTGCCATGTTATACTTTTTATTAGATTATGTTGAATAATTTAGTTACAAAATATTTTCTTTCCAATAATTCTCAATCAAAATAGGCTTAGGCAATTCGTGAATTTGCTCAACACTATTAGGAAGTGCATCATAAGCCTTTTGAAGTTTTACAAAGTTAGCCGAATCCTTCACCTTAAACCTATAGAATCGAGCAAAAATACGTTGATGCGTCAGTATGTGCGTGTAGATAAAAGAAGTCTCTAAATGAATTAATCCAGAACTACCTACTTGGTCTAAAACCTCTTCTTCATTCTCCGCTTGTTTTGATTCGACCAATGGAAAATCGTGAAGGCCTTGCCAAACATCTTTGGGTCCACGCTCCTTCAAAAGTATGTGCCCTTCAAACTCAAAAATCAAGTACGAAAAATGTCTTTCACGCACCTTTACCTTCTTAGATTTTAAGGGTAATTGGTGCTGTCTGCCCTCATTATAAGCAAAACAAGAACTCGAAAACGGACAAATTCCACAACTTGGAGATTTAGGTGTGCATTGTATTGCACCAAAATCCATTATTCCTTGGTTAAAGTCTGCAGCATTATTACCCTTTACCAGTCCATCTGCAAGAGTTTCAAAAACCTTGTAGGTTTTAGCCTCAGCAATATCATCCTCAATTCCAAAAACACGGCTCAGTACACGATACACATTACCGTCTACCACTGCTTTGTTCTCTCCAAAGGCAAAAGATGCTATTGCAGATGCCGTGTACTTCCCAACACCTTTTAATTTCAGTAGCTCAGTATACGTGTTAGGAAATTCACCTTTGTAGTCATTTACAACCTGTTTGGCGCAAGTATGGAGGTTGCGCGCTCGAGAATAATAGCCCAAACCCTGCCAAAGTCTCAAGACCTCCTGCTCTTCAGCAGCTGCTAAATCAAAAATTGTGGGATAAGCTGCAACAAATTTTTGGTAGTAAGGAAGACCCTGAGCAATACGTGTTTGTTGAAGAATGATCTCAGATAACCAAATATAATATGGGTCTGAGGTACTTCTCCACGGTAAATCTCTACCATTATGGTGGTACCACTTAATTAATTGATTTATAAAGATTTCCTTTTCCAAGTGCTATTCGAGGGTCTAACTTGCTCTGACTGAGGTATGCTCAACTAAAATATTAGCTCGAATCTTTTATAATTAGCCCCGAACCGTTAATTTTGCAGGCCAAAATAACTGGGAATAAGTTTTTTACGCAATTTTTAACTTAAAAAGAGATACAGTGACGAAAGCAGATGTTATAAATCAGATAGCCGACAAGACAGGGATTGATAGATCTGATGTAACTACAACTGTTGAGACCCTTTTTGCCGTTGTGAAAGATTCAATGGCCGAAGGAGAAAACATTTACGTAAGAGGGTTTGGTAGTTTTGTGAATAAGAAAAGAGCTAAAAAAATCGCTCGTAATATTTCTAAAAACACAGCAATTGTAATTGATGAGCACTTTGTGCCTAGCTTCAAGCCATCAAAAGTTTTTATAGAACAAATTAAGACTAGCGAAAAAGTTAAGTCTAACTAATTAGGCCAATTGGCTTATGAATAAGTCTCAGATAATAATTGTCGTTCTAGGCGTGCTACTTGTAGTAGCTATTTACAGCCTACCGAAGGTAGTTGTAGACAATGAAAATTCTGAGGAACAAGCGTTCATTGACGAATCTGCCCCTGGAGGTGTAGTAGACCATAGTTCTGCTATCCCAGAAGAGGTGTTACCAAAGGTAGAATACTGGAAAAATCAGCTCATCGTAGGTGATTCATTTCAGCAAAACCTAGAAGCATTAGATTCCTTAATGGGAGTGCTTATTCAGATAAACAAGTACGATAGTGCAGCATTTTATGCGGAGCGCTACGCACAATCATTTAATACAGTATCTCATTGGCAGAAGGCCGGTGATGCTTACTTCGGGGCTTTTACATTTGCCTTGGACAAAGCTAAAATTGATATGCTTGGACAGAAAGCTAGATCAGCTTATGAACAAGTGCTTGAAAAGCAACCAAATAATGTTGATGTAAAACACAATGTCGCAATGACACTAGTTTCATCAAGTAGCCCAATGCAAGGCATAATGATGCTAAGAGAGATCATTGAAATTGATCCAAGTAATCAAAAAGCCCTTATGAGTATGGGACGTATGTCTATTCAAACCGGACAATTTGAGAATGCAGTTCAGCGCTTCGAAACTCTGATCAACTATTATCCTGAGCATATAGAAGGAAATTTCTTTTTAGGAGTGTGTTATTTTGAGACGGGTCAAAACGTTAAAGCAAAAGCACAATTCGAGAAAGTAAAAACATTAGGTGCGAGTGAGCAGGTCTTAACAGCCGCAAACGAATACCTCGAAAGAATTAATTAAAACATTAAAAGATTAAGTTATGCCTTGCGGTAAAAAAAGAAAAAGACATAAGATTTCTACTCACAAGAGAAAGAAGAGACTAAGAAAGAACAGACATAAGAAGAAGTAGTACACTTCTTCTTATACCATTTTGTTCTAATTCTTAATCTAAAATTCTATCACATTGAGCAATGAATTAATTATCAATTCAACTCAAAGTGGAAGTCGAATAGCCCTATTAAAGAATAAAAACCTTGTTGAATATCATCATGATAATGATGAAAGTAAATTCAAGGTTGGTGACGTTTACCTTGGTACAGTCAAGAAGATTGTACCTGGTTTAAATGCCGCATTTATTGATATAGGATACGAGAAAGACGCATTCTTACACTACCTAGATCTAGGTCCTCAGATAAAGTCTTTAAACAAGTATTCTAAGCAGGCACTTACTAACAGGCACATAACAGGTGGCTTAAGTAAGTTTAAAAATGAGCCTGATATCAATAAACTTGGAAAAATGAGCCAAGTGCTCACCAAGGGACAAAAAATTCTTGTCCAGGTAGTAAAAGAACCTATTTCTACCAAAGGGCCACGACTCACTTGCGAGTTGTCAATAGCCGGGCGCTACATGGTGCTTGTGCCATTCTCAGATTCCATCAATATTTCAAAGAAAATAACTGATGGAAAAGAGCGAAAACGCTTATTACGCCTCATTTCATCTATTAAGCCAGAAAACTTTGGCCTAATAATCAGAACGGTTGCTAAGGGTAAAAACGTTGGTGAATTAGACCAAGACCTTAGAAATTTAGTAGACAGCTGGAAAACAGGTATCAAAAAGCTCCATACACTTTCTCCTAGAGACAAGGTAATTGGAGAAATGAACCGAGCTTCATCCCTTCTAAGAGACATTCTTAACGAAAATTTTGACAGTGTAATCTCAGACGACAAAGAGATTCATGATGAGATCAAGGAATTCATTAAGAAGATTGCTCCAGAAAAGGAGAAAATTTCGAAGCTATACACTGGAAAAGCAAAAATCTTTGAATCATTAGGTATTGAAAAACAGATGAAGTCGTTATTCGGCAAATCTGTTAGCCTACCCAAAGGCGGTTACCTTATCATTGAACACACGGAAGCACTTCATGTGATTGATGTGAACAGTGGTAATAAATCCAATGCTGGAGAAGACCAAGAGTCTACCGCTCTTAATGTTAATATGGAAGCAGCTCGTGAAGTTGCTCGCCAGTTAAGACTAAGGGATATGGGCGGAATCATTGTTATTGACTTTATAGACATGCGTAAGGCGGAGAATAAACGCGCCCTCTACCAGTTTATGAAGGAGGTAATGGATGATGACCGTGCAAAGCATACCATTCTGCCTATTACCAAATTTGGTTTAATGCAGATTACGCGTCAGCGTGTGCGGCCTGAAATGAATATTACTACAAGAGAGGTTTGCCCTACTTGTGGTGGTACAGGAAAAGTAAGTGCAACTATTCTAGTCTCTGATCAAGTTGAGAAGAACTTAGACTACATCCTTAGCACTCAAAACGAAAAAGGAATAACAATTACATTACATCCATTCTTACATGCCTACTTTACTAAAGGAGTATTCTCCAAAAGATGGCAGTGGTACAGAAAGCACCACACTTGGGTGAAAATGGAAATTGATAGTTCGCTCAGTTTGTCAGAATATTCATTCTACAACAAAATGGGCGAAGAAATAGAATTAAAAGCCTAAGAGAAGCCTCATCCACTGGATGAGGCTTTTTTATTAGAATTTGATTCCGAATTCCAGACTGAAGAGATTGCTCTTTACTTGGAAATCGTCATAGAGATCGTTTTTAGCTTTAACCTGGTCTATAAAACCCAAATAGTAGCTAAGGCCCACAAAGACTTTGGTGTTTACCCCAATACCTTTTTCAACTCCTCCACCAAAGTTTCCAGCAAGATCAAAATCCTGAAAATCCTCAATGAATGGATTAGCCTGCCCGCTGTTATCAGTATTTAACTTCACCTCGGGTACCAAACCAAAATTGAAGAATACCTTAGTGTCTAACAACACCTCATTGGTATATAATTTAAGAAGAAGTGGTATTTGAAGGAATTCATGATCAAAAGCCTGACTGAGCGGTGCTGAATTGGCAATGGCTGTTGACTCTAATGTTATGGCTGTTCGCTTCGAAGCAAAGTTTACACCTCCTTGAAAATGATAATTCTCCTTAAAAGGGATATCAACAAAGGCTCCCAATAAGAATTTTAATGCAGTACCGTTTCTATCAATAGAGGTATTAGTGCTTTCAGAAGCGGTTCTATTTAAAGACAAAGTAGGTCCTAATCTTATGCCAATTTTATAGTCCGAAGAACTTGTTTGTGCGTGTGACAAATTGCAAAAGGCGGCAAAGATAAGCGCTACTAAGAGGTGTTTTTTCATATCAGATAAAATAAATAAATAGATTTGTCATTTAAAAAGTAGAGATGCTCAAAAGACTCAGTTTTATCATTGTTTTGGCTTTTATTTGGTCATGTTCCGGAAAACCCAACTGTGGCGATCCAAATGCCTACAGAAATGCCTCAATTGAATTAGACTTTCAAGATCTTACCCATGCTTTTCATGAAGTGAAGTCTGAGCAAGAACTTAGCTCTCTCTTTTCAAAATATCCCGTTATTCGAGACCAGTTTTTCGAGTTTGGCGAAAGGCTAACGCCTGAAGACCTTCATAACGAAATCTTCAAACTAGTGCAGACCCCTAGGGTTAAAGACTTATTTTCAAGTATAAATTATGCTGCCTTTGATAGAGCCTTGGAGACTAATCGAGAGGTGCGCGAGTTTCTCACGTTTGATTACTTGACAATTAATAAAAACAAAGGCCTGGAAGACATATATCAACTCATTAAAGCTTCCGAAATTGAAAAGAAGAATAATCCAGAAGAAATTAGAGATTACCTAGCCGCTAAAACTGATGAACGCGACTATTTCTACTCTCTGTTCGCCTATCGAACTGACGAGCAACTCCTTTCCGATAATTTTGAACTGCTGAGCAACCCATATGTAGATACGCTATATCAACAAACACTAAGCTTAATAAATGCCGGTCGAATTGCATTTGATCTAGACCAAGGCTTCCAACGATTACAAGAAGACTATCCTAATTTTCAAACACCTACCGTACAGGCTGTTTACTCAGGCTTCGGCAAAGATATCTACTTATCGGACAGCCTCATCGTGCTTGGTTTAGACTACTACCTGGGAGAAAAAGCCACCTACAGACCAAACATCTATGATTATATAAAAGTAAGACTCACACCAGAGCATTTGGTGCCTCAGGTTTTCCAATTCTTGTCTTTAAGGTTTAACCAAACTAAGGAAGGCCGAAGGAATGTGCTGGATGAAATGATCTATTATGGAAAGGCAATGGAGTTTACCAAAGAAATGCTGCCTTGTGTTGATGATCGCTTAATCATTGGCTATGGCGAACAGGACTTGGCCAATGCCACGGTAAGCGAGGCCATTATTTGGTCTTACTTTTTAGAGAATCAACTTCTCTATGATGAAAGCTCTAAAGCTGTAACGCGTTATGTAGATGAGAGACCATCCATTCCTGAAATTGGAAAGAATTGCCCAGGTAGAATTGGTCAATGGCTAGGCTGGCAAATAATTAAGGCCTATCGAGAAGAAACTGGGGTAAGTTTAAAAGAATTAATGGAAGAAACAGACGCGCAAAAAATCCTTACGCAGTCAAAATATAGACCTCGTTATCCTCAGCCTTAATCTGTACTTCGTTGTTTAAGACCTTCACCAACTTCTCAACTTGTAATTTCCTCGAATAAAGCCTTTCTGCTATACTTCGAGCGTTGTTTTTATAGGTCTCTAACATGTTTCTGTCTTGTAAGAAAGGGCTAATCTTTTCTATAAAATCTTGAGGTAATTCAGGATTTGTATAAAACCCACACTTGTACTGTTCAACCAGTTGCTTTGTCCAACCGGTGCTATTCACAATCGTCAATTTACCAGAAGCTAAACTATCAAATAGTTTATTCGGGCTGTTGGTGCCTAATACCGGAACATTGGCAAAGCTCACATAGGTGGCATCTGTAACGTTTAATATCCGTCTTACACCCTCCTTATTCTGGTATCCTATGAATTCAATATTGGATAACCTCTTTAAGAAAGCGTTGAGTTTAATATTTCTGAGCTGAGACCCTTTACCCACAACTTTAAAAGAAATATTGAGCCCTTGCTTTTGTGATAGCTCAGCAATTTCAAGTAAATACTCCAAATGGTTTGTAGCCCCAACACTACCTAAATAGGTGATGACTAAAGGTTCCTTAGCATGGTAAAAGTCGATGAGTTTAGGGTCCTTCAATTCCTTCTTGAAAAACTGACAATCCGCCATGTTCGGAATCATAGAAACGTCCTTCTGGGGAGCAACTTTTTTTATCCAATCTCGCATGCCAGGAGATAAGGCTACAATCTTTTCAGCCTCATGATATATTTTCGATTCAAGCCTGTAGAGGTACTTTTTAAGAAATAAATTCTTGATTACACCCATTTCTATTGGGGCTGTAGGCCACAAATCTCTCACCTCAAAGACAAAGGGAATTTTAAGCTTTCTTTTCATCCATAAGCCAATGAGACCCACTGTAAGTGGCGTAGATGAAACATAAGCGAGGTCTGGCTTTTCTAGTTTATTGATATAGCGTTTGGCTAAACGCACATATTTCAGAAAAGCTAAAATACGTTTGAGTGCGCCCATCTCATTACTATAGTTCACAGGTAAATAGTGGACAGTAATACCATCTATCTCCTGCACCTTCACCATAGATTCATTATGAGAGGTAATCATCTCTACATCAAAGCCACTTTCTACCAACCCTTTTGCTAAATAGTAGGACCTAATAGCTCCTCCCTCTTGAGGTGTTTTGAAATATTGGTGAATGTAAAAGATGCGTTGCCCCACTTCTGAAAGTTACAAAAAAGCCAATAGCCTATTTTAAATGGTTCTTTTCATAATAACGACAGAAACTCGTGAGCTCGCATTCTTCACATTTGGGCCTTCTTGCCAAGCAAGTATATCTACCATGGAGTATTAACCAGTGATGCGCTTTTGGTATAACTTCTTTACTTAAGTGCCTTACCAATTGCTTTTCCACAGCTAAAGGTGTGGAAGCATTTTGATTAACCAGACCCAGTCTTTTAGATACCCGATAAACGTGTGTATCTACCGCCATAGAGGGTTGATTCCAAACTACTGAAGTCACCACGTTAGCTGTTTTTCTTCCAACTCCTGGTAGCTTCTGTAAATCGGCAATAGTTTCTGGAATTTCAGAGCCAAAATCTTCGACCAACATCTTTCCCAAGCCAATTAAATGCTTGGTTTTGTTATTGGGATAGGAGACTGATCTGATATAAGGGAACAACTCATCGAAGTGTGTAGCCGCAAGATGCTCTACCGTTGGAAAATCTTCGAAGAGTTTAGGGGTTACTTTATTGATGCGCACATCGGTGCACTGTGCAGATAAAACAACAGCAACCAGTAATTCAAACGGGTTGCTGTAATTCAATTCTGTTTCAGCCTCTGGCTGATTTTCACTAAAGTAGGTTACAAATGCTGAATACCTTTCTTTCCGTGTCATGGTGCTAAAATAGCTTAATCCACGGAATGTAAATGGCAAGATTTTGAATAACTCAAAATTGTATCGACCAAACGGTCACTAGGTGACTTTTGTGCAAGGTCTAGAGATTCTACCACACTTTCTAGTTCAGCGAATTCATCGGTTAGCTTTTCATCAAAAAGCATAGCGAGTTCAATCTCTGCATTTTCTTCGGCAGTGGTCTCTTTGTATATGTAACGAACTAAGTCATTTTGGGTAAAGGTTTTTATCATACGCAACATTCTTTTTATCCATTTTCTTTCTCAAATTAATGAGCGCATATCTCATGCGGCCGAGTGCAGTATTGATACTTACACCAGTGGCGTCTGCAATTTCCTGAAAACTCATTTGCATGTAATGCCTCATCATTAAAACCTCCCGCTGAGCATCAGGCAACTCTTTAATCAAGTCGCGAAGCAAAGCGTGAGTATCCTCTTTGATTCTTTTTGATTCAATTGAATCTTCAGAAAATTCCAAGGTATTAAAAACACTACTTCCATCTTCCATAACGACAGTGGGGTAGCGTTTAGCTTTTCTAAAGTTGTCTATGGCAAGGTTGTGTGCAATTCGGGTCACCCAAGGCAAGAATTTACCTTCCTCGTTATACCTTCCGGTTTTTACGGTGTTCACCACTTTTACGAAAACCTCCTGCATTAGGTCTTCAGCCAAATATTGATCTTTCACGATCAAATAGATGGTGGTGTAAATCTTCTTTTTGTGACGATCTACCAGCGTTGCGAATGCCTCTTCGTTACCATTTGTATACTGCGACATCAGTTGACTGTCGCTTATAGCATATTTCCTCATGTGAATAATATTAGGTTAACGTAGAGGTCTATATCATATTGTGCTGGTTAGAATTTGACTATTTTTTTCTTGAATTGAACGCTAATCTTATAAAAACTTCATTACGAAGCAAATTTTCTATTGTTCTAAGCAATTCGCTCGACCTTGAATTTTGCCGTTATAATTCATACGAAACAAATAACAAGTTTAGTGCCAAAGTCTCGTATTTTATTTGCCGCTAGAGATAAATATTTGCTTAACATTTAGCCGATTGCTTCTGTTATCTTTGCAGCCCTATGAATTCAACAACTCTTGTACCGCAAACCCCTATTGATGAACTAGATCCGAAGGACTTTATCATCATTAAAGGAGCGCGTGTCAACAACTTAAAAAGCCTCTCTGTAGCCATTCCAAGGAATAAATTGGTGGTTGTCACTGGGCTTTCAGGTTCTGGAAAATCTTCCTTAGCATTTGATACACTCTTTGCTGAAGGACAGCGCATGTATGTAGAGTCTTTGAGTTCATATGCCCGCCAGTTTTTAGGCAGAATGGAAAAGCCTGAAGTTGATTATATAAAAGGGGTCTCTCCTGCCATAGCCATTGAGCAAAAAGTAAGCTCTAGAAACCCGAGGTCTACAGTAGGTACTACCACAGAAATTTATGATTACTTAAAATTACTCTTCGCCAGAATCGGTAAGACATACTCACCTGTTAGCGGTGAAGAGGTAAAAAGAGATAGTGTTTCTTCGATTGTCGATTTCATCTTAAGTCACAAAGTTGAGCAGAGACTCATGATTCTTGCACCTCTTCGGTTAAAGGAGGAGCGTACTTTTGAACAAGAGCTAAATGTTCTTTTACAGAAAGGATACACTCGAATACTAGTCGATAGCAAGCCCTTCTTTATTGAAGACTTAATTGAGTCCAAGGAAGATCATACGAAAGCTCAGCTAGAAATTTTGATCGACAGAGGAGTGATTCAGCACGATGAAGACACCCAGTTTAGGTTTGGTGATTCCGTTCAAACAGCCCTTTTTGAAGGGGAAGGAGACTGTATCATTAATATTCCTGATAGCGGCCGTTTTCATTTTTCTGACCGTTTTGAAGCAGACGGTATCCTCTTTGAAGAACCAAGCGTGAACCTATTCACCTTCAATAATCCTTATGGCGCTTGCAAACGCTGTGAAGGCTTTGGTAAAATTCTTGGAATAGATACCGACCTCGTAATTCCAGATAAATCACTTTCCGTTTACGAGGGTGCAATTGCCCCTTGGAGAAGCGAAACCATGCGCAAATGGTTAGAACCTCTTTTAAAGAAAGGCATCGAATTCGACTTCCCTATTCATAGAACTTATGCAGAATTAACAGATGACCAAAAAGAGCTTCTATGGACAGGGAATAAACATTTTAAAGGTTTAAATAAGTTTTTCGAATTCCTAGAATCAAAGACTCACAAGATTCAATATCGAGTAATGCTTTCCCGCTACAGAGGCAGAACCGATTGCCCTGAATGTAGAGGAACTCGACTAAGGGAAGATGCTTCTTATGTTAAGATTCAGGATAAATCTATTACGGATATTGTCTTAATGCCAGTTAAAGGAATCGTGAATTTCTTTGACGGATTATCCTTGACAACATTCGAAGAAAAAGTAGCCGGTAGGTTACTGAAAGAAATTAATTACCGACTGTCTTACCTAGACCGAGTGGGGCTAGGTTACCTCACATTAAACCGTTTAACCAATACGCTATCTGGTGGAGAGTTCCAACGTATTAAACTGGCTACCTCTTTAGGAAGTGCTTTGGTGGGGTCTATGTATATATTGGATGAACCAAGTATTGGATTACACCCTAGAGACACAGACAGGTTGATTTCAGTCTTGAAATCTCTCAGAGACCTTGGCAATACAGTGGTGGTGGTAGAGCACGAGGAAAAGGTGATGCAAGCTGCCGATCAGATTATAGATATTGGTCCAGATGCTGGCTCGCACGGTGGTGAGTTGGTATTTCAAGGTTCATTAACAGAATTAATGGACTCAGGAAACACCTATACGGCCAAGTACCTAAATGGTACCGAAAGACTAGAGATACCAAGCACTAGAAGAAAATGGAAAGACAGTCTACAAATAGTTAAGGCCAGAGAGAATAATCTACAGAATATTGATGTAGAAATTCCATTGGGTGTACTTTCTGTGGTTACGGGAGTTAGCGGATCAGGCAAGTCAACGCTCATAAAAAGAATTCTTTATCCTGCATTGGGTAAAATGCTTGGTACTGTTGGAGAACAAACTGGAAAAATGGAAGCCTTAGAAGGGTCATTAAAAAAGGTAACTCAAATTGAATTTGTAGATCAAAATCCAATTGGTAAATCTTCAAGATCTAACCCCGTTACTTACGTAAAGGCTTATGATGCCATTAGAGCGTTATTCTCTGATCAAGCCATGGCCAAGCAAAGAGGTTATAAACCTGCCTTCTTCTCTTTTAATGTAGATGGTGGTAGATGCGAAACTTGTCAAGGAGAAGGAATTGTAAAGATTGAAATGCAGTTTATGGCCGATATTCACTTAACCTGTGAAAGTTGCCAAGGCAAACGCTTCAAGCAAGAAATTCTAGACATTGAATATAATGGGAAGAACATATCGGAAGTCCTAGAACTGACGATTGATGATGCCATTACATTCTTTGCGGAGGAGAAATCGGTGGTGAATAAATTAGCGCCACTTCAAGAAGTGGGCTTAGGCTATATTCGCCTAGGGCAGTCTTCAAACTCACTCAGTGGTGGTGAAGCACAGCGTGTAAAGCTGGCTTATTTCTTAGGCAAAGGGCGAAGCAATACGAAAGACCATATCCTTTTCATCTTTGATGAACCTACAACCGGCCTTCATTTTCATGACATTTCTAAACTGATGCACTCCATTAATGCACTGATAGAACAAGGCAATTCTGTTCTCATTATTGAACACAATACCGAAGTGATAAAATGTGCGGATTGGGTAATAGATCTTGGCCCAGAAGGTGGTAATGAAGGAGGCCAACTGTGCTTTGCTGGTACACCTGAAGAAATGGTTAAGTTGAAAGACTCTAATTACACTGCTGAATATTTAGCTGAAGTTCTGCAGAGCTAAGGTAAGGAATTACAACTCCTCCCCTTTCGAAGGGGAGGTGCCTTAATGGCGGAGAGGTTTCCTCTTCACCAAAACACCCACCACATTGGCACCTATAATAAGCCCCGCCCCAATCAATTTGGATGAATTCATTTCTTCATTCAGAAATAAATAGCTGCTAATCATTGCTATTGGGGTTCCTAAATAGAAAATGAGACTTGTTGTTGTAGGCTCTAAATGAGTGGTAGCTCTTAACCAAAGGGTATGTGCACCTACTGTACAAATAACCCCTAGTATGCCCAAGTAATACCAATCTTGGTTGGTTAGATTCCAATTTGATTCTGAGATAAAGATGAGGAACACCGGCAAGGCAAAAAAGTACTGGCCAAATGCCCTTGTCATGGAGTTTATCTTTTGATGTTTTTGCTGTTGAAAAGGTAGAAAAGCAAAGAATAAGGCACTAACCAAACCCACAAGTATGCCCGCGGTAAGGTCATTGTCTAATGTGAATTCAGGTACAATTAAGAATATACCCAACAAGGCAACAAGAACCGTAATCACATCAAACACCTTCGGCTTTTGGCCTTTTATGATCCAATTCAGGTAGATCATGTGAATCCCGAAAGTTGACACCGAAAGTATGGCCATAGAAGGAGTAGACAGCTTAACGGAGATAAAGTAAGCAATCCAATGAACGCCAAAGAGCACACCTATTATTGCCAAAGCTTTCCATTCCGCTTTGCTCAGGCCTTTTAAACTCTTGTTGGTAGCAATAAAGTATAAGAACCCTGTTCCAATGACTAGTCTTACCAGACCTATGGTAATCGCATTTGCGGTTACTTCCTTGATAAAGATGGGTGTGATTCCAAAAAGAAAAACAGCAATTAAGCCTTCTATATAGTAGCGAGGGTTCAAGCTACTTTTCCTTTATCAATCCTTTTCTCTTCAGAATGGTCTCTACGAATTTTACTTCATTATGGGTCTTAAACACATCGAAAGGAAAGAGCATGAGCTGCGCCTTGCTTACTACTAAAACGAACTGCTTCTTGTCCATCCAAGCGTACTTAATCTGATCCCACTTCATAGGCATTCCCTGCTTAGTAGTGATCTTAATTAAGATTTGCTGACTATTGATTTCATAAGAAAGCTTTTCAAAAAGCTGCTTACTCTGCTCTAACTGAGTAACTCCGGCAAATTGAATCAGCCAGAAAAGTAAGTAAAGAGAAAGTGCAATTAAGGCACCAATCCACCACCAGTTAGAAGGAATTACGAATGCCATAGCCGATATGGCGGCAGCAATAATAAAAATCCACCATTGCTCTCTAATGATGTTGCGCATTCCTGCGCGTCTGTATGCCTTTTTATCCAAGGCGTATTTCTTTGTTTTTACGATCATTTTTTGTGCCTTTTAAACGCAGTGTCGAAAAAGGAACACAAACATAATGATCAAAACTAAGGCTTCAACGAACTGAACTAAAAAATTACGCTTTGGTGTTGGCAATATTATTCTGCTTTCAAACTGATATCTAGACTCTTAATAGAGTGGGTAAGTGCTCCAACGGAAATATAATCTACTCCGGTCTCCGCAATGGCCTGAATGGTCGCCTCAGTAATGCCACCGGACGCCTCCGTCTCTGACTGTCCGTTTACAACTATCACTGCTTGGTTCATTTCTTCCACAGACATGTTATCCAGCATAATCCGATCCACTCCTCCTACTGCCAAAGCCTGCTTTACTTCATCAAGATTTCTAGTCTCCACCTCAATCTTTAAATCTTTACCCGTTTCTTTCAAATACGCCTTTGTAGCCTCAACAGCATTAGCAATTCCCCCTGCATAGTCCACATGGTTGTCTTTCAACATAACCATATCATACAATCCGTATCTGTGATTAACTCCTCCTCCAATAAGTACAGCCCATTTTTCGAGCATGCGCATATTTGGAGTCGTTTTACGAGTATCTAAGAGTTTACAATTGGTATGTTTAATCAGGTCATTCAACTTAGAGGTTCTAGTCGATATGCCACTCATCCGTTGAATACAGTTAAGGAATAATCGTTCACCACTCAAAATAGCACGTGTTTTTCCTTTTAGTCTCAGAATAACATCTCCCCTTTTTACATGGTCCCCATCATTTACCGCATCTGACAACTCAATGGAAGGGTCTAACTTTCGAAAAATGAGCTGAGCCAGTTCCATTCCGGCAATCACACCATCTTCTTTAATGATTAAATAGGCCGATTGCTCTGCCTCCTGAGGAATTGAGGCAAGGGTTGAATGATCTCCATCACCGAGGTCTTCGCTAAAAGCGCGTTCAATAAAATCTTCTAAATCAGATTGGGATACGTAAAATGGTCGCATGGCACAAAAGTAGCCAAAGCTTACTAAAAAAAGACTAGTCTTTTGTGAACTCTAAACGATAGATTTTGTAAGCATCTTTAAACTTCTTGGCCCTAACCACAACGCGATGCTTTCCAGAATTAGAAGTATAAGATCCTATTGCGTAGCGAATAGCTCCCGAAAAATTATTCCCTTTGTGAATAAACTCGAACCCTTCTCCTGGATAGTCCTGAAAAAAGTCTTTTAGCATAATCTCTGCTTGGTTTATACTGTATTCTTTACGAACACCATCAAGCTTAATCTCAACTTTGGCGTGTAAGTGCTTTGATAATTCTTTGGAGCTGCTGGCTTTAAGCGCGGCTTCAACGTTTGTGAGGATATCGTTACCGGACTGTGCATGCGCTAATGTCACTACAAAGAGAGACATAAGAAGTATGCTAATTCTGGATAGGTTTTTCATGTTGAAGACTTTGTAACCTCTTGAACGAAAAGCATGCCAACTGTTGTGCAATTCTTTCACAATAAATTGAAATTAATACAACGCCTTCTACCATACAAACCTCCTCTGAATATTTATATTTGTTTTATGAATAAGCGTGTGATTCTAATGGTCCTCGATGGCTGGGGATTAGCTCAAGACAAAACAGTATCTGCTATAGATAAAGCCAATACTCCAGTAATGGACCAACTTTTTAAAGACTATCCGCATAGCAAACTCGAAGCTTCAGGTTTGGCAGTGGGTTTACCGGAAGGGCAAATGGGAAATTCTGAAGTAGGCCATATGAATATTGGTGCTGGTCGTGTTGTGTATCAGGATTTGGTAAAACTGAATAAGGCCGTTGAAGAGAAAACATTAGGAGATAATAAAACACTCAGTGCCGCACTTACCTACGCAAAAGACAAGGGTAAGAAAGTACATCTTATGGGTTTGGTTTCTGATGGTGGCGTGCATTCACATAGCGACCACCTGATGGGTCTAATGAGTCTCTGTGCTGAAAGAGATTTGGATAACGTATTTATTCACGCTTTTACGGATGGTAGAGATACTGATCCAAAAGGGGGAAAAGCCTACATCCAAGAGATCTTAGCACATGCTCAAAAGAGTACTGGTGAAATTGCGAGCATTACAGGAAGGTACTTTGCAATGGATAGAGACAGGCGCTGGAAACGTGTAAAGCTAGCCTATGACGCCATGGTCAATGGAATTGGCGAGTCGAGTGAAGATCTAATTCAGAGTATTGAAAACTCGTATGCGAACGGTGTCACTGACGAATTCATAAAACCGATTATCAACTCGAAAGGAAATCAGCCAATTGCCAAGATAGAAGAAGACGATGTAGTCATCTGCTTTAACTTTAGAACAGATAGAGGAAGGCAAATAACGCAAGCGCTTACGCAGCAAGACTTTCCTGAAGCAGGCATGAGCAAGATGAATCTTAAATACGTTACCATGACGAACTACGATGATTCATTTAAAGGCGTAGAGGTAGTTTTTGGTAAAGACAACCTTATAGGAACACTTGGAGAAGTACTGTCTAAAGGAGGCAAAAAGCAGATTAGAATTGCCGAAACCGAAAAGTATCCACATGTTACTTTCTTTTTTAGTGGAGGCCAAGAAACAGAATTTGAAGGAGAGAAAAGACTTCTTTGTCCTTCTCCTAAAGTGGCTACTTATGACCTTCAACCAGAAATGAGTGCCCACGACATACGAGATGCAATTATTCCGGAATTAAATGGCAGGGAGGTAGATTTTATATGCCTGAACTTTGCAAATGCTGATATGGTAGGTCATACAGGAGATTTTGATGCTGCCGTGAAAGCTTGCGAAACAGTAGATGCCTGTACAGGTGCTGTAGTAGAAGCCGCCATGGCCAATGACTATACCTCAATTATTATTGCTGATCATGGTAATTCAGACATCATGATTAACCCAGACGGATCTCCAAATACTGCTCATACAACAAACTTAGTACCTTGCATCTTGGTTGATAAAGAGTTAAGACCTCAAATGAAAGATGGTAAGCTAGGTGACTTAGCTCCTACTATTCTCAAATTAATTGGTCTAAATGCTCCTGAAGAAATGACGGGTAACGTGCTTATATGATTAAGAAAACTTCTTTCCTCTGTTTGATACTACTCCTATTCGGTTGTGGTCAAGCCAATAATTCAGAAACTCAAGATACAACAGGTTATTTTGGAATTGCTTCCTTATTAGATGAACAAGTGGGGGCATTGCTAAGGATGAACGCGGGCCTTGAAAAAAGCGTAACCTCTGGAGGAACTGCAGAAACGCTTGAATTGAGTCCAAAAGACTCCGCTGAATGGAGGTCTCAGTTGCAGTTGTTTTTTGATGCAGATATTAGCCGACCAGGATATACTGGGGCTTACTTTGTGGAGGAATTACCTGCCATTAGCAGCCTTTCAAAAACCATCTACACTGCCAGAAAAAAGCAAAACTTTGTGCGTGTTATGGAATGCACCTATGAGAGAGACCTTCTTAAAGAAGTGCGACTAGAGCTTTCTAAAAACAACGAGGTATTTAAGCTAGACCAAGAGTTGTTTCTGTATTTCAACTTAGAATCTGGCGAAAGCAGACTCTCGAGTTTTTCAATTTCAGGAGACGAAAAAATGAGACTCAAAGAAGGCCTTAGCTTTGACGTGAAGGGAACAATTGTTATTCCTTAAATTTTAAAGAGCGCTTCCAAGAAGCTCATATTCTCTTTCCCTTTTTTAATTAAGAAAATTGGGATGTCATTATCTTCCATGACAAGCTTTTCGGCAACACTACCAATTAAAAAGGCAGCTCCACTGGTTCTACCTTTTGAACCCAATATAATCATGTCAACACCTTCTTCTGCTCCAGCCCTATAAATCTTATCTGCCGGGTGCGGATCATCATATAAGGCATAAGTATGGTCGTAATCTACTCCCTCTAGGTCTATAGATTTAAAGAAGCGATCACACTCCTCTTTTGTATTATCAAGCATTATTTGAGAAAACTCTTCAAAGGACTTGCCTGACTTATGGTATCCCACTGGTACACGATATACATTATTGCTGAGTAGCTTTGCTCCTGATTTCTTTTGAATATCTATGCCTATTTCAAAAGCCATCTTAGAATGCTCTGAATAATCAATTGAGATTAAGATTTTCTTTAATTCTAATGGTGGGTTTTCAGGTACAAAAATCACAGATGCCGTACAACCTTTGGCAATTTTTCTAGAGTTTAAACCTGAACCCGTTAATTCTTCTTTTCTCCCGAGAAGTAGTAGATCTGCCACTTTCATCTTCGAGTATTTGAGCACTTCATCGGTAACATTTCCGGGTAAGGCTTCCAATTCTATGGTACACCCATCAGGTGTCTCAAAGTTTGCTTCTACGATTTCTGCCATTTCTAATTCAAGCGTCTCATCGAGAGGTGCAATTACGTTACCGTACTTTTCAACGATTTGCTCAGGTAATTCTAAGGTTGAACTGGCGGCATGAAAAAAGTAAACCGCATCCAGTTCAAAATACTTGGCAATCATTGAAGCGAATTTAACGACATGGGCATCCATGTCGGTTAAATCAATGGTTACCATCATTCTTTTAAACTTACTCAGGTCGTGCATAGTGGTTGAATTTTTAATAAGTTAATTTATTGAATTATCAGTT
The DNA here is from genome assembly GCA_965661455.1 of Roseivirga sp. GTDB lineage: Bacteria > Bacteroidota > Bacteroidia > Cytophagales > Cyclobacteriaceae > Roseivirga. Next base: position 58,788 of record CBFIDV010000001.1, read on the forward strand.
GCTAGTCTAACCGCTCGACTAATTTTTATACTTCAGATAATCCAGAATTAGAATTAATGCACTGGTTAATTACCTTTGTCGCACTAAACGACTACCCATGAGTGAAGAGAAGGAAAGCGTGTTGAAAAGACTACAATCGAAATGGGGTCTAAAAAGCCTTTTTCAGACCGTACTAGTTCTAATCGTGTTTGCTTGTACGGGTTCCACTGTATTATTTATTAAGCCTTTCTTATTCAAACTAGTAGGCTTAGAAAGTCTTACTGGATTTTGGGGAGTACTGCTCTACATCCTTCTAATCTTTCCGCTTTATCAAATCCTCATTCTTATCTATGGGTTTCTATTCGGTCAGTTTGAATTCTTCTGGAAATGGGAAAAAGCTTTTTTTGATCGATTGACGGGTAAAAACCGCAGAGAGAAGAGAAAGGCCAAGAATGAAGGGAACTAAGGCACTGTCTTAATGATTCTATACTATATTTAGGCATGGAAGATCGCGTTAAAAGTCTTTTAAAAGATCATTCTCTCAGACTCACACAGGGTAGAGCTGATGTGATCTCCGTTTTCCTAAATAAAAACATTGCCATTTCGCACAGCGATATTGAATCTGAGATAGATGGACAGTATGATCGTGTAACTATCTACAGAACGCTTAAATCTTTCTTAAATAAAGGTCTTATCCATAAAGTGCTGGATGATAGCGGTGTGATTCATTATGCACTTTGCCATTATGCCTGTTCAGAAGATCACCATTTAGATGACCACATCCATTTTAAGTGTGAGGAGTGCGGAGAAACAACATGCTTAGATCATGTTACCATCCCTGATGTAGCACTACCAGATGGCTTTAAGGCTAAGGAGAGTAATTTTCTTATTGGTGGGGTTTGTGCTAAGTGTAGCAATTAGACGAGTAAATCGTCTTCAATTCTTCTTTTCGGAGCTTCCGATGGCCAAACTACTCCAGGCGGAAGATCAATTTTAGGTTCCGTTTCCAGCATTAGGCCTCCTTCATCGTCCCCATCTCCATTTCTTCTATTACTTCTCATAGCCTTATAAGAAAGGAATCCTATCAATAGGAATGTTCCGAGGGTTAGGAGTATATCGTAATAAAAGCTATTCACTATTATAATATACCAATATTAAAGGAAAGTGTTTCGAGATTATAAAAGAACAAAGAAGATTAACCACACAACCACAAAAATTGGAATCAAAATCGGAATTGAATATCTCAGGATATAACCAAAGAAAGAAGGCATGTGAATGCCGGTTTGTTCCGCAATAGACTTAACCATAAAGTTAGGCCCGTTTCCAATATAGGTCATTGCGCCAAAGAAAACCGCTCCTACCGCTATTGCCGTTAAGTTTATAATTGAATCTGGGTAAGTACCTCCTGCCGCATAAGCCTGCACATTAGCTATCACGCTGATATCGCCTCCCTGAGAAGCTAAAGCCGCTGCCAAAAAGTTGAGATAAGTTGGTGCATTGTCTAAGAATCCTGAAAGAATTCCAGTTCCCCAATACAATGAATTTGGCCCAATTAAGGCCACTCCTGCTTCTGATTGAGCAAACTCGCTTACCAATGCCAATGCTGGCATCATAGTTCCGAAAATTCCTACAAAGATAAATGCAACTTCTCGAATTGGTTCGAAGTTAAATTCATTCCCGCTGAGCGCTTCTTTACTTGCAAACTTGTAAGACAAAAAGCCTACAGAGAGCATTATAATTTCTCTAATGAAAGAGAATTTTTGACCATCGTAAATAATAGCTGGCACACCATCAATTACATTCGGATCAATAAAAACTGCTCCTATAATTATTGCTAACCAAAGAAAGTTTTTGCTCCCAGTAATGCTGGTCTTATTGGTAAAAACCACATCCGGGTCAACATTCACACTTTCATTTCTCTTATCGAAGAAGTAGAAGATTACAGCAAGGACAATTAGTGCAAATGTCCATGGTAAAATATTGTGCGTAAACGTCCACATGAACGGAACACCCTTCAAGAATCCTAAGAAGAGTGGTGGATCACCAATTGGAGTTAAGGCACCTCCAATATTACTTACCATAAAAATAAAGAAGATAATATGGTAAGGCTGAATTCTTCCCTTATTTAATCTGATGAAAGGACGAATCAGAAGCATTGACGCTCCAGTTGTTCCAATCAAATTTGAAATAACTGCACCCACTAATAGTAGACCAACATTAGCCATTGGAGTGGCCTTCTTATCTACATTAATCATTATTCCCCCAGATGCTATGTATAGAGAGGAAAGCAATGCAATAAATTGAACATACTCTGCAAGTGCATGAACAGGAGCGTGTGTGTTATGAATAGCAAAGAGATAATAGAGTACTACTAAACTTGCCAAGGAGATAGCAATAATAGGATAGTTCTTATGCCAAAAGTGTTCGTAGAAAAGCGGACCTGTCGCAATCATTCCTAGAAGAAGGACAAAAGGAATCACTGTCCAGCCGGGAGGTGCTTCTTCATGATGTTCTCCTTCCTCGGCATGTGCACCATCTGTATCATGCTCATTGGCATGACTCTCGTCCGCATGATGTTCATCCTGCCCTTCTTGCTCATGATCGCTCTCTTGAACAATTTCAAGAGACGGGCCCTCCCAAGCTTTGGCAAAGGCATTCTGATGAGGTAGGAAAATGGTTGCTATCGCTAGTACAACAACGTAGAAAAATCGTTTCATGAAGGTTGAAATGAATCGCGAATAAATAATACGATGTTTAAGCTATTCTTCAAAGTATCGGACTAAAACTCTAGATATTTTTTAAACGGTAATTGAATGTAGCAACATATTGTTCCTTAAAACCCAAACATATCTCCACCACAATTATCAAGCTCGGCACCTGTTACTGAAGCCAAACAGTTGGGTACATTTAGATACCGAAGCAGGCCCAAGTAAGCAAAAACAATTGCCTCTTTAAAATCTATAATATCTTTTTCTGGAACATCTACCTTCATTTGCGACAACTGAGACTTAAGCAGGCTAATAAAAAGCCGATGATAGGCCCCTCCGCCCGTAACCAGCATTTTACCTGCAGCTTCTGCTCCACCACAGGCCAATGCAATTTGTCTCGTAAAATGCTCAACGAGTGTTCGCAACTTATCATGGTTATTTGCCGATGATTCATTTAAGATAGGAATCCAATGCTGCACGTAATCTTCGTAGCCCAAAGATTTAGGATGATTGAGCTGATAATACTCAACTGCATCCAACGCTTTAAGTAAGCTTTGGTCTGTTACTCCAGATGCGGCCATGTCACCTCCATCGTCATATGGCCTACCCAGCAATAAACTAATCTCATTTAAAGCCATATTAAACGGGCATACATCATAAGCGACTCTTCTCCCCTCCTCTTCAAAAGATATGTTTGCGATACCGCCTAGATTAAGGCAATAATCATATTCACTGAAGAGATCTCTATCACCAATGGGAACCAATGGAGCGCCTTGGCCTCTCATCGATACATCTTTAGCTCGAAAATTATTGATTACTGGCCTTTGTGTCTTCTCATAAATTTTTGCCGCACTGCCAATCTGTATGGTATAGCCCGCTTTAGGGTTGTGCTTAGCTGTATGACCGTGTGAAGCAATAAAATCTACGCTATCTAAAAGATCACCGAATTCAGCCTTAATCCCTTCTCCTAGAAGGCTTCCAAACTTAATATCTAGCTCTTTTAAGAAACGATCATCTGCAAAAGCGATATCCTTAAGATGGTTTAATATCTCCGGATCATGATCTATGGTGAATGCTCTCTTTAAGGAATAAGACCACGATCCTTCCTTTTTAGAGAAGCAAACATGGGCCAAATCAATTCCATCTAATGATGTGCCTGACATTAAACCGATTACCTGAAAGCTGTCTTTGTTCATAGATCTATATCTCAAATAATGTTAAATATTCCTGACTTATAGCCGATTATGTATTGAGTGGTTACACTTTTGTTTGTTCATAAACTAAAATCTGACATCTTTGTACCCCCAAAATAGGGCCCTGTGAGTAGACCTATGATAAAGAATTAAATGAGTCACAAATACAGCATTCTTTTCGGCATTCTCTTTTCTGTCTTTTTCACAGAAAAGGCATCTGCTCAATACGACCAATCGAGTTACTCAATTATAGGGCTCGGAAACCTTAATTGGAGCGGCTATTCGCACAATGTGGGCATGGGCGGCCTTGGTGTAACTTACAACTCCAAATACTTTCTTAATCACACAAATCCTGCCTTGGCAGCCTCAAATTATGAAGCCGTTTTTCAGGCCGGTGGTACATTTGATTATAGAAGCGTATCTAACAATACCGAAAACTATTCTACTACCACGGGAGGTTTTAAAGACCTCGGTTTTAACCTACCCATAGTTGCTGGCAAATGGAATGTAGGACTTTCTCTTAATCCATACTCTTCGGTTAATTATGGATTTACGCAATCCAATCCTGGTGGAGGACCCGATGGAAATGATGTTTCAACCTTAGTGAGTGGAACGGGTGGTTTAGACGAACTGGCCTTTGCCAATGGCATTAAATTCAAGAATCTATACTTGGGATTAGAAGCTTCATTAATATTTGGTTCTATTAATAAAGTGGACCAATTTCAGTTAGGTGACCCAGAAGAAGTTGTCTTTGGAACTACTGTTGTAGACACTAGAAGAAGTTACAGTAGCGTCTCTACCACACTCGGTTTTGTCTATAAATTACCTACAGGTGAAAACAAATGGCTTAACATTGGTGGTTATTATACTCCAGACTTGAATTTGAGACAAAACTCTCTGGTTACTTTCGAGAATCGTAGTTCAGGAGGAAACATTTTAAGCGCTGACACCTTAGTATATGACAATGCATTGAAAAGGACTGTGGCATTACCTGCAAAAATTAGTGGTGGAATAAGCTACGAAGTGCTGCAAAAGCTTGCCATTGGTGTCGATTTTCAATATCAAGATTGGTCTTCTTTTAGAGATATAGATGGCCAAGCAATAACCTCTTATACAGAAGCATTTAGAATAGCCGTTGGTGGAGAAATTATACCTGATTTTGAAACAAATAAGCTTTCTAATGTAATAAGTTATAGATTTGGAGTTCACTTAGAAAGAACCCCGTTTTTGATAAATGAACAGAATGTTAACGATGTTGGCATAAATTTTGGCGCATCATTACCATTAAACGCATTTTGGGGATTATCTCACATGAATTTGGGGGTAACCTTAGGACAACGAGGAAATGTTGAAAACGGCCTCGTGAGAGAAAATTATGTAAAGATAAATTTTGGATTTAGTCTCCAAGATATTACCTGGTTTACTAGAACAAGATTTAACTAAACTACTAAGACAATGAGATTGAAAGGGATTTTATTAGTAGCCTTTATGGCCTTTTATACTTCTGCAAATGCGCAGTTCTATTGGCCAGAAGATCCATCACAAAGATCGGAAGCACAAACGCTTTGGACTTTGTTTGATGATAACTACAAACAAGGTTTATACGAAGAAGCAAAGCCTCACTTAGACCAAATGATAGAGAAGTACCCAACTTTGAGTACATCTGTATATATCAACGGAATTAAGATCTGGAAAGAGACTTGGAGAGGTGAGAAAGATGTAACGGCAAAAGCTGCACATGCTCAAAAGGTAATGGATATGTACCAAGCACGCTACGAGGCATTTCCAGATGACAAAAAAGAGTCTATCGATAGATATGCAATTGATGCCTTTTTCTTTTACTACAGAGATAGAAGCAAAACTCAAATGTTGCTAGATATTATTGGTGAAGCTTATGAGCTGAAAGGCAATGAAAACAACTATTCTCTAGGTAGATATTACATGCAAATGGCAACTCTTGCCGTATCTCGAAATACTGGAATCTCAAATGATGAATTATTAGAGATTTACGAAACGAGCACTAAGCATATTGATTATCAAATTGCAAAAGCGAAAAGTGCGAATAAAGACGTAAAACGTTATTTGGATATCAAAAAATTCGTTGATGAGAAATTAGCGGACTTGAAATTGATTGATTGTGATTTCGTAGTTGAAAAACTAGTTCCTCAATTTGAGGCAAATCCTACAAGCTTCGAAATCGCGAACAAGATTTTCATCTTTGCTTTTGACGGTGGTTGTACTGACGCTGAGTGGTTCACACAAGCTGCACAAGTAGTTTTTGATAGCAATCCTAATTACGGTGTAGGATATATGCTAGGTGTTAAGTTTGGTTCTAATAAAGAATTCGATAAGTCAAAAGAATACTTTGTAAAGGCAGCAGACCTTACTGATGACAATACCGATAAGGGCAAAGCATTCAAGCAGATTGCATCTACCGAAAGAATTAACGGTAACAAAGCGGCAGCTAGAGAATATGCAATCAAGGCAGCAGAAGTTGATCCAGCCTTAGCAGAAGATATGTACGTAATGATTGGTGATATGATGATGTCAAGCTCTGAGTGTGACAAGCAAGTAAGTCAGATTGACGATAGAGCTAGATTTATTGCCGCTTACAACTATTACGCAAAATCTGGTAATGGTGCTAAAATGGCTTCTGCCCGAGCACAGTTTCCTACCATCAGTGATATTTTTACCGCCAACAAAGAAGAAGGTGAGACGATAGCTGTTGGTTGCTGGATAAAAGAAAGCGTTAAATTACGGAAGAGACCTAATTAATAAGTCTTAAAGCATTTAAGGAACGGTCTTTGCATATTTGTGAAGACCGTTTTTATTTATGAAAACTCTATTCCGCATCTTCTTACTTTTTTTAGCCATTGGCATCTGCTCATGTGGATCAGATGAAAAATCTCCAGAGATTGAGGAATACACCGGGCCACTATTCGAATCCAATAACGTAAGAATCATGATGACCGACTCCACGGTGGTAAAGGTGATTATGAGTGGAAATAGGCAACTTCAAATGCAGAATGGGGATGTAGAATTCCCCGAAGGGATTAAGGTTGTTTTTTACGATAAGTTTGGTGCAACAATAAGTGAATTAACGGCTCAAGAAGGATACAAAGCAGAGGGCGATAACTTCTACAGGGCGCGTGGAGATGTGCTGGTAAAGAATCTGCAAAAGAAAGAAACGCTTAGCACTGAAGAGCTTTTCTGGGATCCAGAAGGTCATGAAATCTACACCGACAAATTCGTAACTATAGAAACTGAAGAGGAATTGATAATGGCAGAAGGTATGCGAGCCCCTGAAGACTTCTCTACCTATGAACTAATTAGACCTAAAGACAGCATCTTTAAAATTAATGAGCAATGAAAAGTAATAATCTGGGCGATGTCATATTATTCTCACTGGCTGTTGTGTTGTTCGTTATTGGCGTACACCAAACCATGAACTTTGGTATTGCCGCTTCATATTTCATTTTTATGCTATCATTAGGTATGCTATTTTTATATAGATACCGTTCGGCCAAACGCAAAGCTGATGATAAAAAGAAACAGCAAAGCACTCAAAAGCCCAAGCGGAAAAAGCGCTAATGGATACCTACCAGATTACAGTAATTCTTACTTGTCTCATTTTTTCAGCCTTCTTCTCTGGTACTGAAATAGCCTTTGTAAGTGCCAACAAACTGCACATTGAACTACAGAATCAAAAAGGCACCTTAAGTGGCAAAATCCTGTCTTTCTTCACAGAAAAGCCTTCAAGATTAATCAACACCGCTTTAGTGGGCAATACGATTGCCCTGGTTATCTATGGTATTTTTATGGCAACACTCCTAGAACCATGGATTGCACAGAACTTACCTGAAAGTCTTAATAATGATACTACGGTAGTAATTCTACAGACAATTGTTTCGACCATAATTGTACTGATAACGGCTGAATTTACACCTAAGAGCATATTCCTTATTAACCCGAACATCTCACTCAATATTTTTTCAGTACCTATTCTCATCATCTTCATTTTGATGTTCCCTGTGGTATGGCTTATAGAACAAATGTCTAGAGTTATCATTACGGGTGTCTTAAGACAACCCTATTCTGAGGATAGACAGATTTTTGGACTCACAGATTTAGGGAATTACATCAACGCTAACAGTCAGGAAGATTTGAAAGAGACCAATGTAGATCTTGATACCAAAATCTTCAATAATGCATTAGAGTTTAAGACCGTGAGAGTTCGCGACTGTATGATTCCAAGAACCGAGATCGCGGCCGTAGACGTAGAAGACAATATTGAGGAATTAAAAGAAGAGTTTTTAGAAAGTAACCACACCAAGGTGTTAGTCTATAAAAATACGATAGATGAAATTATAGGCTATTGCCATGTACTCGAACTCTTTAAAAAGCCAACCGAGATTCAAAGCATACTCAATCCTATTATTATCATACCAGAAACAATGCTTGCCAATGAGCTGATGATTCAATTCATTCAAGAAAGAAAGAGCATTGCCTTAGTAGTCGATGAATTTGGTGGTACTTCTGGAATTGTCAGTCTTGAAGATGTGATTGAGGAGATCTTTGGAGAAATTCAAGATGAGCACGATGAAGACGAAGACTGGGTGGAGCAGAAAATTGACAAGAACAAATACATTCTGAGTGCAAGACACGAAATAGAAAACCTTAATGACGAATACGGGTGGAATATTCCTGAAGGAGATTATGACACTTTAGGAGGCTTTATTCTATCAATAACTGAAGATATTCCTGAGGTAAATGACATCATAGATTTCGAGCGATTTGAGATCAAAATCATCAGTATGGAAGACGCTAGAATCGATAATGTACTCTTTACTTACAAAAAGCCCGAAGAAGACTGATTTCTAGGCAGTTTTGTCCTTTTTTTCCTTTGATTTTCGTACATATTTCAGTTATGTTTGCGCCTATTTAAAAATTATCCGATGGCAATTATTAACACGCTTCGTGAAAAGATGGGAAAGTTGTTGGTTGTGGTTGTAGGCCTATCCATTATGGCTTTCGTACTCACCGACCTTTTAAGCAACAATTCTTCGCTTTTTGGCGGCAACAGTCAGTTCGTAGGTGAAATTGACGGACAAGAGATCTCACAAGAGCAATTCGCAAATATTGTAGATAACCTCAAAAGATATTACGGCCTTACAAGTACCGATGATGGCTCTATGCAGTTTGTAAGAGAACAAGCATGGAATCAGCTGGTAAGAGATATCGCATTTGGCAACAAACTCAATGAGTTGGGTTTAGAAATTGGTACCAATGAGCGTATCGATATGGTGCAAGGCAACAACATTTCTCCTTCAATGATTCAGTTCTTCGAACAATTTGTTGGTGCAACTGATCAAGCGAGCATTAAGCAATTCTTGAGCCAATTGCCTGCATATGGTCAAGAAGCTCAATTCTACTTTGCGAATGCAGAGCAGCAAGCAATGATTCAAAGAAGAGAGCAGAAATTTGTAAACCTGCTAGCTAAAACAAGCTATGCTACGCTAGAAGAAGCAAAAAGAGCTTACAAGGCTCAGTTTGAAATCTCTGATGTAGAATACATGTATGTGCCTTTCGCTTCTGTAAGCGATGAGCAAATTGGCGAAATCTCAGATTCTGAAGTAAGAGCTTACTTGAGCGCAAATGAAGAGCAATTTTCAGTTGAAGAAACTAGATCTGTACAATACGTAAGATTCCCAGTTGTGCCTTCTGCAGAAGACTCTGCCTCATACCAAGCACAGATGGCCGACATCAGATCAACTTTAGAGTCAAGCGATAACGATTCTACTTACGCAATAAGCGTAACTGAGCAGGGCATCGGTTTCTCTACGTATGATCCAAGCGCATTACCAAATGCAGTTGCAGATAACTTAACAACGCTTAAGAAAGGTGACATTATCGGTCCTGATTTACAAGGTGGCATCTATACAATTCACAAGATCACTGATATTGTTCCAACAACGGACGAGTTTGCAAGAGTGAGCCAAATTGTATTCAACCTAGCGGGTAAGACCACTACAGATCAACAAGCCGTAAGAAAAACAGCTAACGATGTATTGAGACAACTACGAAATGGGGAGTCATTTGACGTTTTAGCTAGACAATACTCAGAAGGTGAAAATAGCACCGCTGGCGGAGACTTTGGATGGATCAAAAAAGGCGACACGAGAATTGCTGACATTGAAACTGAAGTCTTCAGAAGAACAAGAAAAGGATTAATCCCTCGCCTAATCGAGAAGAACAATAAGGTATACATTGTAAATGTAACAGAGTCTAAAATCTCTAATCGTTATAAAGTGGCTCAAGTCATCGTTGAAATGACTCCTTCATTCGAAACTGAAAATCAAGTATATCTTGAGGCTGCAGAATTTGCTTCTGCATCTTATGGTGCTAAAGAATTTAACAATGTGGCTGGTGAAAATGGATACTCTGTATTTAGTGCTGCCGACATTGATAAAAATGCAGCGACTGCTGGAGCTCTTGCAAATGGCAGACAAGTAGTTTCTTGGTTATATGGAGAAGCATCTTTAGGAGTTGTTAAAGACTTCGACCTAGGGGACGAATATGTAGTGGCTCTTTACGATGGTCAGGTTGACGAAGGCGTTCAGGACATTGAGGACGTAAGAGCTGATATCGAGTCTCTCTTAAGAGAAGATAAGAAAGCCGAATTCATTAAATCAAAAGTAGCGTCACTTTCTGGTTCAATTAGTGAGATGGCTACTGCATATGGTGAAGAAGCTAAGGTTTACAACGACAACTCTGTATCACTAAATTCTAACTCACTACTAAATGTAGGAACTGCTCCGGAAGCAGTAGGTGCAGCACTTGCACTTCAGAATGCAGGTGACAAGTCTAAACCAATTGTTGCTGAAGGACTAGGTGTAGTTGTGGTTCAGCTTAAATCTAGAAACACCGCGGCTGAAATAGGAGACTATAGTAGTTACGAAAATCAATTAATCACTCGCGCCCAAAACACAGTGAACTCAAAGCTCAACCAATCGGTTGTAGATAGGGTTGAGGTGACCGACTCACGATACAAATTTTACTAAGCATCAAAAATCGGTCAGTGACCGATTTTTTTTTGACTATTTTAAAAGGAGAGTTAACCATGAGTAAATTTAACACAGCTGAATTCAAGGCAAAACTGGACGATATACACAGCTTTCCAACACAGTATATGTTCAAGTTTATCGTGAAGGGTGAGAAGATTTCTGAAGTAGAAGCACTCTTTCCTAAAGAAACACTTACGCTTAAGCCAAGCAGCAAGGGTAGTTATACCAGCGTTACTGCAATGCTTAAAATGGCTTCTAGCGATGAAGTAATTGATGTTTACGAAAAAGCTCACCACATAGAAGGAATTATAGCGCTTTGAGAAAAGGCCTTGTTTACATATCGGTACTTCTTGCACTTATGTCTTGCGACAAAAGCGCCAAAGAGCAAGTGCGGAAAAGAACAACAAGGCCTGCTCCAGAAAAGCTTACCATGCCTGAAGCACCAATCGTTTCTTTTGAGGTTGATCTAGAGGACAACCTGCGGACCGATTGGCAAAACCCAGAGCTGATTATTGAAATGATCGGTGAGTTGGAGAATAAAACTGTTGCCGATGTTGGAGCCGGTTCAGGTTACTTCAGCTTTAAGCTAGCTAGATCTGCTGACAAGGTAATAGCTCTTGATATTGATCCGAATGCCTTAGAGTATATCAACAGTCAAAAAGAGATTGTAGGTGACTGGTCGAATAATATAGAGACGAGACTAACACCTCCTGATGTACCGAACCTTTTACCCAATGAGGCTGATGTAGCCTTGGTAGTAAATACCTTTAATTACATACCTGAAAAGGAAGCCTACTTCAATCGCTTACTCAGTGGAATGAAAACGAACGGAAATCTTTTCATCATTGACTTCAAAAAAGGTAATATCCCCGTAGGCCCGGCCGATGAGTATAAAGCAGATGTTAAAGAAATTCGAACCTTACTACGTAAAGCTGGTTTTAGAGGCATAAAAGAAGACGAAAAGAGTCTTCAATATCAATTTATTCTAACAGCGGAAAAGCGATAATTATGTGGGAAGAAAAAGACAATAGACTCAAGAGAACTTTCGAATTCAAAGACTTTATTCAAGCATGGGGCTTTATGAACCAAGTAGCCATCTTGGCTGAAAAAATGGGACATCACCCTAATTGGTCTAATGTTTACAATACTGTTAACATTGAATTGACCACCCACGATGCCGGTAATACGATTACTGAGAAAGACCGTAAATTAGCCGCTGCCATAGACGGGCTGCTTTAATGGAAAAGACATCGCTTTATTTGGTACCAACGCCTATTGGGAATATGGAAGACATTACCCTAAGGGCATTACGCGTACTGAAAGAAGTAGATGTTATTTTAGCCGAAGACACCCGAACTTCAGGTAAACTCCTAAAACACCATGAGATTAATAAACCGCTACAGAGCTACCATATCTTTAATGAACATGGTACTGCTCAAAAGCTAGTTGAGCGCATGCAACAAGGTGAAACTTTTGCCCTCATCTCTGATGCGGGTACTCCGTCAATTTCTGACCCTGGCTTTCTTTTGGTTCGAGAAACCATTAATGCTGAACTTGATGTGAACTGTCTTCCTGGTGCTACGGCATTCGTGCCCGCACTAGTTAATTCAGGACTCCCTTCTGATAAGTTCATCTTTGATGGCTTCCTGCCTCATAAAAAAGGCCGTCAAACCAGGTTGAAGAAGCTTGCGGAAGAAGAACGGACAATCATACTCTACGAATCTCCTCACCGACTCGTTAAGTGCTTGGAACAACTCAAAGAGCACTTAGGTGATAGAAAAGTCTCTGTTTCAAGAGAGCTCACTAAAATGTTTGAAGAAACAGTTCGCGGTACATTATCAGAATGTATTGAGCACTTTAATCAAAAAGGGGTTAAAGGAGAATTTGTTATCGTGGTAGAGGGAAAAGCCTAAACCTTCTTCAAAGCATCCACCAAGTAATCCACATCCTTTTTAGTAGTAAATACCGAGAGCGAAATTCTCAGCCCATTCAATCCATGGCTGCTCATAGGTCTACAGTCTATTCCATATTCGTCTGAAAGGGTCTGCTTAACTGAGCCCACTTTCTTGCCAACGACCTCCACATTCTGTATGGCACAAGAGAGTTCATCGTGCACTGGTGTTTTGAAAACGAAACGATCATCTTTCGCCAAGGCTCCTCTAAAATATGTTTTTAAGTCACGCATTCGCGCTTCGCGCTTTTCTGCTCCTATTAAATTGTAATAGTCAACCGCCATTCCTTGCCCTAGCATTTCCGGTAGGTTGCGGGTATTATAATTTTCCAACCTGCGAATAGATTTGTCCTTCCAGCCTCGTGAGACAATTAATGACTTTAAGTGTTTTTGCGACTCCTTACGAGCATAAAAAACCGCAGTTCCTTTTGGGCCAAACATAAATTTGTGAGCACTAGCCGCATAAAAGTCACACTCCAAATCGTTGAAATCTATTTTGAATGTACCTGCCGTTTGCGCACCATCTACTGCCACTAGAACGCCTCGTTCATGTGCCATTTTAGAAATCTCTTTCAAAGGCAGAATCATACCATTCGTATTGGTACCATGTACCATAGAGATAACCTTAGTTCTTGGAGTCATGGCTCTCCTATAGACTTCAACAATCTCTTCTTTGCTCTTCGGTAGAATGGGCAGCTTAGGTCTTACCAACTTTACCCCTTGAGCCTCTTCTTGCCAATATTGCCAGCAAGCTGTTCCGCTGGTATGCTCATGATTGGCTAAGATTACTTCATCTCCTTCTTTCAGATTCATTGAGGCCGCAATCAGATTCATGCCCTCGGTCGTGTTATGGGTTAGCGCAATTTCTTCCTTATCACAAGAGAACATCTCCGCAACTTTAGTTCGAGTTTGCTCCTGATCCTCCTGCCAAGCGCCCCACATATATTTGGAAGGGAAGCCATCTAGCAAAGCGCGATAATGGTTGGTAGCATCAACCACCAACTTAGGACATGGCCCCAATGAAGCATTATTGAAATAGACTAAACCGGGGGCAAAGTCGAATTCCTTCTTCACCAATTCCCAGTAACCTTCATCATTGTCAGAACTCGATAAGAAATCAGAGGTATCTTCTGACCTGCCTACTAGACTGTCTCTAACCACCGAAGAAAGTGCAGGTGTAGCTAATAAGCCAGATAATGAATATTTGAGGAGGGCGCGTCTTTCCATGATTCGTAATAATTGTAAGGGAAGTTAATGAATTAATAAAAGGTAAGGGATTGAGATATTTTATATTTGCTGAAAATTCAATCCATGCAGCAACTGCTTCAAGATGTAATTGTACTCGTAAAAGAGACTGGCGATTTTATTCGCCAAGAATCCTTGAAATTCGATCATTCTAAAATCGAGTATAAAGGCAAGAACGACTTGGTTTCTTATGTGGACAAAGAAGCTGAAGAACGACTAGTTACTGGTCTATCTGAGATACTTCCCGGATCCGGTTTTATTGCTGAAGAGGGAACTTCAACCCATAAATCTGATACCTATAACTGGATTATCGATCCCTTAGATGGCACCACTAATTTTACACACGGTCTGCCTATTTTCGCTATTTCTATTGCCCTGCTGAAACGTGGTGAACTCGCACTTGGCGTTGTATATGAAGTGAATAAAGACGAGTGTTTCCATGCCGTTAAAGGACAAGGGGCATTCTTGAATCACATGCCAATTAGAGTCTCTCCTATCAAAACCATTGACAAGGCGCTACTAGCAACGGGTTTTCCTTATTACGATTTCGACCAGATGAAGCAGTATTTGAACATCATCAATGAGTTTATGCAAACCACCCATGGCTTACGCAGAATGGGTAGTGCTGCGGTAGACTTGGCCTATACAGCCTATGGCCGATTTGAAGGCTTTTTTGAGTACAACTTAAATGCTTGGGATGTGGCAGCGGGTGCACTTATTGTGCAAGAAGCTGGTGGAACTGTCACTGACTTTAAGGGAGGCAAAGACTTCTTATTCGGCAGACAAATAGTGGCGGGTAATGTGACTCAACCTCATATGCTGCAAACCATTCAAAAATACTGGAGCAAATAACTCGAAGCGAATTAAATCATTGGAAAATAGAAGCTTTAGATTTCCTCTTTTACGAAAGGATTACGAACTTTCGCCTATTATTAAGCGTTAAGCGAATATGCAAGAATTACTCGTTGCCGTATTGTTTTTAGCAGCTGCTGCCTTTATGGGCAGAAGGATCTATTTGCAGTATCAAGCAAAAAGTGGATGTGCCTCAGCCGGCTGCGATGCCTGCGCTCCAGAAGAGAAAAAGATTGAGCTGCCTGCTCATTTCAAAAACTAAGCCCAAACCTTAGTTCCAACTGAGCAATTCTTACACTTCTCGATTTCAGATCTGGAACGAATTAGGCTCTGCCTAAATTGCTGATAGGCTTCTCCCCTCCACACCTGTTTGAACTTGAGATCATCCATTGAGCCTAGCTGATAGTGGGCGTCTTTATCAAAGCAGCAAGGCACAACCTTACCATCCCAAGTGATGACACAAGAGTGCCACATCTTCCAGCAATGATTGAGCAGTTTGTTTTTGATTTCCCATTTACCACTTGGCAGCTGCTTGTAACGGGCATATTTTTCAATGGTTGGAATAAGTTCTGAGCCCTCCTCATAATCATAAATTTGAGCCGTTTTGAAAGCTACTTCATCCACACCCAATTCATCTGCTAGGGCCTGAGCATCTGCTAATTGATGTTCGTTAGGTTTCACTACCAAATACTGAAACATAATGTGTGGTGTCTTAGAACGAAGGGATTTCTTCCACTTCACTACATTCTTTGTTCCCTCAATTACCTTCTCGAGTTTTCCGCCAATGCGGTATTGCTCATATGTCTCTTGGGTTGTGCCATCAATTGAAATGATTAGGCGATCTAAACCAGACGCAACCGTTTTTTTTGCCACAACATCCGTCAAGTAATGAGCATTTGTTGAAGTGGCCGTATAAATTCTTTTCGAGGCAGCATACTCAACTTGCTCCAGAAATTTAGGGTTCAGATAGGGCTCCCCCTGGAAATAGAAAATCAAATACGTGAGACTACTTCCTAATTCATCAATTATAGAACGGTAGGTTTCATCTGTAAGCATTCCGGTAGGACGCGTAAAGCTTCTTAAGCCACTTGGGCATTCAGGGCAACGGAGATTACAGGAAGTTGTCGGCTCCAGGGAAATACTCGTAGGTAAACCGTAGTGAATGGGCTTCTTCGTGATTTTAGATAGCCAATAACTCATTACAAGTTGAATCATGTTCCAAACTCTCAAGAAAGAAAGCTTGGAAATATAGTTGAGTCCGTCTCGTAGTTTAGGCTTCACTTTTCCAATTTAGCCTTGTGTATTGCGGCATCAAAATTGATGCAATTATTTCGACTAAAACTCACTAGCTTTGAATGTGAAAAGACTCGCACTACTCCTATTTTTTGTACTGCCTTTCGTGGCACAAGCACAGTTTCCCACTCTTTCGGAAGATGCTGAAATCAGTATCATAACGGTTGGCCCAGGTAAATATTTATATGACTGCTTTGGCCATAACGCCTTTAGGGTAAAGGATCCTTCTTTGAACTTAGACCGAGCTTACAACTATGGGACCTACAACTTTAATGAAGGAGGCTTCTATTATAAGTTTTCAAGAGGAATTGCCAGTTATAAGCTATCAGCATATGACTACTCAAGATTTGAGAACAACTACATCAACGAAATGCGTTGGATCAAAGAGCAAGTGCTCAATTTGAGTCAGGAACAAAAGCAAGGCATTTTTAATGCGCTAGAGACTAATCATTTACCACAAAATCAATACTACCGCTACGACCCATTCTTCGATAATTGTGCTACCAAAATGAGAGACATTGTGAAAGATGTTCTGGGAGATGCTCTGGTTTTATCAGACTCACACATTACCGAAGAAGCAAGTATTCGAGACCTCGTAGATGAAAATGCTTTCAATCACCCATGGATCGATATGGGAATAGACTTCGCTTTAGGCACCATATTAGACCAAACTGCTACTAATAAAATTCGCATGTACTTGCCAGATTACATCTTTGCAGGGTTCAATAATGCCACTATAAAAACGGATAGTGCCACGTTGCCTGCAGTTAAGGCAACTCATGTGATTTATGAAAACGATTATTACGAACAGCAGAAAGAAACCCTTGCACCTTGGATTGTCTTTGCCGTTCTCGCTGTGATTGTGATCGTATTCACCTTTAGGGATTATAGTCAGAAAAAGAGAGCGCGCTTTATGGATTTTACCATCATGTTCATCTCAGGATTATTGGGACTTGTTATTCTGCTTCTTTGGTTTGCTACTTATCACAGCACCACTGTGAATAACCTCAATGCACTTTGGGCATTCGCTCCTAACCTCGTTTTAGCTTTTTATGTGGTAAAGAAAAACCCACCAGCGTGGGTTAGATCTTATGTTCGCTTTTTGTTTATTCTATTGGTAGCCATGTCTTTTGTCTGGATCTTCCAACTACAGGATTACAACTTAGCCCTGTTACCTATCATGGTTTTACTGGGTATTCGCTATCTATTCCTTTGGAATAAAGGTTTGGCTACAAAGCCTTAAAACGAATAGCTATTCCTCCTCCAGGAGCCATTTTAATGGCTAGTTCATCCAAAGAAGAAACCTCTTTTGTCTCAATAACATGAGCCGTTGGATTATTGATATAGTGAGCATCTTCCGCATCACTATAAATCTGTGCCTCATAGGTTTTTCCAGCTTCAAGAAAATCTAAACTTACTGTTAGCTCCTTACCATTTTCATCTGAAACTCCGCCTAGATACCAATCCTGACCCTCTCGCTCTAGTCTGGCAATTACATTGTAGTCGCCAATTTCTGCCTCTAGCACAATAGACTTTTCCCAATCAACGGCAACATCCTTTATAAACTGAAAAGCTGGTTGACCTTCATAATGCTCTGGTAAATCCGAAGCCATTTGAACTGGGCTGTAAACCACAATATATTCTGCCAATTGATAGGCTAAGGTTGTAGGAACATAAGCTCCTTCACGATACTCGTTCAAGTCTAGTTTGAATATACCTGGTGTATAATCTATGGGGCCGCCAAGCATTCTGGTAAAAGGAACAATCGTTAGATGCTCCGGAGGATTGCCCTCCCCCCATGGAGAATTAAATTCAGATCCTCGTAATCCCTCTCTCGCCATCATATTCGGAAGCGTTCTTCTCACACCTGTTGCTTTAATTGGCTCATGAGCAAAAACCATCACCTCAGAATCAGCTGCCTTTTCAAGCACTCTTCGGTAATGGTTTACCATCCATTGTCCATGGTGATACTCCCCGGCCGGAATAATCGGTCCCACATAACCCGTTTTTACCCCATGCATTCCGTATTTCTGCATCAATGCATAAGCCTCATCTAATTGCTGATCGTACGTTCTAACTGCGGCAGACGTCTCATGGTGCATCACAATCTCCACTCCCTTTGAAGCCGCATATCTATTGACCTCATCTATATTGAAGTCTGAATAAGGGGTAACAAAATCAAAAACTCCTTCACGATCTGGGAAACCAATCCAACGTTCCCAGCCCGTATTCCAACCTTCTATCAATACACCTTTAAAGCCGTGTTCAGCTGCAAAGTCTATATACTTCTTAGCATTTTTAGTGGTTGCCCCATGCTTGCCTGCGGCTAAATCCCAGCTGGAAGTTTGCAGGTGCATTTCCCACCAGATCCCGATATACTTATTGGGCTGAATCCAATCTGGTTCACCCAGAATATTCGGTTCATTCAGATTTAAAATGAGCTTAGATTCTAATAAATCTCCCGCATTATCTCCTACTTGAATCGTTCTCCAAGGGGTTTTAAACGGAGCCTCCAATTTGGCCTTCCAGCCACTTAAATCAGAAGGTACAAGGGAACTCGTGAGTGTTCTATTATCATTTTCTACCCGTAAGGTCATTCCGGGATAACCCGTCAGATTGGCTTCGTGAATGCTAATGTGTAGACCAGACTCCGCTTTCATTGTCAGAGGGGTGTTTGCAGCATGTTTTTCTTGAATATTGACAGATGCCAATAGCTCCTTTCCTTGAACAATGGAAGAATCAATCTCTGAAATCTTTGTGGTATTGTAGAGGTATTCATAGCTGTCATAGTCGGCAGGGATCCACCATGCGGTATGATCGCCGGTCAGCTTAAATTCTGTGAACTCATCCTCCACTATAAACTCCTCAAAACCTTCTTGCTCTGGAAACTCATATCTAAAACCTAAGCCATCCTTAAAGAGCTTAAACTCGAGATTTAGCTTTCTCCCTTCTGCATCTTCAAACTTAAAATTATAGGCATTGTGATGGTCTCTCACCAAGCGATCTTCCCCCCAAGGCTGTTCCCAAGTTTCATCTTTTGTAGTTTCTTGAACACCTAAAAAAGTCATATTCTTTCCTAAGTATGCTTGCCCTCTAATCTGAAAACCCAAGGTTGATTCTTCAATGACAGCCCCTCCCTTATATGATACTTTGTAGGCCAAATCGCCATCAGCATTTTGATACAAAGATGCTTCTAACTGATTCTCAGGGTCACTCATTTCTACATTAAAGTTGCCAGATCCGCAGGCAGAAATGAATAGGATAAGGGCTAAGAGAGAGAAATTCTTCATGATTAAAGTTTTATATCTGAAAGTATGGAATTAAATAATCAAATAGAAAGAAGAGTCCTATGACTGAGCGTCATTCAAAACATCATCAATTGCATCTCTAATCAAATCCATTTCAAATCCTTTACCCACTAAATGCTGAG
The DNA here is from genome assembly GCA_965661455.1 of Roseivirga sp. GTDB lineage: Bacteria > Bacteroidota > Bacteroidia > Cytophagales > Cyclobacteriaceae > Roseivirga. The sequence goes on from CBFIDV010000001.1 coordinate 78,503, forward strand.
TCAACTTGCCTTTAATCATGTACTCGCTCTGAGGTTTTAAGCTGCTGTATTTCTTTTGGGTATGCTTGAGCAGCGTTTCATAATACGGTTGCGGTTCTATAACCTGTAGCCCTTTTTTTATGCAGTATTCAGATACTTTATGCTGCTTTAAGCCTTGCAGAATCTTTCTTTTTCCCCAACCCTTCATTCGGAACTTACCGCCAACATAGGCCTTGGCAAATCGCTCTTCGTTGATAAATCCCTCTACAATTAGATTGGTCAAAACTTCTTCTACCTCATCATAGTGCAATCCATAGCCATAGAGTTTATCGCGTACCTCTTGCTGAGACCTTTCTTGGTAGGCACAGTAATCCGCAGCCTTTAATTGGGCTGTTTTCTTATCGTAAGTTTTGCGAGGTTTTTTATCGTAGAAGGCCGACATGGAAAGCTAAAATACAAAGGAATCTGAATGCCTTAGCAAATGAGCTTATAACCGTAACCTCTAACGTTCACAATCTGGATAGCATCATCGGCCGCTAACTTTTTACGCAGCTTAGTTATGAAGACATCCATACTTCGAGCATTGAAAAAATCATCATTCCCCCATAGTGTGTTGAGGATAAGCGTTCTGTCGGTAAGTTCGTTTTTATGCTTGTAGAGTTCGTTCAGTAACTGAGATTCTCTATGGGTGAGCATAATATCCGTTCCTTGAAAGGACAAGGTTTGCTTAGAAAAATTGAATTGATATTGACCTATCTGTACGTCTTCGGAAGGATCTTTTCCCGTTTTTCGATCCAGTAAGGCTTGAATTCTAACGATTAACTCTTCCATGCTGAAAGGCTTTTTGAGGTAATCATTGGCACCATAGCCAAAGCCTTCTACCACATCTTCCGTTCTAGATTTTGCTGTTAGAAAAATGATGGGAATGCGGTCGTCTACCTTACGCACTTCCTGCACCAGCGTGAAACCATCTTTCTTGGGCATCATCACATCCAAAACCAACAGTTCTGGCTTGGCATTTAGATACAGGTTTTTAGCCTCTTCGCCATCCTTGGCATAAAGCACATCAAAGCCCCGAGTCTCTAGGCTCTCCTTTACAATGGTGCCTAGCGCCACTTCATCTTCGGCCAATAAAACTTTGGTATTACTCATTAGATCGTTAAAGTAAATGTGGTTTTTCCATCAGACACTTCCAGATCAATAGCGCCTCCATGTATCTCAGCAATCTTTTTTGCATAGTAAAGGCCTATTCCAAAACCTTTCACATCATGTAGATTTCCTGTTGGCACGCGATAAAACTTCTCGAAGATTCTCTGTTGCTGAGCTTTCTCAAGTTGACCACCATTATCTGCTACTGTCCAAATCAGCTCTTCTCCATTTTTCTCCAAACTCACCTGTACCTCATCGCCTCCGTACTTTAAGGCATTGTCTAATAAATTTGAAATGGCATTTTCTAAATGAAAGGCATCAATTTCTTTAATCTCGTTTGTCAATGAAGTCTGAAAACTAAGTTTCTTGTCTCCTTTCAATAAATGGAATCGCTCAAATACCTGACGAGTAAAGGCCACTGTTTCTACTGGCTCTAAAGACAAATCAAGCTCATCTGAGTCTAGGGTTGCTGTCTCCAATAGTTTTTCAACCATGCCATTCAATTTCTTCAACTGGCCGCTTGAGATGTCTAGATATTTAGATGTCTTCTCTGGATCATTCGCCCTATTGAAATTAGAAATGCCTTCAATAGCCGTTGAAATAGTCGCAATTGGAGTCTTAAATTCGTGGGTAATATTGCTGATTAAATCGTTTTTAATCTCGGCCAGTTCCTTTTGCTCTTCAATGATTTTGTAGAGATAATAAAGAGCCCCTACTACTGCTGAGATAATCAAAATAGAAATGAAGATGTCTACCAGTCCACGCTTAAGAATGATCATTGAAGCATTCTCATAGCTGATTTGCAACTTTTGATCATCAGGTAAGTAAGTGGACTTAGAATTTGAAACTAGCTTAAAGGCTTTCTGACCGTTTGAGGAATTGAAAACACTATCGCGCGTGACATGCGTCAACAGGTAATCAATCGCAATACTTTTTCGGCCTAGCTCCTTAATTAGAAAACTATCTAGCGCCTCGAACTCAATGCTGGTATTGACGAGTGAGAGAAAAATCTTCTTTGCCATATTCTTCAACTCAACCGAATCGGATACTGATACTCTAATGTTGTTTGAAATCTGAAGATCTTTAAGAGAGTCGAAGTCTAATGCCCCATCCATGTTAAAGCTGAAAGTACTGCTTAGTGAATCTCGCATACCTGCCCTAGCACCCACGTAGCTATTGAAATTACTAAAGCGCTTCACCGTCTTTTTAGCTGTGTCCGAAATAATTTTAATGCTACCAGTGTTCCATCTCATCGTATCATTTCCGAATACGTCTGAAATTTTGTTCGTACTAGAAAATATAAGAACATCACTCTTGGCCCTATTGGCGTAGTAATTCTCAACTGCAAAATCTAGCGATTGCTGAACATCGAGCATGAATCGCTCTTTATTGACCTGATAGTTCTGAACGTTGCGATATACTTGAATACCAACAGTAATTAACACCGTAGTAAAAATCAAATAACTAATTCGCTTGAATTTCTTCGCGTTCATCATTCAAATATACAGTTTACAAAATGCTGGTTGGCAATGTCTTAACACACGTTAACATTGGTTAACTTTAAGCAAATGCATTCAAAATGAGATTCTTAATCAGTATAAGTCTATACGTTTTATGCCTGGGAATGAATGCACAATCTTTCCAAGGCAAAGCGATATATCTTTTCAATAACAGCTATGCCCAAGTAGACTGGGGTAAAAAGAAAATGAGCGATGCTGAAGTTTCTATGTGGAAGTCTAAGCTCAGCGAAGGCTCTAGAAAAACTTACCAGTTAAATTTTACCCTTCAAGAATCAAGCTGGGCTAAAGTAGAATCCTTAGCGGTTGGCGGAGGAGGAAAAGGAGGAGATAAAGCCGGCTGGGACGATTCTCAAGAGAACCTTCTTTATAAAAACCTTGCCAACCAATCTTATAAAGTTGAAACGGAAGCTTTTGATAAACTCTTTTTAGTAAGCGGAGACCTAGAATTACCGGCTTGGGAAATTACTGGAGAAACTAAGACAATTGGTGACTATCAGGTTCAGAAAGCGATTTATACCAGAGAAAAACAAACCATGGCTTTTGGAAAAGAAGAGCCAGTGATGGAAAAAGAAATTGTTGAAGCATGGTTCACAACTCAAATTCCCATTTCGAGTGGTCCAGATTATTATTGGGGATTACCAGGCCTTATTCTAGAAATTAAAAACGGTAATATCAGCTATACATGTGAGCGTGTTGAATTAAATAGCTCAGGAGATTTCAGCATAGAAATTCCCAAAAAAGGACAAAAAGTAACTGCCGAAGAATTAGATAAAATCGTAGAAAAGAAGACCGAAGAAATGTATAAGCGCTTTAACAAAAGTGGCAAAAAAGGCTAGAATCATAAGCTTAACACTCGTTAACACTGATTAACGCAAGGTTTTCTCATATCTGTTTTCATTTGTAGCATCAAAATTTTTCAATCATGACAACATTAAAGAAAAGAATTACACTGGTATTAGGTTTGGTAATAGCTACAATGGTAGGCCTTACCGCACAAGACTTTCAAGGCATGGCTGTTTACCAGTCGGCAAGAAAAATGGGCAACTTCAGCATTAGCGGAGAAGGCATTAGCCCTGCCATGCAAGAGCAGCTTAAAGAAAGAATGAGTAAGCAATTCCAACGGGAGTATGAGCTAAAATTCAACTTAACCGAATCCGTTTGGAAAGAAATGGAAAAACTAGATGGCGGACCTGCCACTGCACAAGCTGGAGGCATGACGATTAGAATGTCTGCCGGTGGTGGACTCACCTATAAAAACACCGCTGAGAATTTATTCCTACAAGAGACAGAGGTCTTCAGTAAGCCATTCTTGGTAAAAGATGAATTGGAATCTAGAGATTGGGAGATCACTGGTGAAACCAAGAAAATTGGCAATTATATGGCTCAGAAAGCCATCTATACAGATGTAAGAGAGAGTAGAAGTATTTCTTTTACTTCAAGCTCAGACAGTAAAGACCAAAGCGAAGACAAAGTAACCATGGATACGATTAGAGTTGAAGCTTGGTATACACCTCAGATTCCGGTATCTCAAGGCCCAGACGATTATTGGGGACTTCCTGGACTAATCTTAGAAGTGAATGACGGGAGCACAAATTACGTATGCACCAAACTGGTCTTAAATCCTGATGAAAAGGTGAGCATTAAAAAGCCTAAAAAAGGTAAAAAAGTAACAAGAGAAGAGTTAAGAGTAGAGATTGAAGCCAAGACCGAAGAGATGATGAAAAAGTACAGTCAAGGTGGTCGCGAAGGTGGCAATATGACCATTAGAATCGGTACCGGAGGCGAATAATCCGTAAGGTCAAAAACTCAACATTCATGAGAAAATATCTACTTTTAATTACGGCCTTCATCGGATTTGCCAGCCTTGGTCAGGCACAGCAGAAGGTCTATTTTTCCGGTGAAGTAAGAGACACGTTAGGTACAGCCCTTGAGTTTGCCAATGTCTTAGCCATTGACACCACCACCAATAAAATGGCTGCTTTTGGTGTCACTAATCCGCAAGGAGAGTTCCGCATCCCTTTAGACAAAGGGGTTACCTACAAAATCCAAATCAGCTTTATTGGCTTTCTACCCTTTGAGCAAATTTATACCCCCGAGGAGACAAATAAGATCCCCTATGGTATTGTGCTCAACGCAGATGTTAATCAGCTAGACGATGTCGAGGTTGTTTCTGAAATGCCCGTACTCATTCAAGGAGATACCATTACCTATAAAGCCGAAGTATTTACCCAAGGCAATGAACGGAAATTGGAAGATGTCTTAGAAGACCTCCCCGGCTTTGAGGTAGATGAAGAAGGAGGTGTGCGCGTGCAAGGTAAAAGCGTAGACAAAGTATTGGTTGACGGAAAAGAGTTCTTTGAAGGAGACACCAAACTAGCCACCAAAAATCTCCCTGCCAATGTGGTGGACAAGGTACAAGTGCTTCAAAATTTTAATGACATTGGTCCATTGAGTGGGGTGAATTCAAGCGAGCAATTGGCCTTAAATATTCAATTAAAAGAAGACAAGAAGAATATTCTCTTTGGAGATATAACGGCAGGCGCAGGTCCAGAAGATAGATACCTAGCAAAGGCTAATACCTTCTTTTACAATGCAAAAACAAACATAAACCTAATTGCAGGCACTAATAATATTGGAGACTTAACTTTCACAACAAGAGACTTCTTCCGCTTTAATGGTGGCATTAGGAGCCTTTCACAAGGCGTAGGTTCGTCCTTTAGAGTTAACTCAGGATCTTCTGGTATTCCCACTGCGGAAAGAAACAATGCACAAGATTTGAATAACCAAACGGCAGCCCTGAATTATAACTTTACCCCAAATAAAGCCTGGACCATTTCGGGTTTTGCCATTGGAGCAAAAGTAGACAACACCTTAGGCTCTATCTCTCAAAGAACCTATATCCTTCAACCTAATTTAGACCAAGAAACGCTCACCTCTCAACAGCGAGTAGAGAGCACTTTGGGTCTCTTCAAACTCGGACTAAAGTACACACCAAACATGAGTCTGCAGATTGATTATAATGGTTTTGGTAGGTTATCGGACATTAGAAATTCTGATACTCAGAATTCAACGTTTGGAAATATTTCGAACGACATTTCCGGACTTACCACACAAGAACCCGTTCAAGTAGATCAACAGTTGCGGGCATTTTATACACCCAATGATAAAGACGTCTACTCTGTTGAAGCTTCCTATCAATATCAGTTTCAGGACCCGAGATATAACCTCATCAATACGGGGCAGCCATTCGCATCAATTATTCCAATGACAGGTTCTAGCCCGTTCAACCTGAATCAGGTGAGGGAAATTGAAACTGAGAGACAGGAGACCTTGGTAAATTATTATCGTATTCTGAACAAGACAAACCATATCAATTTTAAGGTGGGCAATGTGTATAGCAGCCAAAGCCTGACTTCCAACTTATTTGAAAGTCTGACTGATGGAAGCTCTAATGCATTCAACAATCCAAGCTTAGTAAACTTGGTAGACTTCACCTTCCAAGACTATTATGCTGGAGTACGGTTCCGAAGCAAGATTGGTGACCTAGAAATAAGCCCCTCATTAAATCTTCATTATTACGATGTGGAGAACTTCCAGAATAATGTTGCAGAAGGGTTTGAAAAGACACTTTTATTGCCCGCATTTTTAGCCAGATACCAATTCAGAAGTTCGAATTCCTTAACCTTTAATTATAACGTTTCTGCTGAGTTTAGAGATGTAGAAAACTATGCTGAAGGACTGATTGTAAGGGGTTATAACAGTTTATTTGGAGGAAATACAGATTTAAGAAATAGCCTTTATCATACGCTAAACCTTAATTACGTAAATTTTAATATGTACAATTTCCTGAACGTTTATGGTGGTATGAACTACAGCAGAAGGTTAAATGATATCAGTAGTATTGTACAATTTAATAATCTGGAAAGGGTAAATACACCCATCAATATTGGTGCGGCCAATGAGGCACTAACAGGTTATGCCAACATTGATAAGCGCTTCGATAATTTTAGAGTGAGTGCTGGAGGAAACTGGACCCGTTCCATCACAAACAACATTATTAGTGATACACCAAACCAGAATGTGAGCTTTAACCAAAGTTATAACGCAACACTTTCAACAACCCTTTTCAAATCCGTTTATATCGATGCTGGCTACCGCGTTACGTTCAATAGCTATGAAGGCAGAGGTGTTAGCAGCCAATTCGAGAACCATCAGCCCAACTTAGGAATCACGGTTGAATTCTTAAAAGGCTTTACGTTTGATACCGAATACCAATACAATAGCTATGTGAGCCCAAATAACCCAAACAGAACTTTTGAGGTATGGGATGCTGAATTAAGGTATAGAAAAGACGGAAGCCCTTGGGAGTTTAAAGTGGAAGGTATGAACCTCCTTAATACAACAGGTATTCGCCAAGATTCATTTAGCCAAAGTCTGATTAGTACCTATGAGTACTTTATTCAGAAGAGATACTATATGGCAAGTATCATGTTTGATCTTTAGAAGGGAAATCTTAGTGATTTAAGAGATTCCCATCTACACGGCAGTGGAATTCCTAAAACTAAAAGTACTCTTTTATCGAAGTCACTACGTGCATAAGCTCAGGCCCTTTTATTCCCGGAAACAAGGGGAGTGAAAGGGTTTGTTGCTGTATGCGGTAAGCATTAGGAAAGTCTTTGAATTCGTGATTCATAAACTCGTATGCCTTGGTAAATGGTAGGGCCGCTGGGTAATGAACTTGAGTTTGAATACCTTTTTCCTTCAAGTGAGTTTTCAAACCTCCTCTTCTATCTGTTTGAATTTGATAGACATGAAAAATATGGGTGTTCCCAGGTACAATGGCAGGTAGCTTAATTGGCAAATCGCTTAACTCTTCATTATAGTAGGCTGCAATTTGCTTTCGCTCTTCATTCCACTTACTCAACCAAGGCAATTTAGCATTAAGTACTGCCGCCTGTAATGTGTCCATTCTTGAATTGGAACCAGGAAACTCGTGACTATGCTTATCGGGTGCACCATGATTAGCCAACTTTCTTACTGTTTTTCCTAATGCTTCATCTTTTGTGAGCATACAGCCAGCATCCCCTAGTGCTCCTAAATTTTTGGTAGGATAGAAACTGAAAACGGCAGCGTCTCCATAAGTACCGGCTCGTTTAGCCTGTTGCTTGGCAAAAATAGCTTGAGCGCAATCTTCTATTACTTTTAGTCCGTGCGTATCTGCTAGCTCTTTAATATTGACCATATCAGCCATTTGACCATACAAATGCACGGCAATAATGGCCTTAGTGACTTTGTTAATTTTTGATTCTACCTGAGCCACATCAATAAGACCTTGGTCGGTTACATCTACAAAAACAGGCTTAGCACCGAGGTTAGAAACTACCTCCGCATCGCTAATCCAAGTCAATGCGGGTACAATTACCTCATCACCTTTTCGTATCCCGTAAGCTTTTAAGGTAAGCTCAAGCGCATCGGTACAATTGCCAGTAGATGCACAAAACTGAGACTCGTGCTCTTGAGAAAACAACTGCTCAAAGCG
>CBFIDV010000001.1:86789-206366 GCA_965661455.1 Roseivirga sp.
ACGCCTAAAAAGCAATTTGCGCTGCTACAACCTAGCACCAAAACAAGAGTAGACATTGGCATTAATTTAAAAGAATTTGAACCTGAAGGGATAGTAGAATCAGCTGGTAGCTGGAATGCTATGGTGAGCCACAGAGTTAAACTCACAGACCCTGCTCAAGTTGATGCTACCTTAGGGCAATGGCTTCAAAAAGCTTATGATGCGAATACATAACGTCATTCCCGCGTAGGCGGGAATCTCATTCAAATGCCGAATAAATTCCAACCCATAGACTTTCAAGATCTGGACGATCTCTTCGCCTTTCTACCAGAAGACGAATTGAAAATGGTGCAATCGCTAAGGCAATTGGTTTATGATTGTATTCCCGAAGTGAAAGAGAAGTTATCCTATAATGTGCCCTTCTTTCGAGTTAAGCAGACCATCTGTTATATCTGGCCCGGTTCTGTGCCATGGGGAAATAGTTCACTCGGAAGGGTGTCTATAGGTTTTTACAAAGGCCACCTACTAGAAGATGACGGCTATTTAGAGGCTGGCAAAAAGAAAGTGATCAAGAGTAAGTCATTCACAAGTCTTCAAGAAATTGACTTTGAAATATTAAGAGGTCTACTCTTTCATGCTTTAGAATTAGATAAAGCTTAGGCAAAAGTCCTCAGACCGACTAGAGTGGTCTGACGACTAATTTTGGTCCACTCTAAGTAGTCTGACGACTCAAGCGCCTCATTTTACCGATTATCGCAACTGATAACCACTTTTCTATTCGCTTGGCTAATAGTGAAATTCCATGCTTATACTCGCATATGGAAAACTTCAGATTGGTAGTTGAAGAGTTGAGAAAGCAGGTAGACCTAGCTGAATCACAAGACAATAAGAAACTCAAAAAGAGATTGAGCAACACTGCCAGTATTTTCGAAGAGCTAGATCGCAGAGAGCTGGATCCAAAACCGTTTGACTCTCTGTTAAAACAACTCAAGACCCTCCTATCTCAAAGCACCATTAAGCCCAATGAAGTAACCAAATACTATAGTGTTTTATTGAAATATATTCAAAAAGAGCACGGCCTAGTTCCAAAGAACTACTACCGCAATCTCTGGATGATCCTAGGCATGACCATCTTTGGAGTGCCTTTTGGAATAGTGTTTGGGTTAGCACTCGACAATTTTGCCTTCTTTAGTATTGGTCTACCGATAGGAATGCCTATTGGGATGGCCGTTGGCGCTGAAAAGGATAAAAAGGCAAAAGAAGATGGACTTCAAATGGCCATAGAACAAGATTTCTAAGAATCAAGACACGGAATAGTCCCCACTGTGCATTTTACTTAAGAACTGAATTTCCATAGACCTGACAAATGTCAGAAAGAGTGTGGTGAGATATTGCCTAAATTCGGTACATGTCAAGTTTTCGCATTAGGCCCAGATTTAAAGAAGAGTTATCTCAAACTGTCGATCAATTTAAAATACTCCTCAGCCAGGCCCTAGAGAATACAGATGAGTTCACAGGACTCATTTCAGATAATTATTGTGTGATAAAAATTCCCAATGCAGACCGCCACTATTGGTCGCCTCAATTCACCATTTCTATTGAAGAAAACTTTGAAGATAAAAGTAAGATAACCGTTAGGGGGCTCTACGGTCCTAAACCCAGTGTTTGGGCTATCTTCTTTATGGGCTATGCGGCATTAGGCGTACTCGCTTTATTTGCCGGGGTATTCGGGCTATCTCAAATGATGCTAGAAAAACCAGCACCTATTTTATGGGCCATTCCTGTTATGGCAGTTATTGCAATAGTTCTCTATCTAGTAGCACAAGGAGGTCAAAAAGTGGGCGCAGAGCAGATGTATCAAATTCACCATTTCTATGAAGATTTTATCAAACATAAGATTCATATCGGTTAGTTTTTGGTCAAAAAAAATCCCGAGGTTAACTACTCCTCGGGATACTAAACAAATAAACTACTAACTGTATAAAGAGAATTACTAACCGTAATTCAACATTCATTTTTAGGCTTCAATAATTGTACCAGTAACTCTAACGGAACCCTACGCGAATAGACGCCTAAATTGTCCTAAAAGTTTAATAATCAGGGGGTATTTAACACGAATTAACGCAAGCTTAACATAGAGCCATATGTTAACTAAGAAATTAGTCGAAATTTCTTGTAACCAAATCTGAATATTCAGATATTCATTGCAAACAACAGGTCATGCTCAACACAATTAAATTCTCCTTAAGAGTTCTTTGGAAGAACAAACTTTTTAGTGGTCTCAATATTTTTGGCTTAACATTCGGACTCACTGCCGCTCTTTGGCTTCTGCTATTTCTACAGAAGAATTATCATATGATAAACACGTAGAAGGTCACGAAAACATTTACCGGGTAAGTCATATACTCACTGCACCGGGTGTGGAATTCAATACCGCTTATTCTCCAACGGAACTAAGCCCCTTGCTCAAGGATCGCTTTCCAGAAATTGTCGATTACGCCCGTTTTAGATTAAGGGAAGAATAGCTTGAACCATATTGGTAAAAGCATGAAAAATAATTTGCCGTTAATTCTTGTTAAATGAAATCCGCAGATATGGTCTAGTTCTTTCATTAAACCATCTTTGAGACAGGTTAAAACCAAACCTTTCGCGCTCATCAAAGTATTATGGTTAAGGTTTGGCGTATTTGATTATTTTAGCACGCCTTTAAATCAAGAAATCATGGAAGAAGTTGTATCAAACGACTTGAAGCAAGAACATCAAGACAAAATCAATAGAGTTGCTGCTGAAGTAGGAAAGATTGTTGTTGGCCAAGAATATATGGTGAACAGATTATTAATCGGACTCTTCACCAACGGGCACATTCTATTGGAAGGTGTTCCAGGTATTGCAAAGACACTTACCGTTAATACGCTAGCCGATGTGCTTCATCTAGATTTCCAGAGAATTCAGTTTACTCCAGACCTCTTACCTGCCGATTTGGTGGGTACCATGATCTATAATCAAAAGAAAGCTGAGTTTGAAGTAAAGAAGGGCCCAATTTTCGGTAATGTAATTTTGGCTGATGAGGTTAACCGTGCTCCGGCAAAGGTTCAATCCGCTTTGCTAGAAGCCATGCAGGAAAAGACCGTAACAATAGGTGAAACTTCCTATAAACTAGACAGACCTTTCTTGGTGTTGGCAACGCAAAACCCAATTGATCAAGAAGGTACTTACAGCTTACCAGAAGCACAGATCGATAGATTTATGTTGAAGGTGAAAGTAAACTACCCAACCAAGCAAGAAGAGTTGGAGGTGATGCGAAGAATGGCCAACATGAAATTCCATCCGGAATTAGAAACGCTCTTAACCAAAGAAGACATTTTTGCGATTAGAGATGAGGTAAATGCCGTGACTATCTCTGAGTCATTAGAGCAATATATTATAGAGTTAGTCTTTGCAACAAGAAACCCGAAAGACTACGGTTTAGAAGAAGAGGCCTATTACATGCAGTTTGGAGCATCTCCAAGAGCGAGTATTAACCTAAACCTAGCCGCCAAAGCAATGGCGTTCTTCAACCAAAGAGACTATGTCTTGCCAGAAGACATTAAGGAAATAGCCTCTGACGTGCTTAATCACAGGATAATACTCAATTATGAAGCTGAAGCTGATGGTATCTCTACCGAGCATATTATCGAAAAACTGCTCAAAAAGATTCCAATCAATCATTAATCTCTAGTGTTAACATTCGGGTAACAAGGCTAACATTTTGTTAAACCGAATGACAGCTATTCTTAACAGAGGCGAAACGTTTTTGTGGTTTGAAACTGCCATGTTTGTGGCATTAAAAGTCAAACCTAATCAAAGACATGAAAAATTCTGTTACTAAATTAACCAGCCTTATTATGTCAGCAACTTTATTGCTTGTTGTTTCGGCTTGTGGAGATGATGAGCCTGCTCCAGCTGCTCCATCTGTAACTGCTCCTGCAACTCAAACAGTTGACGAAGGATCTACTACAACATTATCATTTACTGTATCTACTCCAGGTGGATTTGCGAGCGCAGATCTTGGTGTAGTAACAGGCGGTACAGCTACAATCACAAGCAGGCCTGACGCTGATGCTTTAGATGGTACTGTAGAAGTTTCTTTCGTAGCAAACGGTGTTGCGTTAGATCAAACTATTGATGCAACCGTAGCTATTACTGTAGCTGACAACGCTAGCCAATCAGGAACGGCTACTGCTCAATTGTCAGTTCAAAGTACTGATACACCTCCAACTCCAGTAGTAACTGTAAGAGGTAACATCACTGAAAACACTACTTGGTCTGCAAGCAATATTTATATCTTGGATACTAGAGTAACTGTTGAGTCTGGTGCTACTCTAACTATTGAGCCAGGTACAGTAATCAAAGGAAATGAAGGACAACAAGCTGCTTCTACTGCCCTTCTTGTAGCAAGAGGTGGAAAATTAGATGCTCAAGGTACTGCTTCTCTTCCAATTATCTTTACTGCTGTTGCGGATCCTATCGGACCAAATGACATTGCTGCTGGAAACTTTGCTTCTACTACTTCTCCTACGCAAGCAGGACTTTGGGGTGGTGTAATCATCTTAGGTAATGCACCTATCTCAGCACAGAACGACAATGATCAGGATGTAACAGAGCTTCAAATTGAAGGTATTCCTGCTTCTGACCCGAACGGTCTTTATGGTGGTAGCGATGCTGCTGATAACTCAGGTACTATTTCTTACATCTCTATCAGACACGGTGGTACTAACATCGGTGCAGGTAATGAAATCAATGGTCTTACACTTGGTGGTGTTGGAACAGGAACTACAATTAGTAACGTAGAAGTTGTGGCTAACGCAGATGATGGTATCGAATTTTTCGGTGGAAGTGTTTCTATCGATGGTGCTGTTGTTTGGAACTGCTTCGATGATTCTATGGATACCGACCAAGATTGGACTGGTACTGTTTCAAACTTTGCTATCATAACGCCTAGAACTGGTTCTGCTTTTGAATTAGACGGTCCTGAAGGAAGTCAAAATTTAGGTGTGAATAACTTCACTGAAGGTGTTGTATTTGGTGGTGCAGATATTGATCATATCATAGACTGGGATGGTAACACAAACACTGGAATTCAAAACACTTATTTCTTCGGAATTACTGCTGGTAATGTAGAATCATTCGGTGGTGACGGTAACGGAACTCAAGAGAACTGGGAAACTGATCTTGCCGACAACGCAGAAGGTTACTTCGATGGTGTTTCTACTGGTGTAATTACTTACGGAGTTGCTGTTGGTTCTAAAACTTACGGACCATCTGCATCTGACTTTGCTTGGACTTGGGCTGGAAACTCTGGAGCACTATCAGGTCTTGGATTGTAAAAATTAATAATTCTAGAATATACCCCACTGCCTTAGGGCAGTGGGTTTCTTTTTTTGGGCAGACAAATAATTTAAATGAAAACGTTAATCCGAATCTTTCTACTTTTAGCAATTGGCTTGTTTCAGACAGCTCAAGCCCAAGCTCAGAACGGTACAATTAGAGGAACTATTATTGAAGACTCTAATGGCGAACCAATGTATGGCGTTACTGCCCTTTTAAAAGGGACAACATATGGCGCTATTGCAGACTTCGATGGCAAATTTAGTATCAGTGCACCTGCAGGCACTTATGATTTCCAAGCTTCTTTCATAGGCTTTCAAACGCTAACCATAAGTGGTATTGAAGTTAAAGCTGGAGAAGTAACTGTAATGCCAACGATCACTTTAAAAGAAGATGTAAATACCCTTGAAGAGATTGTTGTTACAGCTGAAGCCATTAAAACCTCAGAGGTAGCACTTCTAACCATGAAAAGAAGATCTAGTAATGTACTAGATGGTATTTCTTCAGAGAGTTTTAGAAGAATGGGCGATGGAGATGCTGGTCAAGCAGCAAAACGAGTGACTGGAGTATCGGTTGAGGGTGGAAAATATGTTTACGTGAGAGGTCTTGGAGATCGCTACACCAAAACAGTCCTTAACGGAATGGATGTTCCAGGTTTAGATCCAGATAGAAACAGTATTCAGATTGACGTATTCCCTACCAATTTGATCGACAACATGATCATCTTGAAGTCTTTTACTCCGGAATTGCCGGCCGATTTTACAGGTGGTATTGTAAATATTGAAACCAAAGACTTCCCTGACGAAAAAATCGCTGAGGTTTCTATGGGCTTTGAGTTCAATCCATCTATGCACTTTAATTCCGATTTTATCTCTTATGAAGGAAGTAGCACAGACTGGCTAGGTTATGATGATGGCGAAAGAGCTTTACCAACAGGTTTTGACCTTGCCAATGCACCAAACCCATTCAACTCATCGGATAGTGAGGTAAGACGATTCTTAGGTGCTTTCAGCCCAACCATGGGCATTAGACCAGAAACTAGCTTTATGAATTACAGCCTTGGTTTTAGCTATGCAGACCAAATTCAACTAGAAAACGGTAACACAATAGGTTACCTCGTTTCTGGAAGCTATAAAAACAATACCACACTTTACGATGATGCCTTTTATGGTGAATACCAAAATGACAGAAATTCATCGGTGACAGAATTACAAAGAGCGGCAACTTCAGAAGGTATCTTAGCAGACAATAATATAATGGTTGGCGCACTTGCCGGCTTAGCTTACAAGACAAACCAGTCGAAATACCGTCTAACCTTCATTAGATTACAAAATGGAGTAAGCCGTGCAGGTGATTTTGCTTTGGTAGATGATGAAGATGCAGTTGGAAAATCAGGATATACCGCCATCTCCGAAAACTTAGAATACAACGAAAGACAAATCAATAATGTATTCTTAAATGGTGAGCATCACTTTGGAGGCGATAAATGGACTATAGACTGGAGAGGTTCAGGTACATGGTCTTCTCAAGATGATCCGGACATTAGAAAAACAGCTTTTTCAGATTTCGGTACTCAGGGTAGACTCAGATTTATAGCCGGTGCAGCAGGTAACCCAAGTAGACTTTGGAGAGCACTTGAAGAAGTAAACTTAGGTGGTAAGGTAGATGTAACTAATGAATTAGATATTTTCGGAAGAGATGGAAAAATCAAATTCGGAACTAGCTATAGCTTTAAAGAAAGAGATTACAACATTGTAGACTTCAACTTTAACTTCTTTAATGGTACACAACTAGAGTGGACTGGTAATGGAGAAGAAGTTTGGACTGCAGAAAACATTTACCCAAATGGTTTCATTTATCTCAACTCTGGTTTCAGTGAGCCAAATCCTAACCAGTATAATGCCACAATCAATAACACGGCATTTTATGTGTCCACTGAATTCGAACCTACTAATAATCTTAAAAGTATCATTGGCGTAAGAGCTGAAAATTTTGTTCAAAGACATACCGGTAGAGACCAATTGCAATCAAGAGTTCTCAATGACGATGAAGTACTTGATGACTTAGGCTTCTTCCCCTCGGTGAACCTTATTTACTCTTTAGTAGAAGATCAAAACTTGAGATTGTCTTACTCAAAAACAATTGCAAGACCTTCTTTCAAAGAATTGTCTTTCGCGCAGATTCTCGATCCAGTTTCTAACAGAATCTTCAATGGTGGTCTTTTTGCTATTGATGATTGGGATGGAAACCTAGTTGAGACAGACATCAACAACTTTGATTTAAGATGGGAAATGTTCAAAGACAGAGGCCAGAACTATTCTTTCTCTGCTTTCTATAAGACATTCAACAACCCTATTGAATTAATCAGATTGCCACAAGCTCAAACCAATGCTGAGTTCCAGCCAAGAAACGTAGGTGATGGTGAAGTATACGGAGTTGAGTTCGAATTCAAAAAAGCGCTCGATTTTATTGGTCCTGAGTTCAGCCTTTTTGGCAATGTAACAGTTGTACAGTCTGCCATTGATATTTCTGAAACTGAATTAAGAACTAGAAACAACAATGCGAGAACGGGTGAAGTAATTGACGATACCAGAAACATGGCAGGCCAAGCACCTTGGATTTTGAACGCAGGTTTTTCTTACGACAATTACGAAAAAGGTATAGACGCTGGTTTCTTCTACAATGTGAAAGGCAAAACCCTAGTAGTTGTAGGTGGAGGTCTTGACCCAGACGTATTCTCACAGCCTTTCAATAGCTTGAACTTTAACATGAACAAGGTATTTGGTGCTAACGAGCAATGGGCTTTGAACTTTAGCGTGAATAACATTTTGAATGATAAGCTTGAGCAGTTCTACGAAAGATCATTCTCAAGTGGAACAGAAACTAACTTGGAAGCTGCTCCACAGATTTTCCAAAGATTTAGCCCTGGCATCTCATTCGGTGCGGGAATCAAATTCTCTTTCTAAGAAATAAGAGTCCTTAAATAAAAAGCCAAGTCACAAATTCGTGACTTGGCTTTTTTTATCCCCTATCTTTAAAACAAGCCGTAGGGTAATATGTGTTTATAAATTATGTCGAAAAGCGTTTTGATTACTGGAGGAACCGGATTAGTAGGTTCAGCCCTAATTCCCAAACTAAAAGCCAAAGGATACAGCGTAAGTATTCTCAGTAGATCTCAGTCTATGGTTGATAAAACATATATCTGGGATTACAAAAAAGAGTATTTGGATCCGCTAGCCTTTGAAGGTGTTGATACCATTGTGCATCTAGCCGGTGCCGGTGTTGCTGACAAAAAGTGGACCCCTGAGCGCAAAGACGAAATTTACAATAGTCGTACTAAAACGAGCTTATTACTTCATAACGAGCTCAAAAAAAGGGACCATCAGGTAAAAGCCTTCATTGCGGCTTCTGCTATTGGCCTTTATGGCAGCGATACTGGAAAAAAAATCATTAATGAAGATGCTCCAGTAGGCCAAGATTTTTTGGCCCATGTTACCGATGCCTGGGATACATCTACTCGTAAAATAAAAGAGTTAGGCATTCGCCTGGCACAAGTAAGAATAGGTGTAGTGCTCAGCGAAAAAGGCGGTGCACTGAAGGAGCTTCTCAAGCCGCCAGTTTCTGCTCCCTTGGGAAAAGGAGATCAATACATGAGCTGGATTCACATAGACGATTTGTGTGGTATGATTATCTATGCCATAGAAACCCCAGAAATATCGGGAGCTTATAATGCCGTTGGCCCAAAACCATTTACCAATCGTGATTTCACTAAAGTTGCCGCTAAGGTGTTCAAGAAACCTTATCTCCCTATTCCCGTTCCATCAGTAATTCTAAAATTAATGCTGGGAGAAATGAGTGCCATTGTTTTAGGTGGGAGTCGAATAAGTTCTGAAAAAATTCAGAAAGCTGGCTTTCAATTCTCATTTCCAAAATTACGCGAAGCACTAGAAGACTTAAAGCAGCGTTAATAAGGTTCCGCATTTTTCACCTTAGATTAGACAAAATTCAAATACATGACAGCTGAAGATAAAATCAAACAAGCATTTCAAGATAGAGACTGGAACGAGATAAAAACCCACGACTCTTGGGTGGTTTTTAAAGTGATTGCCGAAATGGTGGAGGGCTTTGAAAAGCTGGCCAAAATTGGGCCATGTGTTTCAATTTTTGGATCGGCACGAACAGCTCCTGACAATCCTATTTATAAGATGACGGAGGAGATTGCTGCCAAACTGGTGCGTCATGGCTATGGCGTAATTACTGGTGGCGGACCCGGTATTATGGAAGCTGGTAACAAAGGTGCGAAGAGTGAAAAGGGTAAGTCGGTTGGTTTGAATATTGAATTACCCTTTGAACAAGGCAACAATATTTACATTGACCCAGACAAACTCATATCGTTCGATTATTTCTTCGTTCGCAAAGTCATGTTTGTAAAGTATTCTCAAGGTTTTATTGTGATGCCTGGTGGGTTTGGAACCTTAGATGAACTCTTTGAAGCCATTACCTTAATTCAAACACATAAAATTGGTCGTTTCCCAATTGTGCTCGTGGGTAAAGAGTTTTGGGGAGGTCTTTTAGATTGGGTAAAAGAAACTATGCTGAGTTATGGCAATATTAGCCCTGAAGACTTAGACCTTATTAATTTGGTTGAGACACCAACAGAAGCAGTACGCGTAGTTGATGAATTCTATTCTAAATATTTACTGACACCTAACTTCTAGTGATAAAACATATTCTTTTTGACTGTGATGGGGTTTTAATTGACACAGAAATTGTTGCTGCTGAAGAAGTTACTAAATGGCTGAATTCTGAAAAGGTGGCAATTGATCTGGAAACCTATATCTCAGAATATACAGGCAAGACTTTCACAGACATTATTAATATTCTAAAAGGCGAAGGCCAACTAGACCAAGGCATTGATCTTTCAAAAGTAGTGCCCATGCTCGATGGTTTGATCAAAGAAAACCAAAGACCCATTAAT
This sequence comes from Roseivirga sp., assembly GCA_965661455.1. GTDB lineage: Bacteria > Bacteroidota > Bacteroidia > Cytophagales > Cyclobacteriaceae > Roseivirga. Next base: position 97,114 of record CBFIDV010000001.1, read on the forward strand.
GGTGTGTGGGAAATGCTGGAATCAATCAATATATCCAAATCCTGTGTTTCGAATAGTGCAAAAGACTATGTAGAGCTAGCATTAGAGAAGCTTAACATCACAGATCATTTTGGAGGCAGAGTCTACTCAGCCGAAATGGTGCCTAAAGGAAAGCCCGACCCTGCAGTTTATGAATTAGCCGTTGAAAAAACGGGCTTAGACAAGAGCGAAATAGTTGTTGTTGAAGATAGCCTCGCTGGTGTGGTAGCCAGTACTGCTGCAGGATTAACAACCATAGGCTTCTTAGGTGGCAGCCATGTAAGAGAAGGCTTGGGCAATAATCTCATCTCGGCAGGAGCAAGTAAACTCGCTAATGATCATGCTTCACTAACAGAATTACTCAACAATTACACTTAAGAGATAATACCGCGTGCAGCTTTGAGTAATTAAAGTAAATATTAACTTTGTAATTCAAAGTACTTTTAAAATGGAAAAAGATTATCTCAAAGACATAACGGAAATCAGGTCCATGATGGAAAAATCTTCCAAGTTTATTTCGCTCAGCGGACTATCTGGAATATTGGCAGGTATCTATGCCTTAGTCGGTGCTTATTTTGCCTACGAAGTGGCTTACACTACCATAGATGATGTAGTCTACGGGCAACAAATCGTACGAAATGCAAAAGCCAATGCACAGTCACTCTTACTCATTGCTCTAGGGGTATTAGCGCTTACCGTAATCACGGGACTAATACTCACCAAAATTAAAGCCAAAAAAGAAGGTGTTAAATCATGGGATGATACAACCAAAAACCTCCTCACAAATTTGGCGATCCCATTGGTTACGGGAGCAATAGTTACATACATTCTCTACATCAATGGCATCATTGGTTTAATCGCACCATTTACACTTATATTTTATGGATTAGGCTTAATCAATGCCAGTCACTTTACATACCGAGACATCAAATATTTAGGTATCTCAGAAATCATCCTTGGGCTTATCGCCTGTTTTATTGTTGGTAAAGGGCTGATTATTTGGGCCATTGGGTTTGGAGCCCTCCACATCGTTTATGGTTCTCTAATGTATTTCAAATACGAACGTTGAAAGTAGATATTCACAAATTGAATAAAGCTTTCGAGAACCGTGTCCGGCTCGGAATCATGTCTGCCTTGGTTGCTAATAATCAAGTAGAATACAATCGGCTCAAGGAATTATTGAGCGTTACCGATGGCAATCTCGCGAGTCATTTAAAGGCACTTGAAAAGGCTGAATATATAGCTATTGAAAAGTCATTCGTTGGCAGAAAGCCCAATACAAAATATAGTGTTACCACACCTGGGAAAAAGGCATTTAAAGAACACATCAATGGACTTGAACTAATCATTAAACAACAGCTGAATTAAGAAAATGCTAAACAAAATTCAATATTCATTCATGGTTGATTTTCTGTCAGTTATCTACAGAATAGCAAGCCTCAACTTAAGTAGCAAGAACCTGAATGCAGGCGTTGGTAACTTTGCATTACCAAAAAATAATAGTCTTGCATTTAGCTTTAAGAGAACAACATATCCCCTTAACGTCAATCATAAGCTTTATGTCTAGTTCACATAAATTCATGTTGAGGGTACTCTTAAAGTTGGTGCTCTTTGGTCTTAGAATCTACGGTTGGATGAGGCAAACCAAAAACAAAGAACGCATGGTCGCTGGGCTCTTTGTTATCCCTTCAATCTTTTTACTTATTCCAACCATCTCGTTTGAAATTACCTTACTCCAATCGTTTCTTTTTCAAGCTATGTTGGCTTACGGCATATTCAGCATCATCTGGATATTAAAGCGGCACTATCGTGTTGCAGGCACCAATTTTATTATTTATCTGCTTCTCCTCATTAAGGTAAGCGGACCTCTTGGGTCGACCCTAAATGTAAGACAAGGACAAGAAGAATTGAGTGTCCTTCAATTCAATTTACTTACCAGAAACACATCTTATAACGAAACCATTACGAGAGTAAAACAGCTAGAGCCAGACCTCATTTCATTTCAAGAAGTAAGTAATACATGGGCAACTAAATTAGAAGACGGACTCGGAAACCTATATCCGTATCATAGAATTGCCTTTGGTAAAGATGAAGGACAAGGCATTGCCATCTTTAGTAAGCATCCATTGGTTGATGTTGAAGTTTATGATTGGATTGGTACGAAGAACATCACAGGGAAAATTCAACTCAACCAAGAAGAAGTCAACTTTGTGGCGCTGCATACGCGCTCTCCCATGACAAAAGATCGGTACCAAAATAGAAATGAGCACTTGAAAATTGCCGAAGACTATATTGCCCAAACAGAAGGTGAATTCTTAGTACTAGGAGATTTCAATACCGTTCCCTGGGATAAAAGATTGGTTAGTTTTCGATCAAGCACCAACCTAAAGGATAGTAGGAAAAGGCTTACCCCTACCTACCCTACTTGGAACCCTTTTATTGCTCAAATTCCGATAGACTATATCTTTCACTCAGATGGGATTGGTTGTGATTCCTTGAATGCGGTCCGAATAACTTCAGACCATAAAGCCATAATGGGAAGTTTCTTATTAAAATAGGCAAATCGCTTAACAGTTTCTTTACCAGCTAGGTTGTAAATGCAGGTCTAAATCTAGACTTTTGTGAATTCTGCTTTTCGCAGCCCAATACATGGAGAAACTGATAGAAAATTCTGTAATCGACCCCGCACCTGTTGACCAATCTGGTCATGAAAACATAGAAATTTTTGGCGCGCGTGAGCACAATCTCAAAAACATTGATGCCACCATTCCGAGAAATAAGCTCGTGGTCATCACGGGTATTTCAGGTTCTGGTAAATCATCTTTGGCCTTTGACACCATCTATGCCGAAGGCCAGAGAAGGTACATGGAAAGTTTCTCTGCATATGCGAGATCTTTTATTGGCGATATGGAAAGACCAGATGTTGATAAAATCAACGGACTGAGTCCGGTTATTTCCATTGAGCAGAAAACCACTTCAAGAAACCCTCGATCTACTGTTGGAACGCTCACTGAAATCTATGATTTCTTGAGACTCCTTTATGCTAGAGCAGGTATTGCTTACTCTTACCTCAGTGGTAAAGCCATGATTAGGCAATCTGAGGACCAGATTGTAGATCATATCTGCAATAATTTTGATGGTCAGAAACTGATTGTGCTCGCCCCTGTGGTAAAAGGCCGAAAAGGTCATTATCGAGAGCTCTTTGTACAAATCCGTAAAATGGGCTTTACCAAAGTTCGGGTTGACGGTGTGGTTATGGACATGGTTCCCAAAATGCAGGTTGACCGTTACAAAACACACGATGTTGAAATTGTCATAGACCGCCTAGTGGCTTCGGAGAAAGATCGCTTCCGAATTGCCCAAAGTGTGAAATCAGCATTGTCTCATGGTAAAGGGGTGCTCATGCTAAGAGATCAGGAGAACGAGATTCATCATTTCTCCAAATACCTCATGGACCCTGAAACAGGTCTCTCCTATGATGAGCCATCGCCAAATAATTTCTCTTTCAATTCGCCCTATGGCGCCTGTAAAACTTGTAATGGTTTAGGCCATGTGCAAGAAATTAGCAAAGAGAGCATTATTCCAGATCCCAATCTGAGTATTAGTCGTGGGGGTATTACCCCACTTGGCAATTACCGAGACATTTGGATTTTTAAGAAGATTGAAGCCATTCTTAAGCGATATAAGGTAAATATCACTACCCCAATTAATAAGATTCCTAACGAAGTCTTGGAGATTATTCTCTATGGAGACAATGTACCTGTTGCGGTAAGCAGTAAGAAATATCCTGGTACCGAATGGAACACTAAGTTTGAAGGAATCATCAAGTTTCTGGAGAAGCAAAAAGAAGAAGGCACTGAAAAAACACGAAAGTGGATCGAAGACTTCATGACAGTGAAGGTTTGCGATTCTTGTGAAGGAGCTAGGCTTAAAAAAGAGTCATTACATTTTAAAGTTGGCGGTGCGAATATCTCTGAATTAGCCAGAATGAATATTGCTGAATTAGGCAATTGGTTTAGTGATGTGGAAGAGCGGCTCACAAATAAGCAAAAGCAAATTGCCCCGGAAGTTCTGAAAGAAATTAGAAAGCGAATCGGCTTTTTGCTGGATGTTGGCTTGGACTATCTGACACTGAACCGCCCACTGAGAACCTTATCTGGAGGAGAAGCACAGAGAATTCGCTTGGCAACACAAATAGGTACTCAGTTAGTAGGCGTGCTTTATATTATGGATGAACCAAGTATTGGTTTGCATCAGCGTGATAATGTAAAGCTCATAAATGCCCTAAAAGATCTGCGCGATATTGGTAACACAATCATCGTGGTGGAACATGATAAGGATATGATGCTGGCTTCAGACCACATTATAGACATTGGCCCAGGTGCAGGCAGACATGGTGGCCAGGTGGTTGGCGCTGCGGAACCAAAGGCCTTTCTAGAAGCTGGCGGAACTACCGCTGATTACCTCAAAGGAATTAAGTCAATAGCTATTCCAAAGGAAAGAAGAGCTGGCAATGGTAATGCCATCAAATTAAAAGGAGCGCAAGGGAACAACCTCAAAAAGGTTAACCTCACACTTCCTTTAGGTAAAATGGTTTGTGTCACGGGAGTTTCAGGTTCTGGTAAGTCTACCCTTATTCATGACACCTTATTCCCAATACTGAACCATCATTTCTTTAGATCAAAAAAACGAGCCTTGCCTTATAGTTCGATTGACGGTCTAGATCATGTTGATAAGGTAATTGAGGTTGATCAGTCGCCAATTGGGCGTACTCCAAGGTCTAACCCAGCTACTTATACAGGAGTGTTCTCAGATATCAGAACACTTTTCACGGAGTTACCAGAAGCCAAAATTCGTGGTTATAAAGCCGGTCGCTTTTCATTCAATGTAAAAGGAGGCCGTTGTGAAACCTGTGAAGGTGCAGGCATGAAGCTGGTTGAAATGGACTTCTTACCAAACGTACATGTGCCATGCGAAACCTGTAAGGGTAAACGTTATAACAGAGAAACCTTAGAAGTAAGATTCAAAGGAAAGTCAATATCAGATGTGCTTGACATGACGGTAGAACAAGCCGTTGATTTCTTTGAGCATCAACCTAAGATTCTCAGAAAGATTAAGACGCTTAATGATGTGGGACTAGGCTATATATCGCTTGGACAGCACGCCACCACCTTATCTGGTGGAGAAGCACAGCGGGTAAAGCTTGCTACAGAGCTATCTAAGAAAGATACTGGCAAAACCATGTATATCTTAGATGAACCAACTACTGGCCTCCATTTTCAAGATATTCAGCATTTGCTAGATGTATTAAACCGATTAGTAGACAAAGGCAATTCTGTTCTGATTATTGAGCATAACCTAGACATTATTAAAGTAGCAGATCATATTATAGATCTAGGGCCTGAAGGTGGTGATTTAGGAGGTGAAATTGTTGCTGAAGGAACTCCAGAAAAAGTAGCTAAATCTAAGAAAGGATATACGGCTAAATTTCTAAAAGAAGAACTGAACCATACCCCCAACCCATGAAGGGGAGAATAAAGCTTATACAAAATACCCCTTGAATTTTAAGACAAAATCCGTAGAGCCAATTACCGGTTTATTAATCAACTAATTTCCTATTTCACTGATTTACCAGTCACTTAATAAAAAAATAGATGCCGCCCAACCACGGGCAGCATCATCTTCAACCAAAACATTAAAATCTATACTGATCACACTCCTCAATTCGACTGTTTCCTAACACGGGGAACAGACATCAGCATAGGATTTTAATTCTATATATGCTTTACATACACCTTAGAAACGGCAGGTACAACCGTAGTATTATATCTTTTTTCCTTTTTAACATTTATTAGAGATTTAGGTCAATTCAAAGAACCCGAGTAAAGAGAATTCCGTTAAAAAAGTAACTTTCTCTATATGGGTAAACTTTCACACCTGCACTTAGATGTTCCCAAGTCAGAAAACAAGCGAATCATAATTATTGGTGGTGGTTTTGCGGGAATTCAACTCATTAAATCTCTCAAAAGTGCGCCTTATCAAATAGTCCTTCTAGACAGGCACAACTATCATACGTTTCAGCCTTTATTGTATCAGGTGGCCACAGCGGGTCTAGAGCCAGATTCAATCGCAGGTGTTTTAAGGCACCTCTTTGAGAATCATAAGGACTTTTACTTTAGAATGGCCCGGGTAACGGGAATAGATCCCAAAAAGAAACGCATTCAAACCTTAGTGGGAGAGCTTGATTACGATTTGCTGGTAATTGCCAATGGTTCTAAAACCAATTATTTCGGAGACCAGAAAATGTACGAGCGTACGTTTCCGATGAAGCAAATTCCACAGGCACTCGACTTGAGAAGTCACCTTCTTCAGAACTTTGAGCAAACAGTAATGTCTCCCGACCAAGAAGAGCAAGATCGTTTAACCAACTTTGTAATTGTAGGGGGCGGACCAACAGGCGTAGAAGTAGCGGGTGCCTTAGGCGAATTGAAAAAACATGTCTTGCCAAAAGACTATCCAGATATAGACTTTGATATTATGAAACTGCATTTGGTTGATGCAGGTCCTAGGCTTCTTTCTGGAATGTCAGACAAGTCTGGTGAACGTGCATTAGAATACTTGAAAGAGTTTGATGTTGACGTTCGACTGAATACGCGCTTAGAGCATTATGATGGCAAAGATGTAAAGCTCACAGATGGGACAACAATACCCGCAAAAACAGTAGTGTGGGCCGCAGGTGTAACAGGAAATGTCATAGATGGCTTAAATAAAGGCTCTATAGAGAGAGGCCGAATTATGGTTGATGAGTTCAGCGCAGTAAAAGGTTATGAAGACATCTATGCCATAGGAGATATTGCACTCTTAAAAGAAGAAAAATATCCAAGCGGTCACCCAATGGTGGCACCTGTCGCTATGCAGCAAGCGCAATTACTCGGCAAGAACTTGCGCATGCAACTAAAAAATCGTGAACCAAAACCTTTCCGCTATAAAGACAAAGGCTCAATGGCTACCATTGGAAGAAACAAAGCCGTTGTAGACATGCCCAAATTCCATTTTGGAGGTCTTTTTGCCTGGATGTTTGTGCACCTCATGTCCATTGTAGGTTTTAGAAACAGATTAGTGATTTTAAGCAACTGGGTATGGAACTACCTCACCTATGATCGCGGCACTCGCTTGATCATTCGTACCTTCTTAAGAGATAAGGACTACAAGCCAGGAGACAGTCTTTAAACCAAAAATACTCTAAAAATCGCCTTTTAAACTTTTCATGCCCTTGGCATTCTCAAAGTTTATGTACTTTCCAAGACTAAATGAAAAAGAGGCGGCTTTATTGGACACTACAAGCAACAGGTTGGGGCATATACTTGATTGCCAACCTGATCGGATTAGCCTTGAATCCTCAAGAGTTAAGCGAAGCGGGTATTCGCCTCTCACGCATAGAGCTTTTTATACACACACCGCTCCTTTTTGCTGTTTCTCATTGGTTTATTAGGCAAGTGATTCTAAAAAGAAGGTGGCTTGAAATAAACATTGGCCGAATTGTCCCTAGAGTTCTGGGTATCATTGTCGTTTCCGCAATTCTAGTGCTTGCTCTATCCAAAAGCATTTATATGCTAGCTGGTACCATTGAGGAATTCCAATCTCCTGAACTATTGCTCTCCTTAATGACTTACACCATCTTCTACATCTTATGGTCAACCTTTTATTTCCTATATCACTTCTTGGAAGGCAATACGCGCTCGTTAAAGTATGAAGCGGCTATGAATGAGATGCACCTGAATCAATTAAAATCTCAGCTCAATCCTCACTTTATTTTTAATGCGCTAAATAGTATGCGCGCCCTAGTGGATGAGGAACCGTCTAAGGCCAAAATTGCTATAACCCAACTATCTAATATCCTCCGCAACTCGCTTATTACAGATAAGAAACGTGTAGTAAGCTTTGGCGATGAGCTGAATACCGTAAGAGATTATTTAGCGCTTGAAAGTATTCGCTTTGAAGAGCGACTAAGAGTGACCTACAATATTGACCCCGCGTCTGGTGGGTTTGAAGTACCTCCCATGATGGTACAGACTTTAGTGGAAAATGCCATTAAACATGGTATCTCTAAATTAATGGCTGGTGGCGTTATTGAGGTTTCCTCTCAAGTGATAGATTCTGTGCTCATGCTGAAAATAAGGAACAGCGGACAGTTGATAAATGGTATAAAAAAGCCAAATTCACGAAGTGGCGTAGGTTTAGTAAACACTAAGGAACGTTTAAAGCTTATATATGGTGAAAATGCTTCCTTTAGGATTTACAATGAAAATAATAAGTTTGTTGTGACGAAAGTAAAGATCCCTCACAGAATTTAATCGATTTGAATATGAAGGCACTCATTATTGATGATGAAAGACTAGCTCGAAAAGAGTTAACAAACCTGTTACAGGAATACCAAGAGATTGAAATAGTAGGCGAAGCGGTAAATGCCGAAGATGCTGAAGAGAAAATTAAAAGTCTTAAACCGGACCTCCTCTTCTTGGACATTCAAATGCCAGGTAAAACAGGTTTTGAGCTATTAGAGTCTCTAGACACTGTACCAGAAGTAGTATTTACAACTGCCTATGATGAGTATGCTTTAAAGGCCTTCGATTTTAATGCCCTTGATTATTTATTGAAACCAATCGAGCCAGACAGATTAAAAGAAACGGTTACTAAAATTCTTAACAGGGATAGCAAAGAGGAAGCTACTACCGAATTACCAGCTCAAAAGTTAGGCCCTTCGGACAGAGTCTTTGTAAAGGATGGCGAAAAGTGCTGGTTTGTAAAGCTTGAGAATATCCGCTTATTCGAATCAGACGGTAACTATATAAAAATCTATTTTGAGAACTTTAAGCCAATGATTCACAAGTCGTTGAATGCTTTGGATGAAAAGTTAGATGACCGTTCTTTTTTCCGCGCTAGCCGAAAGCACATCATTAACTTGACATGGGTCGAAAGCATAGAAAGTTGGTTTAATGGCGGTTTAATGGTAGTTTTACGAGGAGGAGAAAAAGTAGAGGTGAGCCGAAGACAGGCAGCCCGCTTTAAAGAAATGATGTCGTTATAACGGCAGTAAGAAATCCTCACCTCTGTGAGGTATTGTGTGTGTTTATTGGCCCTGTCAGTTTTACTGGCAGGGTTTTTTTCGTTACTTAGTTAAACGCTCAATTTTTTAAATGAATATCCGTAAGCGACTCTTCATTATCATTTTTGGAACCGATACCCCAGCGGGTAAAGCATTTGATGTCGGTTTATTAATCGCCATTATCCTGAGTATTCTAGCTGTAATGCTGGAGAGTGTTCCTTCATTAGAGTCTAATTATGGTTACATTTTTAGAATTGTTGAATGGGTACTGACAGTAGCATTTACACTAGAATACCTTATTCGTATCTACATTACCGTCCGCAAAACAAAGTACATCTTCTCTTTCTACGGTTTAATAGATCTTTTATCGCTTCTTCCCACCTATTTAAGTCTAGTTCTTACTGGAACACAATACCTGCTGGTAATTAGAGCATTGAGACTACTTAGGGTCTTTAGAATTCTTAAGCTAGGAAGGTTTGTAGGAGAAGGAGAACAACTTGGCAAAGCACTAAAAGCAAGCCGTCATAAGATCGTTGTCTTTATGGGTTCAGTAGTGACCATTGTAATTATTATGGGAACCATCATGTACTTGGTAGAAGGTGGTGAGAATGGATTCACAAGTATTCCTCGTTCTGTCTACTGGGCCATAGTCACCTTAACCACCGTAGGTTATGGAGATATAGCTCCCCAAAGTATTTTAGGCCAAACGATTGCCTCATTGGTGATGATTCTGGGTTATGCCATAATAGCCGTGCCTACAGGCATTGTAACTGTGGAGTTGCAAAAAGCGAAAGAAGGCCTAGTACCCAAACAGTATGCCTGCCCGACTTGTGGTGAAGTTGGGCATGATGATGATGCCAATTATTGCAAGTTCTGTGGTGAAACACTCAAAAATTGAAAAAACATAAAGGCTTAGACGCCTATACCCCAAAGGAAGAAGTTGCCAATGCCATAACCCATGGGCTGGGCATTATCGCTTGCCTTATCGGGTTAATTTATACCATTATTCAACCCAGCACATTAGTTTTTAATATTAAAGCTAGCGTTTCCATCTTCTTTATTTCTGGAATAACACTCTATACGGCCAGTACATTATATCATTCTGTAAAATCGAAAAAGCGTAAATATTTATTTAAGAAGCTAGACCATATTTCAATCTACCTACTCATTGCTGGTACATTTACTCCTTTTACTTGGGGTGTTTTGGGAGAAACGAATTATGGTAGAAACATGTTATTGGGTGCATGGTCCATCGCTTTAGCAGGCATTATCTTCAAGATCTTTTTTACCGGTAAATACGAAGTCATTTCACTTCTTTCTTATTTAGGAATGGGTTGGCTGGGCTTTCTCATGTTTGGTAAGATTAGTGATGAGATTGGTAAAGAAGCTGTCAATTACATGCTATATGGAGGTGGTGCCTATACCCTAGGCGTAGTATTTTATCTCATGCGCAAGGTTAAGTATCATCATGCCATTTGGCACCTATTTGTATTGGTTGGCACTGCGTTTCATGCTTACGCAATACTAGAGTTTGTCCTGAATTAATCTAGCTTAACGTAATTCCTCCACTTTTCCATTACCGCTGTAAAGTCTGCTGGTAATTCAGAATCGAATTGCATGAATTTTTTAGAAACTGGGTGGATAAAACCTAAGGACTTTGCGTGAAGTGCCTGTCTTGGCATTAATTTAAAAGCGTTATCCACGAATGACTTATACTTAGAAAACTGAGTGCCTTTTAAGACTCTATCCCCTCCATACGTGGCATCGTTGAATAGTGGGTGACCTAAGTATCTTAAGTGTGCCCTAATCTGATGTGTTCTACCCGTCTCTAGGTTACACTTAATCAAAGACACGTATCTCAATTCTTCTAAGGTCTTATAATGAGTGATGGCGTTTCGGCCTCTGCTGCCATCTTCAATAGCGACAGTTACTCTTCTATCCTTTTCGCTTCTTCCTAAATGAACATCAATTGTTCCATTCTCCTCTTTGGGTATTCCCCAAACCAAGGCATGATAAGTACGCTCAATACTATGATCAAAGAACTGCCTAGCTAAACCAGACATAGCCTTTTCAGACTTTGCAATTACAAGAAGTCCTGAAGTATCCTTATCAATTCGGTGAACCAAACCAGGTCTTCCTTCATTGTCCTTCATGGTTGGCAGCTGCTTAAAATGATACGTTAAAGCATTCACCAATGTGCCTGTCCAATTATTGTAAGCTGGATGAACCACCATGCCTGCCTCTTTATTCACAACCAACAGGTCGTCATCTTCATAAACAATATTTAAGGGAATATCCTCTGGCAAGAGTTCGGTTTCTCTTGGAGGTTCAGGTAATGCAACTACTACTTCATCGTTCGCTTTAACCTTAAAGTTTGGCTTCACTTCCAGGCCATTCACCTTAACAAAACCATCTTTGATTCCTTGCTGAACTTTATTGCGGGTCACATTCGGGAGCCGATCCATTAAGAACTTATCTACTCGATAAGGCTCTTGACCTGGGTCGCAAACAATTCGATGGTGGTCAAACAAATCCCCTTCTTCCAAGTGGTCTTCCATGTTCCAAAGATAACAGGATAGATATGTCTAAATTGCCAATATGGAAATAAAGCCAACTCCTGTAGTTGAAATCCACAACGACTTACTGACCGCTAAGCAGGTTCAATTATTTGTAAAAAGAGAGGATTTAAATCACCCAACCATTTCAGGTAACAAAGCGAGAAAACTGAAATACAATCTATCAAGAGCAAAAGCGGAAGGTCATGATACGCTTCTAACCTTTGGCGGTGCCTTTTCCAATCACATTTATGCAACGGCTGCCGCAGGTAAAAAATATGGCTTTAAGACTATTGGTATTATTCGCGGGGAAGAAACCTTACCGCTCAATCCTACGCTTCAGTTTGCTAAAGATTCTGATATGGAGCTTCACTATATCGATAGAACAAAATACAGACTAAAAAACAGTCTCATTTTCATGGATGAGTTAAAAAAGAAGTTCGGAGAATTTTACACTATTCCCGAGGGCGGCTCAAACAAGGAAGCGATTGAAGGTTGTCTTGAAATGATTAATGAGCTAGATAAGAGCTATGATTACTACTGCTGTTCGGTGGGCACTGGAGGTACTCTGGCCGGTATTATTGAAGGCCTTAAAGGAGAAGGAAAGGTGATTGGCTTTTCCTCTTTAAAAGGAGAGTTTTTGACAGTTGAGGTGTCCAGCCTTCTGAGTACGAATGGTTTCGATATTCGAGATAACTGGGAGGTTAATGGCAAATACCATTTTGGAGGATACGCAAAATTTCCTGAAGAACTTAAGTCTGACATGTTGGCTTTTGAAGCAGAGCACAGATTCAAACTAGATCCAATTTATACCGCTAAAGCCATGCTGGGTATTCTCGATATGATCAAAGAAAACAAGTTTCCCAAAGGGTCAAAAATTCTATTTGTACATACCGGAGGTCTACAAGGTAGAATGGGCTTTGGACTAGACTAAGCCATTAGCTCTTCAAAAACCTCTCTCAATTTAGAGAATGGCTTTACGCGAATGCTACGGTTTTTCATATCTAAGCCCTTTGTATTGTACTTTGAAACGTAGATTTCTTCGAAGCCTAGTTTCTCAGCCTCGGCTATTCTATCCTCAATTCTATTCACCGCTCGAATCTCACCGCCAAGTCCAACTTCAGCAGCAAAAGCTACTTTCTCATGAATAGCAACATCATGATAAGAACTCACTAGAGATGCACAAACTGCTAAATCTAATGCTGGTTCTTCTATTCTAATACCTCCGGCAATATTCAAGAACACATCTTGTGCTGAAAACTTTAAGCCTCCTCTCTTCTCCAGAACAGCTAAAAGCATATTCAGTCTCTTTACATCAAATCCCGTAGTGCTTCTTTGTGGGGTACCGTAGGTTGCACTACTCACCAATGACTGAACCTCTATTAACAATGGTCGATTACCCTCAATAGTCGCTCCAATTGCAACACCGGAAAGATCATCTGCTCTTTGAGAAATTAAAATTTCAGAAGGGTTAGATACTTGCCTTAAACCATTGGCCTGCATCTCGTAAATTCCCAATTCAGAAGTAGACCCGAATCTGTTCTTTACCGTTCTCAAAATACGGTAGCTCATATGTCGATCTCCTTCAAATTGAAGTACCGTATCTACCATATGTTCCAAAATCTTTGGCCCTGCAATACTGCCGTCTTTGGTAATGTGACCCACTAAAAAGACCGGTGTATTAGTCTCTTTGGCAAACTTCATCAGTTCACCGGTACACTCTCTTACTTGCGAAACGGAACCAGCCGCGGACTCTATTCTATTGGTCTGCAAAGTTTGAATAGAATCAATAATCAATACTTGAGGTTGAATTTCTCGCACCTGAGTAAAGATTTGCTGCGTACTTGTTTCCGAAAGCACAAAGCAGTTATCTGTGGCAATGCCTATTCTGTCCGCACGCATTTTAATCTGCTGCTGACTTTCTTCCCCACTTACATATAGCACTTTGGTTCTAGAGGCACTTAAGGCCAATTGAAGCATTAACGTAGACTTACCAATGCCTGGCTCACCGCCTATTAGTACCAAGGAACCAGCAACAATTCCTCCTCCTAAAACTCTATTGAGTTCATGATCCTTTGTACTTAGTCTTTTCTCAACAATCTGCTGAGCATCCTTAATGTTAATTGGCTTTTGCTTAACCGTAGGTTCTGACGAATCTCTCCAGGAAGTTTTTTCGGCACTGGCTTTTTCAATCACCTCTTCAACGTAGGTATTCCATTCGTTACAAGAAGGACATTTACCCACCCATTTGGCAGAATGAGCCCCACAACTTTGACAAACAAATACAGATTTAGATTTAGCCATAAGTCTATGCGAGTAGTTCAGTAATATCTTCTGATGTAAGCTTTTTCACAAAGCTTTCTTCAGTTGTAATTAAATCCGAAGCCAATTTGAGTTTATTCTGTTGAAGCTTTAAAATCTTCTCCTCAACCGTATCCTTTGCAATGAACTTATAGGTAAATACATTTCGCTTTTGACCAATTCTGTGGGCTCTATCAACAGCTTGCTCTTCAATGGCAGGATTCCACCAAGGGTCTAACAAAAACACATAATCTGCTTCTGTCAAGTTTAAGCCAAGCCCCCCTGCCCTTAAAGAAATCAAAAATAATTTGATGTCTTTATTATTCTGAAACTTCTCTACTTCTGCCTGGCGGTCTTTCGTAGAGCCATCTAAATAGGCATAGGTCAGTTCTTTATTATCGAAGTAATCCGACATAATCTTCAGGTGCTTCACAAATTGGCTGAAGATTAAAATTTTGTGACCTTCACTCAAAGCCTCTTGAATAGTATAAACTACATCTTCCATCTTACCAGAGCCCCCCTCAAATTCTTGATCTACCATCAGGGGATGGTTCGCAATTTGTCTGAGCTGTGTCAGGCCTTGTAGGAGTAACATTTGGGATTTCTTAACGCCAGACTTCTCTATAGTCTCTAAGATTTGGTTTCGATAGAACGACTTTACCTCTTCATATCTCTCAGCTTGTGTATCAGTCATTTGGCTATACTTAACCGACTCTATTTTCTCTGGAAGATCCTTAGCCACTTGAGATTTTTGCCTCCGCATAATAAAAGGCTTAATAATAACATTGAGCTTTCTAGTTTTCTCAATGTCTTGTTTCTTCTCTATAGGAATTTGAAAGTGATCTTTGAAATACTTTTGCCCTCCTAATAAGCCTGGATTTACGAAACTCAATTGAGACCACAAGTCCATAGTGCTGTTCTCTAATGGCGTACCCGTAAGAATAAGGCGGTGCTTGCTATTGAGCTTGGCAACAGATTTGGCAATTAGCGATTCTGGGTTTTTAATAGCTTGAGATTCATCAAGAATTACATAATTGAAATAATATTCTGAAAGAATATCGATATCAATTCGAGTAATTCCGTAAGATGTAATTACAATATCATAGTTGTGGAAAAGCTCGGGGTTCTTATTCCTACCCGTGCCAGCATAAACCATCACTTTGAGCTTAGGAGTAAATTTTTTAGCCTCTAACTGCCAATTGTACATCAAGGATGTTGGCATGATCAAAAGTGATGTTTGCTTTACATCTTGATCTTTCTGATGCTGAAGTAAAGTGAGCGTTTGAACCGTTTTACCAAGTCCCATATCATCCGCCAAACATCCTCCAAAATTGTAATCGGCCAAGAACCTCATCCAATCATAACCCGCCTTTTGGTAAGGTCTTAATGTTCCTTTAAAGCCTTTTGGTATATCGTATTCCGTAAGTTCTTTATAATCCCGGAGACCCTCTAACTTACGGTCCATGGTTACTTTAGCTAGCCTACCGTTTCTTAGATCTTGAACTAGAGCTAAATGGTGCTTCTTCAGTCGCATCTGTTGAGGAGAGGCGCCCTCTTCCATAAAGGCAAATAGTTCACTATAATCCTTTATCCATGCCTCAGGGATCACAGCAATTTGGCCATTCGGCAATTTAATTTCGAGTTTATTCTTGCTCAATAGTTTCCTCAACTCACTAAAAGGAATCTCATAATCCCCAAATCGAACCAAAGCATTGATATCAAACCAGTCAATTCCCTCCTCAACCTTTATTTCCAGTGCTGATTCTCCAACGAAATATTCTTTATCACTTGAATCTGTTTGAACTACTTCAACACCTCTTTCTTCAAGCCATTCTTTATGTGAGCCGAGCCAATCGAAAGCTTTGCCTTTCCCTAATGTAAATCGACCGTTTTTGAATATCAGACCTTCTTCATTAAATGCCTTAACTAAGTTTAATTCTGAACTGGCCTGTCTCTTTACCTTGTGAAAGGTATATGCATCACCAATCTTCTCCAACCGAACAGAAGAACTTGGTGACACTTCGTATTCAAATTCATAAGGACCATATGCAAAGCCAATTTTGAAGACAATCTTTGCATTTTCATAAGCATCCTGCGCTTCAGCCTTTCCACTAGACGAGAATAACTGCCCACTAGTTGCTTGAACAAGCTCTGAGAAAAACAACTTGGGTTTGAGATCAAACCGCTTAGTATTAATATCAAATCCTTTGGCATATACATCAAAAGAAGCTACTAGCTGAGTCACGAACTTTTGGTAATAAGTCTCCTCAACCTTTCTAGGAATGACTATGAACTTCTTGTTAAGAAATGGCTTCAGTTTTTTACCATCTACATTTTTAGCAAAACTGAGCAGCTTATCATCTAGCACCATCCAAGCCTGATCTTGGCAAACCAAATAAGAGCCTTTATACTGCCAATCAATTCTCTCTCCTAGATGCTTTATCGTAGGGAAGTAGTGTGTATTATCCTCATTCCTTCTAAAATGAAAAAGTACAGTCGCCTTCTCTGGCTGGTAGTGAATTTGCTTACCTGCAGGCTCTCCATCCTTGCCCATTTCAAAAAGCATATGATTTTGATCGAAAAGACTCAGAATCTGTGCTCTTCTACTTTCTAGATAGACCTGAATGGTATCCTGTAATACCTTATCGCCCGTTTCCTTATGATAGACCTTTAAGAAAAAATCTATCGGCTTCACTTTCTTCTTATAGAACTTTAAGACAATCGCCTCTTGCTGCATTTCGTCTATCTGCTTTATAATCTGATAGTCTTTCTCCGTAAGACCAGAACCGAATTCTTTTGCATTTTTTGCCGAAATATTCTGATGCTGAAAAGTAAGGCGCCCTTTCTCATCAAGTTGAACCACGAAGGATTCAAATAAATAACCTAAATACTCATGTTGGAATAATGAGTAAATCAATTGGAACGGTTGAGCTGTAGATACCTTCATTTAAGTCTAGGGCGACACGCAAATTACGGATTTATCCTAAAATGAAAAACGGAAAGTATAGCGATTCAAAAATTATTGCAGGTGGTCTACAAGGCTTACTCGAGTGGCAATAATGGCAGGTCTATAAGAAGTAAGCACGGTTACTAAACAAACGCTCAATCCAACGAAGAGCAGATCATACCATAGTAGCTCAACAGGGTATGCTTGCACCATAGAAGAGGTCATCTGAATTCTTACCAAACCAAATTCCTGTTGAAGAATGCAGATACCCACGCCCAATAGTAGGCCTATCAAACCTCCCGCAAATGCGATAATCGCACCTTGCTTAAGAAAGATCTGCTTAATCAAGTTTTGTGTAGCTCCATAAGCATACAAAATGGCAATATCACGTCTCTTTTCTATTGCCAACATACTTAGCGTAAAGAACACATTAAATGAAGCTATGATGGTTATAAAAGTGACAGCTATGTAGGCAAAAAGCTTTTCAATCTTAACTGATTTTAGAAGCTCTGCGTGTTGCTCCTCGGAGTCTAATACCTGAAAGTCAGTCCCCAAAATATTAGTCACATTTGATTTGAGGTCTTCAAAATCAGCTTCTTCACTAAAATAGATTTCTAAGCCTGTTCTCTGTTTTCTGTAGCCAACGGCTCTGGCTGCAGCATCAATTGAAGTAATCAAATACGTTTGATCATAATTTGACTCTAGACTAAATATTGCTGCAGACCTTAATGGCACTCTTTGGACAGCATTTGCATTTAACTGACCAGGCCTTAATCTTTTGGGGTAAATTAATTCTAACTCAAAAAGGTCACTTTCAATTAACAGGCCCAACTCATAAGCCACTCCTGCTCCTATGATGGCGTAGTTGTAATCTTCATCCTCAAGCTTTAGCTCACCCCGAATAGAGGCCAAGGTTTGCAATTTATTGGATGCAAGAAAAGCCGAATCAACGCCTTTCACAGTTACTAAAACTTGCTCGTTTCTATAAGTAACCAGCATCTTATCCTCAATTACTTCAGAGACTCCTATAACACCTTCTAAACTAGAAATCTGTGCAACTTGAGTTGGGTCGGGTATAAATGACTTCCCTTCAATTGGAAGAACCTTCAAATCAGGATCGAATGCATTGTAAACGGATTTGATAACCCCTTCTAGACCATTAAAAACAGAGAGCACAATAATTAATGCCGCAGTGCCAAAGGCTACTCCCAACATCGAAATCCAGGATAGAATCTGAATAAAATTCTTAGACTTTTTAGCGACAAAGTATCGCTTGGCTATAAAGTTTGAAACGTTCACTCGTCAGAATCGGAGTCTTCTGGTTTTTTTGGAATATCTAGAGATTCAATTAGTGCATCCATTTTATACGCAGTTTCGGAGGTACGGTCCGCAAAGAAGGCCAACTCTGGTACTACTCTAATTTCTTTACCTATTGACCTTCCTAATCTTCCTCTTACCTTTCCCTTGTTGGCATTTATGTGATCAATAATTGTTTCGGTCTTGTTCACAGGAAAAATACTGATATAAATTCTTGCTAAGCCAAGATCAGGACTCATAGAAACATCCGTGACGGTAACGAGGCTACCGGTAAAATCGCCCGAAAACTCTAATTGAAATATATGACTGATCTCTTTCTGAATGAGTTTTGAAAATTGTTGCTGCCTTTTACTACCTGCCATGATGCAAATATCAGTTATTATAATTGATTTTCCTTCACCACAGATTTTTCGCTTATTTTCGCCTAAAATTTAATTCTTGCTGAGCATATTCCGAAAAAACGACCCTTACCGCATCTTGGCACTTGCGCTTTTGCTTATCGTGACAAGAGTTCTTTTTATGGTCTTCATAAATCAGGGTTTTGAAGGAATCAGCCGCCAAAACGAAACCCTACTTGCTACTAATCCTGAAGGAAACGGGCCATTAGGTATTTGGATTGTTGAGCTTATCCGATCTACCACTTTCGCTGAGTTACTCAGCGTTAGCATCGCGGCTATTCTTGTTCTGCTAAATGGTGTTCAACTCAACTCGCTCCTTATTCGTAACTCATCGCTGAGCGAAAACACTTATGTGCCAGCAGCATTTTTTGTGTTCTTTATGAGTAGTTCTGCTGACTTCTATTATTTCAGCCCTGCCCTATTGTCAAGCAGTTTTATAATCTTGAGTCTTAACTACCTGTTCTATCATATAAAATACAGAGGACCCGAAGAAAACATTATTTCTACTGGTTTTGGAATAGGAATGGCAGGACTTATTTATACGCCTTTTCTTTGGCTATACTTGTTTATACTTCTGGCTTACCTCATTTATTCTAATACCATAAGGCGAAGGTATTTTCTAATGACCTGGGGTTTTTTGCTTCCCCTAATCGCCTACTGGCTCTTCTATTTTTGGAATGATAGAGGATTGGAAGCCCTAAATTTTCTTGGTAATCAACTCACAGCTATTGAGGCTATAAAAGTGAGTCCTGAAAAGCTAGGCTTTACACTAGGCTTTGGTCTATTAATCGGAATGATGGGTTTTGGTAGCAGTTTCGCAGCACAAGGTAAAACCAATCATCAGATCGCAATGCAAAGAGCCATGTCTTGGAATGCGCTATTCGCAATAGTTATTGCAGTATTATACGCAGGGAAAGTACTGGAAAATGAAATCTTGATTATCCCTTCTTTAGCCTATTTCGCTACACAACTTGTCCTGAATATTGAACGGAAATGGTTGAGAGAAGGGCTCTTTAGCCTTTGCTTGGTAATAGGTCTTATGGCTGTTTACTTAGGCTATTGACAAGCTATTTTGTTGACCCGATTTTCATGTCGGCCGCCTTCAAATTCAGTAGTTAAAAAGATATCGATAAACTGCTCTGACCAGTGATAAGAAACAAATCTAGCAGGCAAACAAATCACATT
Organism: Roseivirga sp.; assembly: GCA_965661455.1. Lineage (GTDB taxonomy): Bacteria > Bacteroidota > Bacteroidia > Cytophagales > Cyclobacteriaceae > Roseivirga. The sequence continues at coordinate 116,941 of CBFIDV010000001.1, forward strand.
GGCATTGTTATGTTGTCTAGAGAGTGCTGCAATATCTGAGTTCCAGACGTAGGCCGCTCTTACACCTTCATGCTTATTGGCAGTCATACAAACACCATTTCCACTTCCACAAATGGCAATACCAAAATCTAACTCACCATTCTCAACCGCAGTAGACATTGGATGAATGTAATCCGGATAATCCACAGAATCTTCCGAAGAAGGACCGAAGTCTCTCACTTCATATCCTTTAGACTCAAGAAACGCTATTGCCCTTTGTTTGTATTCAAAACCCGCGTGATCTCCTCCAATTCCTATTTTTTTCATGCTAATGCTTTTTCTCTTCTCTTATTTACTCTGCGAGATATGACAATACTTACCTCGTATAACAAAGTAAGAGGAAGTGCAATTAAAATTTGACTGATAACATCAGGCGGTGTAATAATGGCCGAAAGCACCAAAATTACCACGAAAGAATGCTTTCTATATCGCCTCATCAATTCAGGTGTCACAATACCTGCCTTTGACAGCATGTACGATACAACAGGAAGCTGAAATAATAAGCCCGAAGCCAAAGCAACCGCAGCAACTAATCCAAGCACATTAGATACATCTGGTATATTTTGAATGCTTGCGCTGAGTTGATAATTCCATAAAAAATTAACGCTAATCGGGGTTATGATGAAATAGCCAAAACCAAGGCCCATCAAGAATAACAGTGTCACTACAAAAGTCACTCCTCTTGATGCTCTGCGTTCATTCTTCTTTAAGCCGGGCTTAATAAACCTCCAAATTTCCCAGAAGGTGTAAGGAAAGCCCAATACTAAACCCGCTACGAGCGAAGTCTTTATGTGTACCATAAACTGACCTTGTAGGGTTCTATTTTGTAAGACAATATTCATTTCGTCTATACAAAGTGCGGGTATATTAATGAGGGTAGACAACTCACAGAGTTTGCGATAGGTCCAGAAATCGGACTGCGTTGGGCCAATGACCATCACGTTCCAAAAGAAGTCTTTAGCCAAAAATGCCCCAATCGCAAAAATAAAAACTGAGGCAAAAGACCTCATGAGGTGCCAGCGAAGCTCCTCTAGATGGTCAAGGAAACCCATTTCCTTGTCCTCTTCCGTATCATGTTGTTGATCTAGTGCCAATTATTTAAATAAAGGGTAATTAACCATCCACTCATTAATCTCTCCTCTAATCGAAGAAAGATTGTTTTCGTTCTCTGGATCCTGAATCACGCGATCGATTAAGTCCACGATTCTCTCCATATCCGTTTCAAGCAATCCCCTAGTGGTTATTGCAGCGGTTCCCACTCTCATACCAGACGTTACGAACGGTGAACGTTGATCAAATGGAACCATATTCTTATTAATAGTAATATCTGCAGCACCTAATGCCTTTTCAGCCAATTTACCTGTAACACCTTTATTATTCAGGTCTATTAACATTAGGTGGTTATCTGTACCTCCAGAAATTAGGTCGTATCCCTTATCAACAAAAGACTTCGCCATAACAGCAGCATTCTTCTTTACTTGAACAATGTAGTTCATATACTCATCAGAAAGTGCTTCTCCAAATGCAACAGCCTTAGCTGCCACAATATGCTCTAATGGTCCACCTTGAGTTCCCGGGAAAACACCTCCATCAAGAACCTGAGACATCATTTTAACTTGACCCTTCATGGTTTTGTGACCCCAAGGATTCTCGAAATCTTCACCCATCATGATCAAACCACCTCTTGGCCCTCTTAAAGTTTTATGGGTTGTAGTGGTTACAATATGACAGTGTTCTAACGGATCGTTTAATAAGCCTCGAGCGATTAGTCCTGAAGGGTGTGAGATATCTGCAAGTAGCAGCGCTCCTACTGCATCGGCAATTTCTCTGAGCTTGGCATAGTCCCAATCTCGGCTGTAAGCAGAAGCTCCACAAATAATCATTGCCGGCTTCTCTTTCTTTGCCGTTTCTTCAACTTTGTTCCAGTCTATGAGTCCCGTTTCTTTTTCTACACCGTAGAAAAACGGCTGGTAAAGTTTTCCGGAAAAATTAACTGGAGAGCCGTGAGTTAGATGGCCTCCATGCGCTAGATCGAAACCCAAAATTTTGTCACCCGCATTTAAACAGGCTAGCATCACAGCAGCATTTGCTTGAGCACCAGAATGAGGTTGAACATTTGCCCAATCAGCACCAAACAGTTCTTTAACTCTAGAGATGGCTAAGTTTTCAATTTCATCAACAACTTCGCAACCACCGTAGTACCTTTTGCCTGGTAAGCCCTCTGCATATTTATTAGTTAATACAGACCCTGATGCCTGCATTACTTGGGGAGATGCATAGTTCTCTGAAGCGATTAATTCAATTCCTTCTGTTTGTCTTTTCTTCTCCTGATCAATCAGTTTGAAGATGAGTTCGTCATGCTGCATGGATAATAATTTTACCAAAAATAACGATGGCAGATGAATAACCTAAATCTAAAGCGTAGTAAAGTAAAGAGTACGAATTATTTAGACTTTGAAGCCTTGTCTAAACCTAAGACTTTTATGATCGTTTCAATCACCTTATCTTGGGTAAAAGGCTTTCCAATGTACCCATCAAGCTTGTATTCGTCCATTTTCTCTTTCACTTCATCCTGTGAATAAGTGGTATAAGCTAAAATGGTAATGGGTTTTGATTTAAAGCTTTGCGTTTCTCGCAACATGGCTGTTGCTTCAAAACCATCTATACTCGGCATGTGCAAATCCATTAGTACCAAATCAACCGACTGCGAAATGAACTTTTGAATTCCTTCTTTGGCCGAAAGTGCCTTAACAGATTTAGCACCGAATTTTTTAGCGTTTTTTCTGCAACAATTAAATTGATGGGATTATCGTCAATTACTAAGATGGTTTTACCCTCTAAAAGCTGACTTTCAATGACTACTTTTGGCTTTAACTTACCCTCCACTTCCGAATCCATCGGAAGGATTTTATCATCAATTAGAAATTAAGATTTAGCTGCCATGTCGTCAATTCGGTCTGAATAATAACGATTAAGTGAGACAATCGAATCTTTTTCAGTAGAAAAGCAATCAGCTTTTGAGATTCTACTAGAATAATATGATTATTTCAGCCATTTCTTATCTTATTAAGTTAATTAGTAAACCAGCAAAAAGAAAAGCTCTTGAAAACGAGATTCGATTTGCTATCTTTTTTGAATAAACGAACTTGCACTAATGGAATTAAGAAAAGCTCTTGATGGTCTTGTTAACGGAGACGAATTAGGGCTTAGATATATCTACACTCATTTTAGGCCAGCTTTTATGAGTTGGATGAACTCTGCGCATAAAAATCATATGCATCTGTCGGTTGAAACCTACAAATATGCCATCGCTTCCATTTTTGAGGCCGTCATTGAGAATGAGGAACAATTCCAGAAGGAGAGTGAGGTAAAAGTATATCTATTTTCTGTAGCAAAGAATAAGCTATTGGCAGAAGCCAAAGGGTCAAACCATTTGTCTTACCAGGCAGACCTAGAAGAAGAAGCAATCGAAGACCAAACCGATAAGAGTATTCGTATTGAAAAGCTCAAGAAACTAGTTTCAATTCAGGGGTATCCATGTAAAGACCTGTTAAAATACTATTACTTCAATGGCTTAAGCAAAGAGAAAATTGCTGAGAAGCTTGAATATAAAATGACTCACGCAGTGGAAGAGCTGAAAAACAAGTGTGTTGAAAGAATCAATAAACTGCTAACTATTGCCAATGAAGAAGTCTGAATTATTTGACCTTTATCTGGAGAACAAGCTGCAGGATAAAGAACTGAAAGAATTTAAAGCTAGGCTAAACGAGGAGCCTGACTTTAATAAGGAGTTTCAGCGAATGAAAGAGATTCGCTATGCTGTTAGGCACAATGCACGTTTAGAAGTAAGGGATATGTTAGATCGCTTTGAAAAAGAGTTGTCTAATGAAAATAAGAATGCGAAAAAACCACTCAGTAAAGTTCCACTCATCGTATCCATTGTTCTCATTGGGTTACTAGCCATTGCATACTTTTCTCTCACTTCTAAAACCCTTTCTCTTCAAGAAGCCTATTCAAAATATTATCAAACACCGCCTTTGGACGTGTTATTCGAAAGCTCATCAATTGATTTGAATTCATACAAATCTGGCCCTATTCTGGCCTACCAATCCGGAAACTACCAACTCGCTATTGATAGGCTGAATATTTTACTCAACAAATTCAACAAGCACACAGAGTCTGCCTTGTGGTTTTCCTCAATGGCCTTTCTATCTGCTGATAAAAATGCCGAAGCTGTATGCGCTCTTTACGCATTAACTCAAAAAGAAACTGACGAGTATGATGGGTTGAAGATGTTAAATGAGATAGGCATCCAGCCTAGCAAAAGAACATCCTTAGGCATTGTAGAATCTCTTTTATTAGAAACCGATTCGCTCTCAAGCAGTGAATATATCCCCACAAGCCAAAAAGGAATTATAAGTGACCTGACAACACGAAATAGGTATGAATTCCATTTAAGTATTCCTATACCAGAATTAGAAGAAGGCCAGATTGTAGATTACGTTACGCTTGAGACTATAACTGATATAAATCCAATTGGGATTGCATTCATTAAAGAGGACTAATCTGCAAACAACAAGATTAGAACTTCGTTTCACAGCACATGAAGTTATCACTTTCAACAAAAGTCACCGGTTCCGTAAGCCAAATAAAAGCAGGCTTTGATGTGAGCCTGTTCAAGGCATTGGCCCCACCCTTCCCTAGGTTGAATGTGAAGCGGTTTGACGGATGCAAAAAAGACGATTTGGTTGAGCTAGAGTTAGACTTTCTAACACATAAGCAGAGTTGGATAAGCCTGATTATTCACGACCAAACAACAGAGGACAAATTCGAATTTATAGATATTGGTGAAAAACTTCCGTTTCCATTTAAAAAATGGAGACATCACCATTTGGTTGAAAAAGACCAAGGTGGAAGTATTATTTCAGACAACATTGAATACAGCAGTGGTCTGATTCTTTTGGATTATCTTCTTTTCCCACTACTTTTTCTTCAATTCATCTATAGAAAGCCCGTTTATCGAAAGATTTTTTCGTAAAACTAAGGGCTTACAATATACGTTAGTGTTATTAGGTTGGTTACTCAAAATATAATTCTGAAATCATACGCTACCCACTCCTACTTATTGGTTTAATATTCAGCGCAACGCTCCTTGCCCAAAACCCATTGGGTTTCGGCTTTCAAGACGATAGGGAGTACGTAGAGCTCAGCTTTAGAGAAGAGAGCAACCTCATAGTAGTTCCTATCAAATTAAACGGAGAAGGTCCTTTCAATTTTATTTTAGATACAGGATCAGAATCTGGTATGATCTTCGATAGGTGGGTGATTGGAGAGAATAACCTGGTAAACGCTAGAAAAATACCCATCTACGCTAAAGATGGTGGCAAAATCACCGACCTATTCGTTGCCAATGGCATCAATGTAGAAATGACAGGCATTAGCGGTTCAGACCAATCTATGCTCGTGCTCAAAAACAACGACATTGACACTCGGAATATACTCGGAGTTGAGGCACATGGGGTACTAGGTTCGGAGCTATTTAATCGGTTTGTAGTTGAGATTGACTACGAGGAAGAGAAACTGAGATTATATGAGCCTTCTAGTTTTGAAGCGCCTAAAGGATATAAAAAAGTAGATATACTTGTTGAAAACTTTAGACCATACATTCGCTCTAGCATAAAACAAAAAAGAAGAAAACCATTAGATGTAAACTTGTTAGTAGACTCTGGGGCAAGTAGTGCCCTATTTCTCGATTACGAGAAACATGAAAATATAGACCTCCCAGATAAAACCATTGAACATACTTTAGGCAGTAGTTTGGCCGGTGATCTTGAAGGTAAGGTTGGTAGAGTTAGAAAAATCAAAGTAGCTAAAGGAGTTCGCTTTAATAATGTGGTCACTTCTTTCCCACGTAATTGGGAAATCAACAAAACCATACAAACTGAAGATGGAGCACTAACACGGCATGGAACATTGGGATCTGATATCCTGTGCAGGTTCAATGTTGTTTTCGATTACCTCCACAACGCCATGTACTTAAAAGTTAACGAGAAGTTTAAAGAACCTTTTTCGTTCAATAATGCAGGGTTCACCTTTGCTGCCAGAGGGAAAGACTTAAGTACTTTTTATATTTCTAAAGTCATTAAAAACTCACCAGCAGAACTGAAAGGACTTCAAGTTGGAGACGAAATTATCTCTATTGATGGAAAGCCTATTTTCTTTTATTCTTTCTCGGAAATTAACTCACTTATAAGGGGGCCACCAGGAACTAAAATGAGTATCATTATTCAACGCAAAGGGGAATTGTTTAAAAAGATACTCAAACTAAAAAAGATCATATAACAAAAAAGGCCATCATTACTGATGGCCTTTTCTCTTCTATTGCGCTCTATTTATTTAGGTTCTAATAGATCGTTAATTCTTACTAGAGCATCCTCTAGGTGAATCTTAGACATTCTATCAGAAGTTCTTGGAATAGCAGCTCTAACTCTAGACTGAAGTGTTTTCAACTCAGCTCTTGCTACTGATCTAATATCTGACTGACTAGCATCGAAGCTAGGGCCAAACCTTGAAGCAGTAAGCTCACCAGTTAACATAGTCTCTAATCTTTCGATATGAGCTCTCTGTAGGTTTCTTCTATACGTGTCGATTGTTCTACCTCTTGAAAGCTCAGACCAAATGCCATTTCTTACATCAGCAAAAAGCTCAAGCATAGGGTAAGCATCGTCACCATTCATCGCTTCGTTCTCAATCACTCTCGCAAGTTTTCTCCACTCAAGCATGCTATTTAATGCTCTCACTTGTAAAGATCTCATAGTTTCTACTGCACCATAATCTTGTAGTTTATTCAAGATTTCTTGATCCAACATCCACTTAGGAGTAGTAAATAAGTTGTCGTTAATGAAAGCTACCGCTTCTTTTTGCTTAGCCTTTGGAGCGTGTGTATATACAGCACCTTCTTGGTCTATGTTTTTGTATTCTTCTTTAATACCACCAACATATCTTCCAACATGGCCCATGTATCTGTTGAATTGAGATCTCACTTCACCGTACATTTCTTCTAGTTCAGTAAAATCAGAACCTTCAACATAAGTCCAGTTTTGAAGATTATTCATGATCAACTTTAAGTTCTTGATTCCGTAAGCACTCGCCTTCATGGCATCGTCACCTAAATCTTCACTTTGAGCAGTATAATCGTTAGGGTTTCCTTGTCTTCCGTATCTGTATAGTGGATTACCTTTTTTGTCAGCGATCCATTTTCTTAAAGTAGGTAGTTCTTCTTCTGGAGTATTTGCATCCAAGATTGGTCTGTAACCCCACTCAATTGCATATTTATCGTATTCACCAATTTCTGGCATTAAAGCAACACCCTCGTCACCCGGTTGAGCGATGTAGTTGAAACGGGCATAATCCATGATTGAAGGAGCAGTACCCATTCTAGCTGTAAACGATGCAGATCTTAAAGAATCTACAGGGTATGCAACACTAGATGCAAAGTTGTGCGGTAAGCCTAATGTGTGACCTACTTCATGAGAAGATACAAATCTGATCAAACGAGACATTACTTGATCATCAAACTCTGGCATTTGAGCCTTTGGGTTGATCGCAGCAGTCTGAACGAAGTACCATCTTCTTAGTAATGTCATTACGTTGTGGTACCAGTTGATATCACTTTCTAAGATTTCTCCAGAACGTGGATCAGATACGTGAGGTCCATTCGCGTTAGGAATTGGAGATGCTAGGTATCTAACAGTAGAATAGCGAACATCTTCTGGGCTCCAATCTGGATCCTCTTCCGGGCTTGGTGCCTCTTTAGCAATAATTGCATCCTTGAAACCAGCTGCTTCATAAGCTCTTTGCCAATCTTCTACACCATCTTTGATAGCCTGTACCCATTTTTTAGGAGTAGCTCTATCGATGTAATAAACGATTTGCTTCTTAGGAACTACAAGTTCACCTCTTTTGAATTTTTCAATGTCTTCGTCTCTTACTTCTAATCTCCATCTGTCGATGTAGCGAATAACTTTAGACTGTTGTGCCTCATCACTGTAATCTGTTGTAGATCTTCCGAACCAACCAACTCTTTCGTCTGCAAGTCTTCTCATCATTGGCTCTTCAGGAAGAAGAATCATTGAGTTACTCATTTCAACAGTGATAGAACCATCAGCTCTACTTGACGGAGACTGACCAGCGAAATAAGTCTTCACGTGTCTTAGCTCAATGTTTTCAGGGTAACTGCTTACTCTGTTTACATAAGAACGCTCGTTATCTAGACGCGTTACTCTGTATGCAGTTCTTCTGTTTGCCGGAAAACCTAAAGGCTTAATGTCTTTTGTTAAGATAGGAGTTGCTTCGATAACCACACCTGAGGAATCTTTAGAAAGCGCCTTAATTGGGAATGAAGCTAGAATTGGTGCAAGATTAGAGTTCTCTACAGCTTCGGCAATTGGTGCATCCTCGTCTGCAGTAACAACCGTAGAAATAATCTTCAATAAGATTTTGTCTTGAACTCGCTCCCAACGAAGCATCTGAGTGTTAGTTTTACCACCACCGAAACCAATGCCTGAAGCAGTCTTGGCAATTCTGGTTACCATTAGCATGTCTCTGCCCAACATATCGTTAGGAATTTCGAAGAAATACTTCGCGTCAATTTTGTGTACGTTAAAAAGACCTTCGTCAGTTTCTGCGTCCTTGGTAATTACTTTACCAAATGGTTGAATACCACCTTTTTTAGGAGCAGGCTTTTTTACTGCAGGTGCAGCAGCAGCTTTTTCGGCCTCTGCTTTTTTCTCTTTTCGGCTTTTTCTCTGTGCTTCAGCATCAAAGCCGACTAGTAAAAAGCCAGCAGCTAAAAGCATCATTAAAAGGCCTTTAGATTTTTCTTTAATAAATCTCATTGGTTTTAGTTTTACTGAAATTGTAGTTTCAAAAGGTCGTAAAAATAGTCCAAAATAAATGTTGTTTTTTTGCTTTTATTTAAGTGGTTTATGGCTTGTCTAAAGGGGTTAATCGTTTGAGAGAGGTAATAATAATTGGTGGTGGCTTAGCGGGACTGGTATCTTCAATCATGCTAAAAAGACAAGGATTGGACGTAACGCTCATTGAAAAGAAGAGCTATCCCTTCCATAGAGTGTGTGGAGAATACATTTCTAATGAGGTGAAACCTTTCTTAAAAAGCAATGGCCTATTCCCTGAAGAAGTAGAAACTTCCAATATCACCGAGTTTGAATTCACATCTATAAAAGGAAAAAGCCTATTCCTTCCGCTCGACTTAGGCGGCTTTGGAATTAGCCGTTTTATATTAGATGAACACCTAGCCAAAATTGCTAAGCAAGAAGGAGTTGAAGTATTAGAAAAGACCACCGTTTCTGATGTCGCCTTCAGTGACAACAGCCTTCAGGTTTCAATTTCAGGAGGGGAATTTTTTGAGTCAAAACTGGTGATTGGCACCTACGGCAAGAATGCCAATATCGATAAAAAATTAGCAAGGGAATTTACAAAGAAAAGGGCTCCATTTATTGGCGTTAAACGTCATATCAAAACTGAATTTCCAAAGAATCAGATTTCCCTACACAACTTTCAAAATGGCTATTGTGGTATTAGCGCTATTGAAGAAGACAAATACAACCTATGCTATTTAGGTAGCCGAGAAGACCTACGCAAATACGGTGGGCTTGAGGCCATGGAAGAAGCGACAGTTAAACAGAATCCACATCTAAGACAGATTTTTGATAATTCTGAAATGCTCTTTGATAAACCAGAGGTTATCAATGAATTCAGCTTTGCCCCTAAGACTGCAGTAGAAAATCACATACTCATGGCGGGTGATTCCGCTGGCTTAATAACTCCTCTCTGTGGAAACGGAATGGCATTGGCTATTCATGCAGGCAAAATTGTGAGTGATACTATTATTCAGCATTACAATGAAAAGGGTTTTGATCGAGATTCTTTGGAGAAGGACTATGCCCACAGGTGGAACAGCTTATTTTCTAACAGACTTTGGGTAGGTAGACAAACCCAAAAGCTTTTCGGGTCTAAGATCACATCTGAACTAACGGTTTCGTTGATGCGAAACTCATCCATTATTGCCAAGTCTATCATGCGCCAAACCCACGGGCAACCCTTCAACTAATAAACCCCAACAACATTCAGAATACCTGATGAATTAATAAAGTAGTAGATAAAAAAGGCCCCCAAACAGGTTGCCGAAATCCAATTCAAGGCCATGGTTTTACCAAAATCAGCTTTACTATCATCTTTGAGCACTTTTAAAAACCACCAGCTGAAGAAGAGCACAACAGGCGACATAGCCCCTAAAAAGATTAAACCGTAACGCGATTCAGAATAAGCATCGAAGTAAAGATAATAGCCTAAGGAAGCCATAGCAAAGCAGATTCCTGTAAAAAGGAAGGTACCTTTAATTCCCAGCCTCAGCGATAAAGTAATGTCTCCTCTTTTAGCATCTTCTTCATGTTGATAAACCTGTGTCATAGGATATGAGCCCCATAAAATGGCAGAAGATAAAAGACCCGGGATTACAATATGTGGTTTAAAGAGCTGAGAAAATTCAAAATTATTCAACCCGATGTAAACGATCCACACCACCCATGCTCCTTGAAAAAACCCAGCGACCAACCAGCTCAGGATGGGATATTTCTTAAGTCGAACAAGCGGATGGCTATAAGCTCTTGACACTAAGATGTAGGCTAAAATCATCCATAGCAGCGTGAGGTTTTTGGGAAAGAATATAAAAGCTAAAACCAAACCAATCAGGTCGAATAGGGAAGCGAAATAATAGAGACTACTATCGACTGGTGGAGGATTTTTCAAGCCACCAATACTCTTTTCATCCTTATCGAAATAACTATTGAAAGCATTGCTTGCGGGGTAGATAAACAAATGTAGAATAACGAACAGCCATAATAAACTAGGTTCGCTTAAGTTGGGACTTATGCTGATACCAAAAAGATAAATGGGAAGTAGAAAATAAGAGAAGTGGACCCGAAGATGTAACCAATTCGACTTTTTGAACATATAATCTGATTTGCAGAAACAATTTAGACCAAAATCAGCTAATATTAGTCGTGAGCTCCACAATCATTTCAATCGGGACAGCTGTTCCCGAACATCAAATTCCACAAAGACAGGTCGTTGATTTTATGGCGAAAGCACATGGATTCAATGGATCTTCTGACGGTACTCGCTTAAAAGCGTTGTACAGAGCAACTGCTATAGAAAACAGATACACGGTTGTTCCAGACTATGCTCAAGCTAACTCCAAAGACAACGAATTCTATGGAGCAAACGATAGCCTAGAACCCTTACCAAGTACTAAATCGAGAGGTGAAGTCTATCGGCAAGAAGCCATAAAACTCTCTATCCGATCTGCAGAAAATGCTTTTGCAAATAGTAATTTGCAGCCAGAGGAAATTACCCATTTGATTACAATTAGCTGCACGGGAATGTATGCTCCAGGCCTAGATATAGACCTAGTGAAAGGATTGGGTTTACCGGGAACTGTACAAAGAACTTGCATCAACTTTATGGGTTGCTATGCCGCATTTATTGGGTTGAAGAATGCCCACGCGAGTATAAAAAGTGATCCCAAAGCCAAAGTGCTTCTAGTAGCCACAGAGCTTTGTACAATACATTTTCAAAAAGACTCGAATGAGGACAACCTGATTGCAAACTCCATCTTTGGAGATGGTTCTGCAGCTGTCTTGCTCTCTGGTAATACAGAGGATTCAAAAAAGGAAGTCCAGTTAAGTCCAAAGGCATTCCACAATATGCTTTACCCAGAAGGTGAAACAGAAATGGCCTGGAATATTGGAGACTTTGGCTATGAGATGAAGTTGAGCAGCTATGTGCCCGGTTTAATTGAAAAAGGCATTGCTGATTTAGTGGAAGAACTCAAGTCGAAAGTTGATGTGATGCACACGGAACATTTCGCTATTCACCCAGGTGGAAAACGCATTCTTGAAGTAATCGAGCAAGAACTTAAAATCGATAAGTCTCAAGATTGGGCTGGGCGCGAAACGCTCAAAGAATTTGGCAATATGTCCTCACCAACTGTACTCTTCGCGCTAAAGAAGTTGATGGATTCGCTACATACCAAGAATAAAAATGAGCACGTGCTCTCTCTCGCTTTTGGACCGGGACTTACCGTAGAATCAATGATGCTCGAAGTCGTTTAAAATGGGCCGATTTTCTCAAAGAAGTTATGAAGAGGAATTAATGGACGACCTAGAGTCGGGAGGTCAAATCATTGATCAAACACTCAAAGAACTTGAAACCATTAACAGACTTCTAGGTGGAAATCAGGTTACCACAAATGGACTCAGTCAGCTTATACGGGATAATCAAAATGAAGTAACTATAGCCGATTTAGGCTGCGGTGGTGGAGATATTTTAAAGCTGGTTGCTGAATGGGCAACTAAGAAGAATTTGAAAGTGAAGATGATTGGCTATGACGCCAATCCAAACATAATCGAGTTTGCTAAAGATAACTGCAAAGCATTTGAAAACATACATTTCGAGGTAAGAGACATCTTCTCTGATGAATTCAAAACACAACAGTTCGATATCATACTTTGCACATTATTCACACATCACTTTCAAGATGATTCACTCGTGGACATATTCAAGCAATTTAAGAAACAGGCCAAATTAGGTGTGATCATTAATGATCTCCACCGGCATTGGTTCGCTTACCATTCTATTAAGCTCTTAACCAAGCTCTTCTCAAAATCTGAAATGGTTCAATATGACGGGCCACTTTCGGTACTTAGGGCATTCAAAAAACACGACCTAGAATTGTTAATGGATAAAGCCGAAATCAAGGAATACAAGCTTCGCTGGATGTGGGCTTTCCGCTGGCAGCTAATTTTTTAGCCTTGTACCCAAGTCACCTTATCGGTGATAGGCTTACGCCTACCTTCAGGCCATTTATCAGACTTCAAATTTCCCACATATAGGAACCCTAGCAGCTTATCATTTTCACCCAAACCAAAGAACGGTTTGGCTTCCTCTATATAAGTAACTCCTCCAGAGCCCCAGTAACAACCAACATTATTGGCTGTTGCTGTCAAATACATATTCTGAACAGCCATAGCCACAGCAGAAAGCTCCTCCACCTCAGGCACCGACTCCTTAGGATCTCTCTTCATGCCAATGGCAATAATATGAGAGGCCTTCATTGGTTTAGTCGCCAGCTTCTGGAATTTGCTCTCATCGAACTTACCTGCTTCCGTTGATTTTTTCTTATAAAGCTCGGATTGAAATTCTGCTAGTTTTTTCAACCCATTGCCACTAAAAACTACAAACCTCCAAGGTTCCGTAATACGATGAGTAGGTGCCCAATTGGCATTCTCTAATATCTCATTAATATTGGAATCGTCAACCTCCACATCGGAGTACATCGTTGGATAAATAGACCTTCTAGATCTAATCAATTCAGTGGCTTGCTCTTTATCGAAAACGGGCATTAGTGCTTAAAATTTAATTTTAGTCCAAAATAGAAATTACGCGTTGCTGCCGGTTGAAAGAACCTTCTACCAAAGGCGTTTAAGTCGTTGCCTAAACTGTAGCTAACATCCAACAGGTTGTCTATACCTACGTATAATTCAAAATTTGTTTTCCCTTTTATCCTTCCTTGATAACCCACCTTTGTGTTCACTAGGTTATAGGCTTCGGAATAGAATGTGTTTTGATCATTTAAGGGAATAAGGTCTGAATAGTGATAGGTAAAACTAAGATAGAGACCATTTGAGAAGTTCACATCTGTCTGTAAGTTGAATACATAAGGTGCCGTTCCAGGCAACGCATTTCCTGAAAAATCATCCCCATCGTCTATATAATTTTCAAAGCTAAAATCGTGATAGGTATATGCCACTTTTGAACTCAATGAGGAGATTAGACCAGAACCATTCTCTAACCAATTCATCCATGCAGAAAGTTCAGCGCCAGACTGTCTGGTCTCTCCAGCATTTCTAAAAAGCACCACTCCTTGACCATCAGTGAATGTTGTAATGGCATCTGTTAGGTTGAACTGAAAAAGAGCCAAATCGAAACTGAGTTTTGGCGTCAGGTTTCCGCGAATATTCAATTCATAATTTGTACCCTTTTCTGATTGCAAGGCCCTGTTGATACTGCCCTCGTTGGTTCTAACTTCAGTAGTGGTAGGGTTTGACAAGCCATTGCTTAAGCTAAAGTGTACTGAGTAGTTATCCGAAAGTTGTTGAGATATGCCAAATCTTGTCGCCAAAAACGAATCAAATTCCTTATTAAACCCTTGCGGATTATTGTTAATCCGGTTGATTGATCGATTAATATCGTAGGTCAAATCGTTATAACTCAAGCCTAAAGTGAAAGAGGTATTCTGAGAAATCTCCTGATTATATGAAGCAAAAGCTATTGATTGAGTGGTTGTTACCTGATCTGCAAAACGGATGGTATCTGCTTGGCCATTTACGTTACCAAAATTTTTGCCATCGAAATAAGAGCGTTGGTATTCAAAGCCATAATCTATGTCTCCACTTCTACCGTTTACATTAATCTTGTTTTCAAACTCTGAGCGCACACTAAACACCTGCTGATTATCCCTTTTGTAATCTAGAATAAATGGATTCTCAAATTGATTTGAGCTCAATCCCACATTGGTATTCAGATTCCAGTTCGGTGCCAATTCGGTATCTAAGCCCCCTCTCAAAAGGAATAGCTCATTTTGAAGAGACGAATTTCTTTCTATACTTCTTGGGCGAGACTGCTGAGGGTTTTCAGCTCGTTGATCTGGGTTAAGCCCTCCAGGAATCTGATAATCTAAATTTGAATATAGTAGGGAACCAAAAATCGTGGATTTCTCAGAATTGAAAATTTGAGCGTCTAGCTCAAATGTTGATCGGTCCATGGCATTATGTTCGCGATACCCATCTGCAGACTGGTCCGACCATTTTATCGTCAAACTACTTTTTTCAGTTAGAAAATTAGTTCTTGCAGTTAAACGAGTTGTATTAAAATCTCCTCTCAAAAGCCCAACCGAAGTACTATTCGCATTCGCGCCCAGTTGGGTGCTAGTTAGTTTCAAAACGCCTCCATTCCCAGCTCCATAAATACTAGCAGAAGGCCCTTTCATGATTTCAATATCACCTATGTTAGATAGGTCTAATAAATTCAAGAAAGTATTACCACCAGGCTCTGTAAACGGAATGCCATTCCAATAGACTTTTACATTCCTTACCCCGAAAGGTGAGCGAATGGATGACCCTCTGATAGAGATTCGGTAACTCGCAGCAGCTCGTTGCTCAAATCGAACGCCAGGAACTGTATTCACCGCATTAGTTAAGTTGGTACCATCAAAACGGTTAAGTGTTGAGGCATCAATCTGTGAAATAGCACCCGCTTGATTTTTAGTGCCTCCATCATTCAAAAAACCTTCTACAACCACATCGTTTAGTGTGCTAATACTTGGCTTTAAAATCACTAACAAATCTTTAGCTCTAAAAGCCAACTCTTGACTTTCATAACCTACCAATGAAACTCGAATGCTTGTCGGTCCCCAGTTTGACACGCCTACCCTACCTTGATCATTCGTTACACTTACGGAATTATCTGATAGGTTAAGAATATTAACATTCGCCAAGGGTTCAAGCTTATCTGTTTTCACCAATATGCTCTGGGCTTGCGTAAGTGTGGAAAGGCATAGAAGAAGAAAGGTAAATATACTTTTGTTCAAAGTGACTGGCTTTAGGGTTTGCAAAGATGTTTGATTAAAATCGAATAGAAATTGCCGTTAATCAGATTCACAATCCATGATCAAACTCTTCAACTCCAAACAAGACTTGACAAATGCTTTTCAAAAGACTGCATTAAGAAGACTAAGAATTGGTGAGAAGGTTTTCTGCTTGGTTAAAAATGGCTCGGAATATCACCTAACTGACGGCCTTTGCCCACACCAGAAACATACACTTCATGAGGGTGATCTCAACGCATTTGGAGAAATCATATGCCCTTTACATTTTTACCGCTTTAACTTGAAGACGGGAAGAGAAGCAAATCGTTTATGCTCTGACCTTAATGTGTATCCTTTAACTTTTAAAGACGATGGGGTTTATACAAGTCTGGGGGTATAATTTTTTGATATGACCGATATTCCATACTTTTCTAATTAGTGGCAAAATCTACATACTAGACCCGGTTGAACCTAAGAAGCGCATTCTTTCACTAGATATTCTAAGAGGATTTGCCGTGCTAGGTATCGTTATCATGAATATTCAGAGTTTTGCAATGCCCTCCGTTGCCTACTCCAACCCTACCGCCTTCGAGAACTTATCTGGCAATGATTTATATGTCTATCTGTTCAGCTATGTTTTTGCCGACCAGAAATTCATGAGCATTTTCTCCATGCTCTTTGGTGCAAGCTTGGTCATGCTCTCACAAAAAGCAAGAAAGGAGCATTTAAGATCAACCGACCTGCAAAACAGGAGGCTAATGTTTTTGGCCTTATTCGGCATAGTACATGCATATCTAATTTGGTATGGCGATGTTTTACTCATGTATGCCATCTGTGGGTTTGCCATGTTTGTCTTTAGAAGAAAGAAGTCTGTTTTTCAAATACGAACCGGAATCGCGTTGTTGGCCATCGGCTCACTTATCAGTTTGTTACTGGGTAATACCGTTCCTTTTTGGGAGCCAGGCGAATATGATGCAGCACGAGTTGAAATCTGGAACCCCACCTCAGAAGTTATTGCTGAAGAAATTGATTATTACACGAGTGCTTGGGAAAGACAGATTCTTCAACGAGCGCCACAGGCATTCAGCTTACAAACCACAGTGTTTGTCTTTGAGAACTTTTGGAGAATCTCTGGACTAATGCTCATTGGTATGGCACTATATAAACGCAACGTTTTTAAAGCCAAACAGTCTACCAAGTACTATACTAAAATGATCATTTATGGCTTGGGTATTGGGCTTCCTTTAGTAGCGGGTGGTGCCTTACTCAATTTCACTTACGACTGGGATTTTAGAATGAGCTTCTTCTTTATCTCACAACTCAACTATTGGGGAAGTGTACTCATGGCTATAGGCTATGTTGGCATAGTAATGTTGATTTGCAAGGCATCAGACAACCGAGGTTTCATCTTAAAAAGATTAGCCGATGTGGGTAAAATGGCCTTAAGCACTTACCTGCTTCAATCTATCATTATGGGCTTTATTTTCTATGGTCACGGACTAAGCCTATTCGGAGATATTGAACGTTCCATTCAAGGCATCTTTATTTTAGGCATGTGGGTAATCAACATTCTTTTTGCCTGGGTATGGTTAGGTATGTATAAATACGGTCCGTTTGAATGGGCTTGGCGCTCGCTCACTTATGGCAAGTTCCAATCCATGGCAAAAGACTAGCCTGTATAAGCGCCTGAATCAATTAGTTCGTCTTGGTCGTTTGACTTTACGGCATAGTTAAAGCCTTTGTGAATTCCATAAGCTCCGTATTCTCCCGCTTTCGATAATGCCAAAAAACCGACTTGAAGGTCTTTGTAATTCTTAGGATACTTTTTCACAATACGATCTACTGCGGCTTTGCAGGCATCCATTGGAGAAAGGCCTTGGCGCATTAACTCCACAATCATGTGAGAGCCGCAAATCTTAATGACAAACTCTCCTAAACCTGTAGCTGTTGCTGCACCAATTTCATTGTCAACATAAAGACCCGCTCCAATTATGGGAGAATCTCCTACTCTACCATGCATCTTCCAAGCAGCACCACTAGTAGTACAAGCACCAGATAAATTTCCATTTTCATCTAAAGCCACCATACCAATGGTGTCATGATTTTCGACATTGATCTTCGGTTTATAATCTTGATTGGCTAACCAATTCTTCCAAGCCTTTTCCGACTTCTCGGTTAACAGATTCTCTTCTTTGAATCCACTATCGAGTGCAAACTTTTTGGCACCCTCTCCTACCAACATTACATGAGGGGTATCATCCATTACTTTTCTTGCAACAGAGATGGGATGCTTAAAATCCTGGAGGAAAGCCACGGAACCACAGTTCTCATTTTCATCCATGATACATGCATCTAACGTAACCTTTCCATCTCTATCAGGAAAACCGCCAATACCTACTGTAGCATTATTTTCATCCGCTTCAGTAACGCGTACTCCCTGCTCAACAGCGTCTACTGCCCGGCCACCTTTTTCCAAAACCTTCCAAGCTTCGGCATTGGCTTCCATCCCGTGATTCCAAGTAGAAACCACAATTGGCTTTTTCACGGGTTTCTCTGTGGCACAAGCCATAGTTGAAAAAGAAGCTGTTGACATAGCCAAGCCACTAAATACGGTTGACTTTAAAAATTTTCTGCGATTACTCATGGGATAGAATTTTAATGAAAATAGAAAAAAGACTCGCCTTGATCCTTACCGTTCATTAATTTCTTTTTACACTCAAAGTGAATAAATTTCCAAATGAAGCATTTCTTATTGTGCCTACTAGCCTCCGTTATGATTTTTTCAGGCTGTAGCAGGAAGACTCCCAATCTCATTGTTCCCCAAATTGTTCCTGAGCCGCTAAGTATGAATGTTAACTACAAAGGGCATTTTACCTTAAGTAGTAAGCCCGTAATTCAGGTCGAATCTTCCTTAGCCAAAACCTCTGAAGAATTTCTCATCGCTTATCTTAATAATAGAGGGTGGTCCAACGAAGATCACGAAAGTGGAAGTGCTGAGATTCATTTTGAAGAAAATGATGAGCATGCAGAAGAGGGCTACGGATTGAAGGTGGATCATAGGGGTGTTCATATCACGGCCTCCACTGAAAAAGGATTCTTCTATGGTGTTCAGTCATTAATTCAGCTGTTGCCTGCAAATAAGAAAATAGCCGTACTCCCTTATTTGGAAATTGAAGATAGCCCAAGGTTTGAATGGCGCGGTATGCACCTGGATGTTGGAAGACACTTTTACCCTGTTGAGTTTATTAAAAAGTATATCGACCTCATGGCTCTATACAAATTCAACACTTTCCATTGGCACCTTACTGAAGATCAAGGTTGGCGCATTGAGATTAAGCAATACCCAAAACTTACAGAGATTGGTAGCCACAGAAAAGAGACAGTTCTTGAAAAGAACCTAAACCCATATATAGGTGATGGTCAGCCCTATGGTGGATTCTACACTCAAGAAGAGGTGGAAGAAATTGTAGCCTATGCAGCGGATAGACAAGTAACGATAGTGCCTGAAATTGAGATGCCTGGTCACTCATTAGCAGCTCTAACTGCCTACCCTGAATTAGGTTGTGGCCCAGGTCCATATGAAGTTGGAACCAGGTGGGGTGTTTATGATGACATTTATTGCCCCAAAGAAGAGACATTTGAATTCTTAGAGAATGTACTAACCGAAGTAATGGACTTATTCCCTAGTGAATACATACACATTGGAGGAGACGAAGCCCCTAAAACTGCATGGAAGAATAGTTCTATTGCCCAGCAAGTGATCAAAAGAGAAGGCCTAAAAAATGAGTTCGAATTGCAGAGTTATTTCATTAAGCGCATGGAGAAGTTCTTGAATGCTAATGGTAGACAGCTCATTGGTTGGGATGAAATTCTGGAAGGAGGGTTGGCCCCAGGAGCTGCGGTAATGTCTTGGCGAGGAGAGGCCGGTGGCATTGAAGCAGCAGAAGCCAAACACAAAGTAGTGATGACCCCCAATAGCGCCATGTATTTCGACCATTATCAAGCAGACCCGAAAACTGAACCTTTGGCCATAGGAGGTTTAACTACATTAAAAGATGTCTATGAATACGAACCTATTCCTGAAAACCTAGACGAAGCATTTCACAAATATGTGATGGGAGCTCAGGCCAATGTTTGGACAGAATACATAAAAACCTCCGAACAAGTTGAGTACATGGCATACCCAAGGGCAGTAGCTCTGGCCGAATCAGTTTGGTCTTCGAAAGAAAATAGAGATTGGGAGCGTTTTCAACAAAAGCTTCCTCATCAGTATCAATTACTAGATGAGAAAGGTGTGAATTACCACATCAACAAACCAGAAGGTTTAATTAACGGATTAACGCTTGAAGAGAACATGACGATTACCCTTTCAAGCCCATATGAGAACAGCAATATCTATTATACCATTGATGGATCAGAACCAAAAACCACTTCTACTTTATACACAAATCCGTTGGCCCTTAACATTACTGAGCCCGTTGAAGTGAAGGCTATTACTGTTCTAGCTTCTGGTGGCAGTAGCCCGGTGGCTTCGGCTGTCTTTCAACAAACTCAACTCATTAACGCGATTCAGCCTTTGAAAGCTGACCCTGGCATAGAATCATTTCTCATTTCAGGAGGTTTTAGCAGCGTTTCAGAATTTAAAGCAAGCGGTGATGCTAAGATTGTGAATAGCATTAAACTTCCGGAAGCACAACCTGCCCAGTTTGCTATGGTGTTCAGGGGAATGATTAACATACCCACTGATGGTGTTTATACTTTCTACACTACATCCGATGATGGTAGTACTCTGTCAATTGCTAATCAACTAGTCGTTAATAATGATGGACTACACGGTCCACTGGAAGAGCAAGGGCAAATTGCATTGGCAGCTGGTTACCACACCTTTGAAGTAAAGTATTTTGAAGGTGGTGGTGGTGAAGGGCTAAAAGTGGAAATAGCAGGTCCGGACATGAAAAAACAAGAAGTGCCTTCTAATTTACTTTGGAACTAATTTCAAGAAACCAACAAGATCATATTGAGTTGATAAAAGCATGAGAATTTTCATATTCTGTTTTCTGCTGGTCCTGGGTGTTGGTCTCACAGCGAACGAACCTGTAGCCACACTGCCGTTCAAAATTCACCGAGGGCACATGTATATCCAAAGTACAATTAATGGTGGCCGCACGGTTAACATTGTGTTCGATACGGGTGCTGCAGTTAATGTGGCAAACTCTAGTCTCTCGGAAGAAATTGAATTTAAATCGAAATTTAACACTTTGGCTAATCGTGCCAATGGCGTAGTAGAAATGGAGTTTTCCAAAGGAAATGAACTTAGGTTGGGTGAGGATATCTTAATGAAAAGACAAGACTTCTACCTAGCTGATATTAGCCATTTACAAGATTATGACCTGCCTGTTGATGCTATTGTTGGAGGAACTTTGCTGAATGAATTCGTTGTAGAAATCGACTTTGAAAAAAGTATAATCAATCTGTACCCATTCAATAAATACACTAAACCTACAGGTTATAAAGTATATCCAATAGACCTTCAAGAATTTAATATTCCTATGATTGAAGTGATTACAACCGTTGGCGAACAAGAATCCTATTCTGGGAGATTTTTACTTGATTCTGGTGCTGGCTTAGCCGTTAGCTTGAATACCCCCTTTGTTAAAGAGGCCTCGCTTCTAGAAAAAATTAGCCCAAACTATGAATACCCGGGTAAAGCCTTGGGCAATGAAAGTATGGAGTATGTTGGCAGCATGAATGAACTGTCTTTTTTAGATGAAACCTTGAATGACATACCTACTAGAATGTCTACAACCATAGAGGGCGTAAGTGGCTACGGCCAAATTCATGGGCTCATAGGACTTGAAGTCTTAAAGCGTTTTCAGTTAGTATTTAATTATAGGGGTAGCGTCATGTACGCAAAAAAGAATGACGGATTTTCAGAGCCCTTCTACGAGAACAAACACGGTCTTAATATTATAAAAAGGAAAGGGTATTTCTTGGTGAATCAAGTAATCCCTAAATCAGCGGGAGAAGTAGCAAAGTTCAAACAAGGAGACCAAATAATATCCGTAGATGGAAAAAAGAACCTCAGCCATGATGACTTTGAAAGCTATGTGAATAGCAAGAAAGAGGTAACCCTTGAGGTAAAGAGAGGTGGCCAATTGCTAGAGCTAAAGCTCATGCCGTTTTCAATGATCTAGTTCTGGCGAATAACTTCTTTCTTTAGTTATCGTATTTTTATGATGTCATGAAACTCAAACACAATATTCTGGTACTTAGCTTTCTCTCCATTCTTGGGGCAACTGCCTACGATTTTGAAAGCAAAGAGATGCAACGAGAAAAAGCCATTAGCTTTTTCATTATGGAAATGGCTGAAGATTATAACAGCTACTTATCTCATAGATTTCAAAAAATAGATGTGGAATTCTTAGAGAGTCAAATGCCCATCTATGAGCGGTTTGCCATAGTGCAAGACACCACACAAAGAAGACTGCAAATCATAGATCAATTGAATCTGAACCTCAGTCAAGAATTGGTAGAATTCAGAAAAACTGATTACAAGATAGATGAAGTTGATGAGCTCCTCGTTTTCAATGCGGGACTCGACCGGTTGCTTTATGAAAATCAAGTAGCATTAACTCCAGATTGTTTGAATCAAGAGACTGAAGCACTTAGACAGCTGAATGACTTTTTAAGCCTTTACAATTTGTCTGTATTATCCCTAGATCTAAGCGGTGAGCACAAGTCTTACTATTACCACAAATTCAAATTGGCTGGAGAAATGAGAGAAGCTATTTTTGAATTAGACCATAAAACAGAAGCTATTCTCTCCTATAAAGAAATCAGTTAAATAGAAAACAGTAATTAGAAAGTCCTGATTTGTAGTTTCTGATTAACTGATAACTCAAGCATTATGCGACTATTAGGAAACATCATCTGGATTATTTTTGGTGGCTGGGCCATTGCCCTAGAATACATCATTGGTGGCATTGCACTTTGCATGACCATTGTGGGTATCCCATTCGGAATCCAGTGTTTTAAGCTCGCCATATTAGGCTTTGCCCCATTTGGTCAGGTGCCTGCTGGCAACTCTCTTTCTGGTTGTTTGGCTTTACCCTTGAATATTGTTTGGCTAGTATTCGGAGGCATCTGGGTGGCACTTACCCATTTTATCTGCGGTCTCTTTTTCTGCATCACCATTATTGGTATCCCTTTCGGTATCCAACACTTCAAACTAATGAGCTTAGCTTTTGCTCCGTTTGGGAGGAGTGTATAAAAAAGCCAGCCTTTATTAAGAGCTGGCTTTGAGTTATAGACCCCTCTGTCTTTCAGACATCTCCCCTATCTAGGGGAGGTGGTCGAAGAACGGAGGGGTTTTTCTTAAGCAAAGAAATAAGGGAACTTACCTTCTTTGATCATAGTATCTGCTACTTGTCTTCTGAGTTCTTTGGTATTTACCAAGCCCATCTTCGTCCAACGCTTGAGACCCATGAGCATCACTTTTTGCTCATCGCCTTTCGTGAAGGAAGCAATGGCTTCTTTCGCTGCTGAATTGATTTTATCAACCGCTTGGCTCATATAGACTTGCGTCATGGCGATGTAGTCAGCGCATGCCTCCTCACCTCTTTGACTAACCAGTTTTTCAGTTCTTAGCATTGAAGACTCAACAGCATAAATCTCGATTAAGATATCCGCCATATTCATCATCACTTCCTGCTCTTCCTCAATCTTATCTTGAAGCGCCATGGCAGCTTTAGCGCCAACCATCAAAAATACCTTCTTCAAGTTTTTCAATACTTCTTTTTCAGAAGCAAAAAGCACTGACTTATCAATTGTTGAGAACGTTGGTACTGCCGTTAATTCTTTAGAAACAGCCATTGCCGGTTCGAACATATTCAGTTCGCCTTTCATTGCGCGTTTCAAAATCATGCCCACCATTAGCATGCGATTAATCTCGTTTGTCCCTTCATAAATTCTAGCAATTCTAGAATCTCTATAGGCACGCTCCATTGGTGCATCTGCAGAAAAGCCCATACCTCCATAGATCTGAACGCCTTCATCAACCACATAATCTAAAACCTCAGAACTGTGAATTTTTCCAATAGCACATTCAATGGCGAATTGCTCAACACCTTTTAGCTTGGCTTGTGCATCATCCATTCCGGTTGCTACCAAATCATTAATCTTGTCTTCAATATTCTGACCCGCTCTATAGTCTAAAGATTCCGTTACGTAAATACGGGAAGCCATTTCTGCAAGCTTTCCTTTGATAGCGCCAAAGCTAGAAATTGGCGTATTGAACTGCTTTCTCTCATTAGCATATTGAATAGCCTGAGACGTAACCGTTCTACAACCTCCCAAAACTCCGGCACCCAATTTAATTCGGCCAATATTCAGAATGTTAACAGCAATCTTAAATCCATTTTGTCTATCAGAAAGCATATTCTCGGCAGGTACTTCACATTCGTTAAAGAATACCTGACGTGTTGAAGATCCTTTGATCCCAAGCTTCTTCTCTTCTTCCCCTAAGCTGATGCCACTGAAAGATTTCTCTACAATAAATGCCGTTAGGTTTTTATCGTCTTCAATCTTAGCGAACACGATGAAAAGGTCAGCAAATCCTGCATTAGAGATCCACATTTTCTGACCCGTGATTTTATAGTGCGAACCATCATCTGAAAGTACAGCTTTCGTCTTTCCTGAATTCGCATCAGAACCAGCATCTGGTTCGGTTAAGCAGTAGCATGCTGCCCACTCTCCCGTTGCCAGTTTTGGTAAATACTTTTGTTTCTGCTCTTCGGTACCATAATAGAGAATTGGCAAAGTGCCAATACCTGTATGTGCACCGTAGGTAGTAGAGAAAGAACCTGCTGCACCAATAATATCGGCAATCAACATTCCAGAGTTGAAACTCATGCCCATACCACCGTATTGCTCGGGAACTGAGATTCCCAAGAGACCAAGTTCACCGGCCTTTTTGAAGATATTCGGAACCAAATCTGGTTCTTTCATTCCATCAATACGCTCGACATTTGGAGTAATCTCCATATCAATGAAATCCTGGCAAGCTTGTGCCATCATTTTCTGTTCCTCAGAGAATTCTTCCGGAATGAAAACTTCGTGTGCTTCTGTTTCTCTAACGATGAATTCACCGCCCTTAATTGATTTTTTTTCTTCGGTCAAAACACTCATGTCTTGTAGTATTTAGTCTTATTATATTTCTTTTCAATCCCCCTAACCCCCTTCATCAAGGGTGAAAAAGTATAAGCCAGCTGGACTACAATACTGAATCTACTGGCACTAACCCATCCTCCCTTTTTAAGGGAGGTGCTCGAAGAGCGGAGGGTTCCTAATTCAAAAACTCGTAAATCCCTGCTACGCCTTGACCTCCACCTACACAGGCGGTTACCATTCCGTATTTGGAATTTCTTCTTCTCATTTCATTAAATAACTGAACTGAGAGTTTAGCTCCTGAGCAACCTAATGGATGACCTAGTGCTATGGCGCCACCATTTACATTCAAAATACTTCTATCTAAATCCAAAGTCTTAATTACTGCCAACGACTGTGCAGAAAAGGCTTCATTCAATTCTATTAAGTCGATATCACTTTGCTGAAGTCCTGCTTGTTTCAATGCCTTCGGCACCGCATCTACTGGGCCTATTCCCATAATTCTCGGGTGCACACCTACGGCAGCGTAAGTCACCATTCTCGCAATAGGTTCGAGGTTTAATTCTTTCACCATTTTTTCCGACATCACCATTACGAATGATGCACCATCAGAAACAGGTGAAGAATTACCAGCCGTTACTTGTCCGCCTTGAGCGAATACTGGTCTTAGCTTCCCTAAAACCTCTAAAGAAGTATCGCCCCTTGGTCCTTCGTCTTGATCTACTGTAAATGACTTTTCGTGAATCTTGCCATCAGGCCCTACTACTTTGTCCTTTACATGAATTGGAACAATCTCATCTTTGAACAAACCAGCTTCTTGTGCTTTTACTGCTTTCAAATGAGAATCCAATGCAAATTGATCGGCCTCATCTCGGTTGATGTTATACTCATTAGCTACTTGCTCAGCAGTTAAGCCCATGCTCAAGTAGTAATCACTATACTCTGTCGCGAGTTTGTAATTCAAAGCCGTTTTGTAGCCCATTACCGGAACCATGCTCATTGACTCAGTTCCTCCAGCAATGATACAATCTGCTGTTCCTGCATGAACCCTTGCTGATGCTAAAGCGATGGCTTCAAGTCCTGACCCGCAATATCTGTTTACGGTTACACCGGGTACTTCAATCGGTAGCGATAACAGAGAAATCATTCTCGCCATCTGCATACCTTGTTCTGCTTCCGGTACCGCGTTTCCAACGATTAAATCATCAACCCTTTTGGCATCGAATTCGGGAACTTGGCTAACCAAGTGCTTGATCACATCTGCAGCCATATCATCAGGACGAACCGTTTTTAATACGGATCTTTTTCCTCTTCCGACTGCTGTTCTATATCCTGCAACTATATATGCGTCCATCTTTTCTAATGTCTAATTTTTAATGTTGAATGATTAATTGCGCAAAGGCTTTCCTTTGAAAAGAATTGAGTGAATACGTTCTAGGGTCTTAGGCTCGGCAGTTAGCTCCACAAACATTTGTCTTTCTAAATCCAGTAAATACTGTTCCGATACGTATTGCGGATATGTGAGGTCTCCCCCGCACATGATCCAACCCAATTTCTTAGCAATTTTGGCATCGTGTTCGGAGATATAGTTACCGAGTAACATACCATTTACACCTGCTTCAAAGAGTGCTAAGCCTACTCGACCTTGAACCTTAATGTCTTTTCTCTCTACAGGCTCTGTGTAACCCGCGTTATGTAGTTCGAGTACTTTGTCCTTCGCATCCGTTAAAAGTCTCTTACGATTCATCGTAATGCCGTCCTGAGGGCGAAGGATACTCATGCCACGAGCCTCCTCGGCAGAAGTTGCCACCTTAGCCGTAGCGATATTCATGAAAGCCTCTTGTAATCTGTTCAATTCAGCATCGCCTCCAGCTAGTGAATCTGCCACTCTCATGGTAAGCTCCTTGGTTCCGCCACCACCTGGTATCAGACCAACCCCCACTTCTACCAAACCAATGTAGGTTTCGGCATGTGCCTGAATAGCATCGCAATGCAATGACAATTCACAACCGCCACCTAGGGTTAAACCTGCTGGGGCAGAGACAACTGGAATGGAAGAGAATTTCGCTCTCTTCATGGTGTTCTGGAATTGTGCCACCATCAAGTTGATCTCATCGAACTCTTGATCGCCAGCAAACATAAAGAGCATAGCTAGGTTGGCACCCGCAGAGAAGTTTTCCCCTTCATTACCAATGACCAGACCCTTGTAATCTTTCTCAGCCATGGAGATTGCGGTTTCTATACCCTCAATTACCTCTTGGCCAATTGCGTTCATTTTGGTGTGGAATTCTAAACAAAGCACTCCATCTCCAATATCGAAGAGGGACGCACCTGCATTACCCCAAACCTTATTCGTTTCTCTAATATTTTCTAGAATGACTAGACCTTCAGTTCCAGGAATAGTCTTGTAAGACTTGGAAGGAATGTCATAGTACTTCTTGATTCCTGCTTCAATTTTGTAGAAGGACTCATGACCAGCTTCTAGCATTTCATAAACCCAACTTGCGGGTTTCATGTCCATGGCCTCCATTTGGTCTACCACTTTTTTAACGCCTAATAAATCCCAAGTGTCGAATGGTCCCATTTGCCAAGCAAAGCCTGCACATACGGCCTGATCTATTCTGTAAAGCTCATCCGAGATTTCTGGTATTCTGAAGGTGACGTATTTGAAGGTATCGAAAAAAGTTCTTCGGTAGAATTCTCCGGCCTTATCATCAAAATTGACTAAGGTCTTAATTCGTGACTTTAGATCTTCAACATCTTTAACCGCTTCTAATGCTTTAAAATTAGCCCTACTTCTAGGTCCATATTCGAAGGTGTTTAAATCTAATTCTAGTATCGTCTTCTTACCATTCTCGTCTTTGGTCTTTTTGAAATAACCTTGACCAGACTTGTCTCCGAACCAGCCATTCTCATGAACTTTCTTTACAATATCAGGAAGTACAAATGCTTCTTTCGACTCGTCATTCGGCAAACCTGCATAAAGATTGTTGGCCACATTTACCGTAGTATCCAAACCAACCACATCCATGGTTCTGAAAGTTGCCGACTTAGCACGACCAATTAATGGCCCAGTCATTCGATCTACCTCACCAACCGTCAAGCCCATATCTTGAATGGTGTGCATGGCGGACATGATAGCATAAATACCAATTCTGTTCGCAATGAAAGCTGGAGTGTCCTTACAAAGCACAGATTCTTTACCGAGGAAAACATCCCCATAATGCATTAAGAAATCTATGATCTCAGGATCGGTTTCTGGACCTGGTATAATTTCGAGTAATCTCAAATACCTTGGAGGATTGAAGAAGTGTGTTCCGCAGAAATGCTTCTTGAAATCTTCGCTTCTTTCTTCGCACATCATGTGCATTGGAATACCAGAAGTGTTAGAAGTAATGAGTGTTCCAGGTTTTCTATACTTTTCAACTTGATCGAACACGATCTTCTTAATATCCAGTCTTTCGACAACCACCTCAATGATCCAGTCCATTTCAGAAATCTTAGACATATCGTCTTCAAAATTTCCTGTGGAAACCAGGCTGGCAAATGACTTGTCGTAAATTGGAGATGGCTTCGATTTAAGGGCGAATTGCAGTGCATCGTTCACCAGCTTATTACGCATGGCAGGTTTCTGCTTTTCCTCATCGGATAAATCTCTTGGAACAATGTCTAAGAGTAATACCTCCACACCAATATTTGCGAAATGGCAGGCTATTCTGGAACCCATTACGCCAGAACCTAAAACCGCTACTTTTTTTATGCTTCGAGACATGTGTTTAGAATATTGATTTAGAATCTATTAACTGATTAATTTTTGTTGCTACACGAAAGAAGACTTCCAAGTCCTCAAGCGCAATCGTTTGCTTAATGGCATCATTAAAAGTGATGACCGTTTCTCTTGATATCCTTCTTTTTTCTTTCCCTAGGTCTGTGAGAAAAATTCTTACCGATCTACCATCATTAGGATCTTTCTCTTTATAGATGGCACCCATTTCTTCCATGGACTTTAACATTCTTGTAAGGCTTCTAGGCTCAAGCCCCATTAGAGGAGCAATTTTGGTTGCAGGTGTTCCGTTAACCGGGTCTATGTTTAAAACCACGAATGCTTGAGCCGTAGTACTATTGTGCTTTGCTGCCTCATGATTGTACATTCTGTCAATCGCGTGCCAGCAAGTTTTTATATGGTGATCTACGGTTTCTTCTCTCTTCATATTCTCTCTAAGGAATACGAATGTAAAAATAATTTGTTATGCATGCATACTATTTTTATGATTTATTAGGCATGCCGAGTATATTTAATATTCAGATAATAAAAGGGGGCTTACAGTTCGGAGACATCGAAGTCTTCTCCTTTACCGAAGGCAATGAGGCCGTAGAGGGTGTATGTTTCTAAGGTATATACATCTTTGAGCTGGCAGTCACCATCTCCCATGATTTCAAGGATTTCAAAATCAAAAGACTCACCAAAGTTGATGAGCCTGAATTTTTTTCCTACACGAAGGTTATTGAAACTTTTTGCCATTAGTTGTTGAAATCGCCCCTCAGTTCTCTGAATCTGCTGCGGGCCTCGGAGACAAAGATGCTACCTGGGAATTTCACGAGCAAGTCTTCATAGGTACTCATGGCTTTTTGTGAATCTTTTAAGTCTTCTTCCAGAATTACACCTGTTAAAAACTTGGCATCATCTCCTAAAATCTCAAAGTAATGGGCGGTATTAATAACTTCCAATACCTTAAGGGCTTCATCGAATCTGCCTAAGGTTCTTAGAGTAGTTGCTTTCAGATAAAGCAGCTCATCTTCTATGCTATGAGATCCATAGGCTTCCAGCATATTATCCATCGCAACTAAGGCTGAATCGACTTGATTCTGAAATAACATCAATTCCACAGCAGCATAATCTTGCATTACCACATCGGTACTGTCAAAGACGGTATTATTTTTAATGAGAATGCTCAGGTCTAGGGCGTCATTGGCAATTTCGCGTGATGTTGCCAATTTCAAAATATCTAGATTCCCTGTTGCTAACTCGAATTCTCCTTTGAAATAGGACAGTTTTGCTGCTTTTAATTTTGCACGATATCCTAGAGGCTGATCTTTAAACATTCGCTCTACCTGTCCATACAGCAAGATGGATTCCCATGGTTGCTGATCGAGTAAATAAATATCAGCCAGATCCATTTTACCTTCAGCCACCACCGGATGATCACCTAAAGGTTGTTTTAACATCTCTGTAAGAGTAAGAATTGATTCTGGAATTTGATTCAATTGAAAAGCTTGCAACAATGCTACCCTCCTTTTCGCTTCAGCCACACTGTAAACATCCCTTGAGTTCTCCATGTAAACCCGATATTTATAAATGAGCCCAATCACGGCTGCAGTGTCAATTGGAAACGTAGATTTTATCACTTCTTCTTCAGCAAGTAGTCCATACTTTTCAGCTGTTCGTTTGCCGGGGCTTTCTTCAAAATCATTCAGTATGTAACCGAAAGCTTTTTCAGCGGTCTTGTAATTCTTGTTGTTATAAGACACCATTCCCACTTGCAAAATGTTGTCTCCATTATTGGCTAAACGTCTATCAAGTGCGCGGGCCTGCCGTAAGGCAGCCGGAAAATTTTTCTGTTGCAGATGGGTCCAAACCAAAAGCTCATTAAATATTGGATTACCTGCCTCTTCCTGAATAAATTGATAAAGGGACATTTCAAGCGTATCTAATTCAGCGGGTTCTGTTAGATACCGCTGAAGAGAATTCTTTACGTATGCTAAATTTCTTGGCTGACCCTTGGAGAAGCACAGATATTCTTGAATCATTTGCTGCTTCTCATTCATAACGCGATAAATATTCGCTAAATCCAGCGCGAACATGTCTGACCTCCCAATCTTCTCTCTTGCAAGATTGTAAGTTGCTAATGCCTCATTACTAAAACTTTTATTGAATAAGACAGATGCTAAGTACCGTACCTGATTCACGTTACTTTCATTTGCCGCTTTGGTGGTTGCTTCATCAATGAGTTGTGCCAAATATTCTTGCATTCGCTCTTGATCATTCATAGAGCGATAAAGCACTGCCTGATCAACCACATAGGTTGCATTGGTTGAATAATCCTTCAGTACATTTTTCATGTACTTCTCGGCAGTTTTAAAATCCTTAGTGGTGATTAACAATTTGAAGTACGTATCATGGATACGTGGTATATACATTCTGTTCTTCGCCAGCTTTACATATTCATCTTTCGCTTTTTCAGTCTCACCTTGATTTACATATTGTTGAGCGATTAAGACCGGGTCAACATTTTGAGCATGAGATAAGCCCATGAAGAGAAATAAGAAAATTAGAAGAAGGGTAAATCGGCTTATCAACACTTTTAACATCTTACTATTAGAATATATTTTATTTAATAAAAATATATAGTCTTTATTAGCAACGTGGATATGTGGGTAACTATTTAATCCACGAGAACACTATGCTAACGTCTTTTCTCTAACACTGTTTCCACATTTATTTAAAAGCTATCTTATTCATTTTGAGTTACCTATAATGTGGATGTAGATAACTTGGCTTTTGAGTGAATAACTTTGACTACACTTCTCCACTGTTAATTACTTCTACTATGTTGGTGAATAAATATGACTTTGTTCCGCAGTGATACCCAATAAATGTAATAAATGTGAATGATGTGTATAAGTGAGGACTTTACACACGAGTAATCAACACTTAAAATGAGATGTTAATGTCAACTTGCTCCCACCTTTTTCTCAATTCAATGAGTCTCGTTTTGTAGAAGTTGTCGTAATAATAGTGGGCTGGTTCCGGTGTTTCTCCAGTTAGAATATTTCCTATATCCCATCTTCCATTTCCATTCAAGTCTTCAATGACTCTGACATAATATTGGCCAGGACCGAGGTAATTAAACCTGTACTTTTTATTTGTTGTAGTCGCAATAATATTTCTGGTTCTGCTATTCAAAAGTTGAACAATGATTGTTTCGTTATCTGTAAAGACTTCTCCTTCTATAGATGCGATTTCAGTTTCTTGAAGAGGCGCTAGATATTTGGGTTGATCTTCTAAGGTATCTTGTTCAATACTAATGAATGCTGATGGCTGAATGCGGAGCATGACACCCTTTCGACCTTCTGCATAGAGAGACTTGTTGTCAGTCTTATAGACAAGACGATTTCTCTTATCATTCCAGATTAACTCTTCGGATGTGATGGTCTGTGTTTGAAGCGTATCTAATTCAATATAGATACTGTCAAGATTTATACGATCAACGGGTTTAGTGAATTCAAACACTACACTATCAACGGGTTTAAGTAGGCCATTGGTAGGTTCAATGGTTACTTTGAATTCCTCCTTCTCTAGTTTGGACTCTATGAAGTAGTAGTTAACTGTATCTCTTAGCTCGTAGCCTGCAGAGTCTACCAGATTGATGATCATTTGTGTGGTATCATTGAAGGTTTGGGACTCGTTGAAAAACCTAAATTTATTCTCTCCAATATTTATATAACTCTTATTAGCGCTGTTGTTTTCTACGATGTCGAAAGAGGTTATCGGCTTATTAACTTCTATGTCGTAATAGTGCGCGAAGGGTCTTGCACTAGTGACCCTGGGCACATCAACATTTAAGTTTTGAACTGTGAAATCAATTCCCGCTCTAGATTCAGATAGTGTAAGTGTATCTGGATAGAAGCCGAAACGCTCCTCTTCTGTATCAGCTTTAGAATTGTTGTTCTTGTCATTCACCGCATAGATGCGGTACTCTCCTTGAGGAAGGTTTTGGAACTTATATTTACCGAGGGTGTCTGTTTTGGTATAGTAGGCGGCTGCCCCATCTAAAATGTTAAGACTATCATTTTCGGTATATAGTGAAACCAGAAATTTCTCGGCCGGCTCTTGTTCGTATAGATTTGTCACATTCCCACTGATTTCAAGGGAGTCAAGTACAGCTCCTGTGGCAAAGCTCAAGGTCAGACCAACAATGGGATTATCATTTGTAATGTCTGTTATTGTGCTGGCAAAGCTGAGTGTGTAGGTAGTATTCTCGCGGAAAGGTTCGTTGAATGTTAACTGAAGTTGTTGCTTTTTAATTCTTGTCTTGAATCCCGTTTCAATTTTGGGAGTAATGATCAAATCACTTTCTATGTTCGTAGTCTTGATCCACTCATCGAAGATTAATGTTACTGTATTACCAGTATAGTTTGTTTGTTGATTATCTGGAATGGATTCTAATAGTATTGGTGCAGTTTCATCTTCAGGACCTCCCATAGGGCTAGATACTCTTGCACAAGAGTTAACTATGATAATGAGTAGAATGAGTAAGGTGAATCGCTTCATTTTTGAAGAATATATATCAGGCTGCTGAAGTTACCGCTTTTTCTAGCTTTCATATTAGACTTATATCCTTGTATAAATGCCTTGAAATAATTTGTGGAACCAGTCTTGTATTTATGACTGAGTAGTGATGCATAGTAACTGTCAAATTTCATGGGATACGTTGCTACAAGTTTCAGACCAAATTGCTGAGCTATGGCTGAGATGCTTTTAGGTGAGAAATGATGAAGGTGTCTTGGTACATCATATCCTGCCCAGTACTCTTTATAGTATTCAGCGTCTGCACTCTGGTGGTTAGGCAGGGCTAGAAAGAGAATTCCCTTTTTATTTAAGTGTTCTTTAATGAATCGCATATACTCTTTTAGATCGTGTATATGTTCCAAGACATGTACCATGGATATGGAATCAAATTTGTCTTCATTCATCTCAGGTAATTCCGAATAAACCTTAAGTTCCTTTGCTTTGCTAATGGCTCGGGCACTATCGTCTATTTCTACTCCCGATGTTTTTATACCATGGCCTTTGAGATAAACTAAGAAGTCACCCGTTCCGCAGCCAATATCTAGATGAGATTTGGAGCGAATATGTTTAAATAGGAGTTTGTATTTGTTGTGAATATTGAGCCATTTGGCTGTAGCATAAATATTATCGAATAAAAACCCCTTTTTGTCTCCGTGTGACACATAACTATCTGATTTATAGTATTTTATGGATTCTTGAAGGTCTGGATAAAGAGTTGTGTAGAGTGTTTGGCACTGATTACAAGCAACAAGGTCGAATGACTCTTGAGTCCCAAAGTAATCCGTTGTTGAGAGCTGTTTCTCAAGCACCTCGTTATCGCAAATTGGACATATTTTTCTCTCTTGCATTACCTACCCATATAAACCATAAGAATGGAAATATCAGCTGGTGAAACCCCACTAATTCTTGATGCTTGACCAATCGTTTTTGGTTTGATCGAGCTTAGTTTTTCTTTGGCTTCAGATGAAAGCGCTGTGATTTCACTAAAGTTGAAATCTTGGTGGAATTTAAGGTTCTCAAGATCCTTCATTTTAGATGCTAACTGATGCTCTTTGTCAATGTAGTCCTCGTACTTGATTTGTATATCAGCCGCTTCAATCACTTTCAATTCATAAGCATTGAGATACTCATTGATCTCTTCATTGATAATTCTTAAATCATTAATCCCAATGTGGGGTCTCTTGACCAGTTTATTTAATGTAGTTCTATGTTGGATCGGTGCAGAGTTCAACTTGTCCAGCGCAATGTTCGCTGGTTTTGGATCTATTTTCTTCTGAGTTAGATCATTGAGCAATCGTGAGAGATCACCTTTCTTTTGATTGAGTTTTTCTAGCTGCTCATCGGAAGCAAGACCGATGCTATGTCCAAGGGGTGTTAACCTTTGGTCGGCATTGTCTTGTCTGAGAAGGATACGATGTTCCGCTCTGGAGGTGAACATGCGATAAGGCTCATCTGTCCCCTTATTAATAAGATCATCAATAAGTACACCTATGTAGGCTTCGGATCTACTAAGGATCAATTCATCCTGTTCGTGTATTTTACGATGCGCATTTATACCTGCCATTAATCCTTGGCAAGCAGCCTCTTCATATCCTGTTGTTCCGTTGATTTGGCCAGCAAAGTATAATCCATCTATCAGTTTTGTTTCGAGCGTATGGTTAAGCTGTGTTGGTGGAAAGTAGTCGTATTCAATAGCGTAACCAGGTCTGAACATTTTCGCCTGTTCAAATCCAGGTATAAGTTTCATTGCTTCGTACTGTATGTCTTCGGGTAACGAAGTAGAGAAGCCGTTTACATATATCTCTACCGTATTCCATCCTTCAGGTTCTACGAAGATTTGATGTCTTTCTCTCTCAGCAAATCGGTTGATCTTGTCTTCGATTGAAGGACAATAACGTGGTCCAAGACCTTGGATTCTTCCATTGAACATGGGCGATTGATCGAATCCCTTTTCTAAGGTTTCATGGACCTTAGGATTAGTGTAGGTAATGTGGCAGCTACGCTGTTCTGACAATGTGCTAGTTCCTTGTCTAAAGGAGAACTTCTCTGGTATATCATCACCTTTCTGTTCCTCCATTTTACTGTAATCTAGAGAACGGCCATCTACTCTTGGGGGAGTTCCTGTTTTCATACGGCCTGCTTCAAACCCTAATTCAATGAGTTGTTCCGTAATACCTGTAGATGCTCGCTCACCAGTTCTGCCACCTCCAAACTGTTTTGTGCCGATATGGATGAGGCCATTCAGGAATGTGCCTGATGTAAGGACTACCGCATCTGCATCGAATTCTATACCCATGCCCGTTTTTACTCCGGTGATGCGAGTTCCACTAGTCCTAACTGATACCACCATGTCTTGCCAAAAGTCGACATTGTGATTTCCTTCAAGTGCCAATCGCCATTCTTCCGCAAACCTCATTCTGTCATTTTGTGTTCTTGGACTCCACATGGCAGGGCCTTTGGATTTATTAAGCATTCGGAATTGTATCATGGAACGATCGGAAATAACACCTGACATTCCGCCCATTGCATCAATCTCTCTTACTATCTGTCCTTTGGCTACTCCACCCATTGCGGGGTTACACGACATTTGAGCAATGGTGTTCATGTTCATTGTAATCAATAGAACTTTAGAACCCATTTGTGCTGCGGCATATGCTGCCTCACATCCGGCATGGCCGGCACCTACTACTATGATATCGTATTTTGGATACATGGTTTTATACTGTTTCACGTGAAACGTTACATTTGACTCAAGGGGATTG
Source organism: Roseivirga sp. (assembly GCA_965661455.1). GTDB lineage: Bacteria > Bacteroidota > Bacteroidia > Cytophagales > Cyclobacteriaceae > Roseivirga. The sequence continues at coordinate 152,984 of CBFIDV010000001.1, forward strand.
TTTCACGTGGAACACCTCCTTGCATCAAAATTTCCGCAAAGATAGAGAAGCTTCTTCTCTTTTTCTCATCTCTGCTTTTTCTGAGGTTGTCTTATCTTCTTGGCCGAGTAAGTGCAGTACTCCATGAATCATGACCCGGTGAAGTTCATCTGTAAATGTTGACTTCATGTCGACAGCATTTTCTCGTACTCTATCAATGCTTATGAAAATATCAGCTTCCATTGGATTTTCTAGCTGTTCCCGATTGTCAAAGGTTATGATGTCGGTATAATAGTCGTGGTTGAGATACTGTTGGTTGACTTCAAGTAGGTACTTGTCTGAACAATAGATATAATTGATTTCTTCTATCTGGATATTATGAGCTTGTATAACTCCTGCTATCCAGTTTGAAACTTGTTCGTTTAGAAGGCTGGGGATTTCTGGAATGTCTTCGAAGAAATAGTTAATGCTTTGCATTAATTGAGATAGAAGGTGAGTTCCAAGGTTCTGCCGTTGTTTTCAAAGTGAACCTCATCTGCTAAGTGTTTAATAAGGAATATACCTCTACCTCCTACTTTTTCAATGTTCTCAGGTGCTGTGGGATCTGGAAGGTCTTGGTGGTCAAACCCTTCTCCTTCATCAGAAATGATAAATATTATCTGTTCTTCTAAAAGAGATGTACTTAAAGATACATTCTTGGTCTTATCTGTTTTATTACCATGAATTATGGCATTATTTACAGATTCGATCACGGCAATCATGATATTGCCATAAACATCATCTGTAAGCGAATATTTTTCCTTCGCATTGTCTACAAAACTCTCAACAATTCTAATGTTCTCTACTAGTGACGGTATTTGAATATTGATATTCGTCATAGGGGCGCTAATCACTTTTGGTGCTTAATCCTTTTAAAGTACTTATTCGTTTCCCTTTTATAATAAGGGTTGAGCTTTGCAGGAATGGTCTTCAATAACTCAATTTCTTTCTCTTTAGCCTTTAAATAGTCGCTAATCGATTCTGGTACCGTAATATCGTAATTATAGGCTGTATTTCCTTTTCTTTGGTCGTCTTCTCCTCGTTGCTGTAGTGCATTTTCCGCATCAAGCAGTCTTGTAAGTATGTCTTGTTGACGGTTTATTGTTTCTTCAGTGATATTCTTGTTGATAAGATCCCACTCGTTTTCTTCCATTTGTTGAATGAGTTGATCGATCTTTTCACCTAATTCTTGCCCATTTAGCCCAGTTTCGAAGTTTTCGAGTGTATTCCGTAGTTGCTCTTGTTTTGATGCGAGTTTCGCTAGTTCTTCTGATAATTGGCGACCAGATTTACCACTTTGTTTGAGTTCAGAGATCTGTTCGCTGAGTTGTTTCTGAAGTTCTCCTATACCGCCTACTTGAGGTTTGTTCTTTTTATTTCCTTTATTTTCACCGCTGCCACCTCCAGCCATTTGATTCTGCATTTGCTGAACCACATCGTCTAAAAGTAGTGCTAAGTTATTAATGGAGGTCATTGTGAATTGCTGCTTGCCAACAGCTTCGCTTACACGCTTTTCTTTTAATACCTCAATGGTTCCATCCATCTGTCGTTCCATTTCATTCACTTCCTTAATAATGAATGAGGAAATTTGGAATACACGCTCTGCCAAGCTGTTAAGACTATCTTTAATGATTTGAGAATCGTCTTTAAGCTTAATTTGTCTTTGCGATAGTTCTACGTACCGAGGGTCAGCATTGCCAAGTGCCTTGAATTCGTTCATCAGGTCTTCTTGAGAATAAGATAAGGAAACGAGGTTATCTACTAAGTTTATGAGGTCTTCCAGATTTTCTTGTTGCTGCTCTTGTCCCATACCAGCTTGCATACTCTCCAAGCCTTCTTTAGCCTGTTGCATCTTCTGGCTGGCACGTTTTTGAGCTTTGGACGCCTTAGAATTTGACTTTGATTCTTCTTTTTTTTCTTCGTTTTTGTTTTCCTCTTTCTCTTCTTCTGAGCCTTCAGATTTTTCCTCTTGCCCTGATTCGTTAGACTTTTTCTCCTTTTCTAACTCCTCTTTTGCTTTCTCTTGATCTTCTTTCGCTTCATCAAGTTCTTCTTGGGTATTTTCAGGAAGCTTATCTGGGTTTTTCCTATCCTGATTCAGTTCATTGAGTTTATCTAATTCTTCTTGAAGCTTATTGAGATCATCTATCTCTTCCTGCTGCTTTTCAGCCAATTCTTCATTGCTAGACTCTGAATTCTCTGTTTCTTCTTGTAATGCCTCTTGGTCTTTGATTTCTTCATCGAGTTGATCGATATTTTGCTGCAGTTTTGCATCGAACTGTAGTGTTTTGAATAGCTCTAACGTTCTTTCTAAGTCTTGCTCCAAATTTTCACTATTATTATTGAGCTCATCCATCTTTTCTCTAAACTCCTCAATTTCAGATTCTTGATTCAACAGCTCTTGTAGCTCTTCATATAGTTTTCGAGTTTCTTCATCCATCACGTTTTCCATGATTTCGCGAAGTTGCTGCATCTTCTGTTGTATTTCTTGATTCTGAGGATTGAACTGTTGCTGCTTCTCATTATTGAGGGCATTTTCTTTTTGCAGCTCTTCTAGTCGTTGGGCTAATTTTTCTTTCTGATCGAGAATTTCTTTCATCAATTTCTCGTCTTGCCACTCCATTTCCTTCTTTGTTTTCAGACGTTCATCAGCCTCTTTTATTTTTTTATTGAGCTCTTCGCCCTCTTTTAAGGTTTTGTCAATGGAGCTTTTAATCTGATTGGTACTTGCTTCAATTTCTTCTTTAAGATCTTCTAGCGAAGGTATCTTGAATGTGTAGGTCCCTGTTTTGGATGTTTTGGGGCCGTTAAACCCATCATTATCAGTTACTTGTACATAATACTTTATCTCGGCACCAGCTTGAATAGCTTCGTTATCTATTTCCAAAACCTCATAATAACTCTGATCAGCCAGGTTTCTATTAATGTCTATGTTACTTGTTAAGTATTCCCTGCCACCATCATTAGAGTACTTTATCTGAAGACTTGAAAAGCCATAATCGTCAGTAATGTTTCCAGCAAGGACTATGTTTTTGAACAGTACTGTGTCTTGTAATTGCTCTAGATTGATTTTAGGAAACTTATCCTCGATTACATTTACGTTGAATATGAGTGAATCCCTATTACTGCTGTTTTCATTGAACAGATTGATACTATAATTATCACTTTGCTTTATTTCAGTTCTAAGTTCCCAGTTTGACTCAGACTGTTGCTTTCCGATTAGTTTCTCCCCTGAATTCTTAAGGTTAATTTCTACTTCGGAGGTAGATTCTGCCATGATATTCCACGTGATGGCGGCACCTTCTGCCACTGTGATATTACCTGTATTTTCTACCTGTTCTGGTTCTATTCCTGTATAAGATGGATTTTCAATGGAAATATTGAATAGAGAAATTGTCGGACGCTTTAAAGTTTCGATGGTATACTCTTTCGAGCTCAAACCTTCAGCCTCTAAATAGAATTTTTGGTTGTCTGCCAGGCGATTGAAAGTATATCTGTATTCCCCTTGAGTTAATTGAGTCGTTTGAATTTTTCTAATGTTCAGGACAATGCTCACAGTATTAGGGACTGTGTTACCTTCTATTTTAATATTAAGCGTATGTTCTTCATTCGTAAAACCTGAAAGATCCTCTTCATTTACAATGAATTGAAAAGGTGCTTCAGGAATAAAGTCTTCGTTGTACTTAACAATTCGAGTGGAGCTTTCTGTAATGAAACTTGGGATAGATATGAGCAATACTAAAATGATGCCCGCAGGTATATAGGCGTATTTTAAAAACTTGCGGTTAGCTTTTATGTCAATTGCGTTGGCAAAAGGCACATTTGAGATTTCGGCACTTTTTTGCGCAATGCTGGCACTTAATAATTCATTCTGTTGCTGGTTTAATTTTTCTAACTGAATGATATTCAGTAACTTATCAGAAATATCAGGAAAGAACTTTCCGATTTCGATTGCTGCTTGTTCGTTACTTAAATGTTTGTTGAGGTCTTTGATTTTCAACAAATGTCGAGCGACTAGGTAATAGCCTAGGCCTAGCAACGTAATGAGGAATGTATAAAGCAGAATACCTCTTCCTAGGTTATTAAGTCTTCCAGAAAACTCTATGGTATTAATTAAGAGGAATGAGCCCAAGACAATAGCAAGGAGGTAGATTCCTCCACGCACAGCTTTGTCTTTATAGAACTTTCTTTTATAGTCCTGTAGCTGCTTTTTTATGGCTTCGTTTGATCCCATTTTCTAATTCCTCTCCTTAATTACGCAATTCCTATCTAAAGGATTGTAAAACAATTGATAAACAATGGAATAACTTGTTGATTAGTCTATTTCTACTACAATCGGGCAATGATCTGAGTGTTTTACATTGGGTAAGATATAGGCATTTGTTAACCTATCTTTCAATTCGCTTGTTGCCATATGATAATCTATGCGCCAACCTTTATTGTTTGCTCTAGCATTAGCGCGGTAGCTCCACCAAGAATAATGGTGTGGTTCTTCGTTTTTAGCTCTAAACGTGTCAATAAAACCAGCCTCTATAAATTTAGAGAACCACTCTCTCTCTTCTGGCAAGAATCCAGATGAATTCTTATTGGAAATAGGGTTATGGATATCAATTTTTGTGTGAGCAATGTTGTAATCTCCGCTGATGATCAAATTGGGGATGCTCTTTCTTAATTCAGCCACATAGTCAAAGAAGAAGTCTAGCCAATCATATTTAAAGTTTTGGCGAATGTCTCCACTTGTACCACTCGGCATGTAGACACTCATAACGGAATAATCTTCAAAATCAGCACGAATTACGCGTCCTTCACTGTCGTATAACGGGTTTCCGCATCCGTATTCAATATGCTTGGGTTCTTCTTTACATAAAATGGCAACCCCGCTATAGCCTTTCTTTTCCGCACTCTCCCAATACATTTTATAACCTAGGTCGGAATAAAAATCATCCACTTGTTCCGGAAGTGCCTTTAACTCTTGAATACAAAGTACATCGGGATTTTCATCTTGAAGCCATTCAACAAACCCTTTTTTAACAGCCGCTCTTATGCCATTTACGTTGTATGAGATAATTTTCATAATTCTATTTTAAGGTCGTATTCTTTCTCGAAATATTCTAAGACGTGCATTTTTAAAAGCTTCTCTTGATCTAGTAAATCAAAGTGAGGTAATTTTTTGGTAGCCTGCCAGTGTGGCCAACCTTGCTCATCGAGACCTTTTAGTTCATAGTAGTTTGAATAGCTCAACACCTTGCAAATAGCAATGTGCATTAAGTCTTGTTTTTCTTCTTTGGTATAGGTTTGTGGTCCTTTACCAAGTTCTTGGACGCCAATTAAGAAAAGAGTATTATTGAGGTCTTTTGGTCGCTTACCAATAGAGTTTCCTATTTCTACCAAAAGCTTAACCCACTTCCTCTGTAGCTCTAGGTCCTTTTTATACATCTATGCTTCTTTTTCTAGTTCTTCCCAATACTCAACGGCTCTTCTCAAATGAGGGATCATTATCGTTCCTCCAATAAGATTAGCAATAGAGAAGGCTTCGAAAATTTGCTCTGAGGTAAAACCCATTTCATGGCACTTACCCAAATGATATTTTACGCAATCATCGCATCTTAAAACCATTGAAGAGGTGAGGCCTATCATCTCTTTTGTTTTCTTATCTAAAGCACCTTCGGCAAAGGCGTTGGTATCTAGATTAAAGATTCTCTTGAGTACTTTATTGTTTTCCGCAATGATCTTATCGTTCATTTTAGACCTATACTCATTGAATTCTTGTACTATACTCATCTATTCAGTAATTTATAAATACATACTATGCCGCTAAGATTGAATACATATTTCGAGGATTTCCTTTCTCTTATTTACCCTCACACTTGCATCTCCTGTGGAGACTTATTGCCAAAAGGCAGAAGTGACATATGTCCAACTTGAGTTTATAACCTCCCTAAAACCAAAAATCACGTTATTCCTGTTCCTCAGTTTGCCCAAAAGTTTGAAGGGAACGTAAAAATCGACAAAGTTTATGTTTATAGCTACTTTCAAAAGCATGGGATTGTTCAGAAAATACTTCATCAGCTTAAATACAGTGATAATCAGAGGATTGGCGAGACCTTTGGTCGGTATTTTGGTAAAGATTTAAGCGCTGAGGTAGAATTACCACCTTTTGATTTTATTATTCCGGTACCGCTCCACCCCAAAAAATTAAGGCAGAGAGGTTATAACCAAAGCGAAGCCATAGGCCGTGGAATGTCTCAGGCCTTGAAAGTTCCTCAAAACTTAACTACGCTTTACCGAAAAAAGCACTTCAATACGCAGACAAAAAGAAACAAGATTGATCGGATTAATATCATGAGTGAAACATTTGCGGTTCATGACATTGATATGATAGGAAAACACATTTTGTTGGTAGATGATGTCTTAACTACTGGAGCGACACTTATTGCTTGTACAGAACAATTGCTGACATTAAAGCCAGCTTCTATTTCTATTGCAGTCTTGGCCGGGGTAAAATAAAAATGGCGCCATATGGCGCCTTTTCATTCAATTTCTTATTCTGAATTACTTACCTCCGAGTATACCACCAAGAAGACCATTGTTTTGATCTAATTACTGCGTACCGATGCTAATCATAGCACAGCGGAAACCAATGGTGTTAGTTGCTCTGTCCATGTCTAAGTAACGTCTGGTACCAGGAGCCATCCAGTAAGCCACATCTTTCCAAGAACCGCCTTTGTATACTTTAGATCTGTCGTTGACCAAAGATCTGTATTCGCCTAAAGTATTAGCTGCTGTACTATCAGTTACTTGCGATGATTGCCATCCATAAAGTTCCTCAGAATCTCCAGTTCCATCTTTTCTCACTGGGTTTAGATCGTCAAAATCACCAAATGAAAGTGGACGGTAGGTATCGAAAACCCACTCACTAACATTACCCGCCATATTGAAAAGATTGAAATCGTTTGGTTCTCTAAGTCCTACTTGCTCTGGAATAACAGCACCATCATTGTTAATATTTCCAGCGATACCGGCATAATCACCTCTACCTCTTTTAAAGTTAGCTAATTGTGTACCTCTTTCCTTACCGTAAGGGTTTCTAGTTCCACGACCATCCCAAGGATAGATTCTTCCATATTCTTCGTTTTCATCAAGATATACAGTTCCAATAGTCGCTTTAGCCGCGTATTCCCATTCCGCTTCATTCGGTAATCTGAAATCTGGCAAGTAAATACCTCTTTCAATAAACTGTCTTCTGTTAGTGGGTTGAATAATGAACTCAACAATCTCTTGTTGATAATCATCTAAATCTTGAACTGTGATTTGCTGTACACCTGTTGTATTGTCTCCTAGAGGTTGTCCACCTATCGCTAAGCTGTATTCTTGAGAGGTATCATCATAGGTGAAGAACTCTTCTTGAAAAGATAATGGCAGCTCTTCTCTATCCATCGCAAAGATGAGTTGAAGGTTTACGGTTTCTGTTCTGTAGCGACAGAAGTCAGCAATTTGTCTCCAGGTTACTCCAACAACAGGATAGTTACTGTATCCAGGATTGCTGTAGTAATTTTCTGCGTAAACGTCATTAAATGAGAAATCGCTTGTCCAAACATCGTCATTTGGAATGATTTCTTCCATAGTTTTTGGGTTACTTCTGCTATGTGTTGGCCCTTCATAGTCTGGAACGAATGGATCTGGAGCATTACCGCCTGCGATAAGATCATCATCATTAGGATCCATTACCTCAACATTTTTCGGAAGAGGAACCTCAATTGGATTAAAGGATTGAAAGACATACATTCTCCATTCCGCATTTGTTTTTTCAGTTTCATCCATAAAAAATGAATTCACAGTAACTGTACGCTCAATGTTGTCTTTGGCTCCGAACAGATCTTGCTCGAAAGAGCCAAGTATGGTTCTACCGCCTTGAACGAATACCATTCCAGGAGGATTTGGTAATTCTTTGTCATTGTAAGGTTTAAAACCGATTAAGCTTTTCTCCGTAGCGTATTCAATGCCTGTAGAAGCATCTACGGTAGGTACCTTTTGCTTTCCAGCGCAAGACGAAATCAAAGCAATACCTGTGCATAGCACTGCAAATGATTTTATATGACCCGTTATTTTTTTCATTTTTTACTGGTTTACAAGTAGTCAGGGTGAATTTTAACGCGCTAATATACGTTTATACTTGTAGTCTCACAATACTCTACGTTTTAGACATAATTTCACAACGCCAGTTATCTGATGTTATTTTTAAAATGTCCATAATTATTCATGACGGCACTTTTTGCCAGCTTTTCAATATTCACCTTAACCATTTAATAACCTCACTCCACTTCATATTCTCATTTTCGTGTGGTCATAACTACTGTTATCTGATGTATTGACCATTCAGTAAATAATTGAACAGACTCTCGTTTGTTTTGAATTTATTCGAACATGCAAAAGAGTAAGCTTTATTGGCTTTGTCAATTCGGGGGTTGGGGTGGTCTAATGATGACCAGCTTCGTAGCCTTAACGATGATGATTCCGTTTTTACCTGCTCTCATCGCAAACCTGGTTACGATATTTTTAGGAGTCGGCTTAAGTCATCTCTATAGATATTATGTAAAGAAGAAAGACTGGAAGCAACTCACTATTCCTAAGCTGGTTCCTAGAGTTCTTATTGCCAGTACCATTCAGGGTACAGTTCTATCTCTCTTAAGCTTTGTGGTAATAGTGGTTTCTTTGGTGATTGTAGCCAAAACGAATCCAGAAATAATGGATGCGGCAATGGGTATACCTCAAGTTGAAGGTATTGATGAGGAGGTAATGGACAAGTTGCGAGAAGCTACAATGGCGAGCTTTACAGGCAAAAAGATGCTGGTATTAGCGCTTAGCTTTATTTCTAGTTTTGCGATTTACTTCGTTTGTTGGTCTGCCTTATACTTTGCTTACCAGTACTTGCAGCGCACAAGAGAAATAGAGATTGAAAAGTGGAAGCTTTCTGCATCCGTAAAGGATGCAGAATTGAGTGCTTTAAAAGCTCAAATTAATCCTCATTTCATATTCAATAGTTTGAATAACATTCGTTCTCTGGTGATAGAAGATTCTGAAAGGGCTCGAGATTCAATCACCCACTTATCTGACCTACTGCGGTTCTCAATTCAGTTCGATCAATTTGAGAAGGTGAGTCTAGAAAAGGAAATAGAGGTAGTGAAAGATTATTTGAACTTAGAGGCCATTCAATTGGAAGAGAGGCTTCGATATTCCGTAACTGTGGATACTGAGTCTGCAGAGATACAAATTCCACTAATGATTATTCAAACGTTGGTTGAAAATGCGATTAAGCACAGCATAAATCAATTACCTAACGGAGGAGAAATTATTATCGATTCTAAAAGGAATAACGGATTTCTGAATTTATATGTGAAGAATACGGGTCAATTAAAGACTAAACCCTCTGAAACAAGAGAGCGTAGAGGAATTGGAATAGTCAATTCAAAGGAGCGTCTTCGTTTACTCTACGGAGAGGAAGCTACGTTGAAGGTTGAGAATTTGAATGAGCATATGGTATGTGCAACCGTAAGAATTCCCTTAAATTAATAATGCTATGAAGACTGTAATTATAGATGATTCTCGCTTAGCCAGAAATGAATTGAAGCGCTTGCTCAAAGAGTTTGATAATGTGCAAGTGATTGGTGAGGCCGCAAGTGTAGATGAAGCAAAAGAGAAGCTGAATGAATTAAAGCCAGATTTAATCTTCTTAGATATACAGATGCCTGGTAAAACAGGTTTCGATTTATTGGAAGAATTAGAGTCAGTTCCTGAAGTAGTATTCTCTACTGCTTATGACGAACATGCCCTTAAGGCATTCGAGTATAATGCGCTGGACTATTTGGTTAAGCCTGTTCAAAAGCAAAGACTAGCGGGTGCAGTATCTAAGGTCTTTGATAAAATCAAAAAGAAAGAAGCTGCAGAGCGAGATGGAAATGAGGATATCTTAACCATAAACGATCAGGTTTTTGTGAAAGAAGGTGAACGTTGTTGGTTTGTACAGCTTTCAGAGATTAGGCTCTTTGAGGTTAGTGGTAATTATACCACAGTATATTTTGATAAGTCTAAGCCTATGATTACCCGTACCTTGAACTATCTGGAGTCTCGTTTAGATGATAAAACCTTCTTTAGAGCGAATAGGCAACAAATTATCAACCTCAAGTGGATAGAACGAATTGAGCCTTGGTTCAGTGGCAGTTTAAGAATCTACCTGAAAGGTGGAGAAGAAATTGATGTCTCGAGAAGACAGACCCTTAAGTTTAAGGACTTAATGAGTTTCTAAGCTTAAGCGCTTACAGGTTCTCCTTCCATCTCAGCGAAGATGCTTTTGGCTTCTTCAATAGTAAGTACTTCTTCAATACGTAGAATCAATCGGGTTTTGTACTCCTTCATTTTGCTACGTTTAGGGTTCATTTGTGCATAAGTCAGGATTTTACCAAAAACTGGAGATTGGAAATAAGTCTCATTATCTGAAGGCATAAAGTAGCACTTCAGTGATTGATTTTTGATCATTACTTTTTCAAAACCTAGTCTTTCGGCCATCCAACGAAGCCTAACGGTTTCCACTAAGTCGGTTACAGATTCTGGTAGCGGTCCAAAGCGATCTATCATGGAAGCGATAAACTCTTGAAGCTTCTCTTCATCCTTGATGTTATCTAATTTTGAATAGAGACCGAGTCTTTCAGAGATATTAGAAACGTAAGCATCAGGAATTAATATTTCCATGTCGGTTTCAATGCTACACTCTGTTTTTATGGCTTGTGCTGCTTCTTTAACTAAGTCTCTTGTAAAGAGGTCTTTGAACTCTGTTTCCTTTAATTCTTGGACGGCCTCATCTAAAATTTTATGATAGGTATCGAAACCAAGGTCTGAAATGAAACCACTTTGTTCAGCACCCAGCAGATTACCCGCTCCGCGAATATCCAGGTCTCGCATGGCAACTTTAAATCCATCTCCTAAATCGGAAAACTCTTCTAATGCACTTAAGCGTTTACGTGCTTCAGTGGTTAAACCAATAGTTGGAGGAGTTAACAGGTAACAGAAAGCTTTTCTGTTTGATCGGCCTACCCGACCCCGCATCTGGTGCACATCCGACAAGCCAAACATATGTGCATGGTTGATGATGATGGTATTCGCATTAGGGATATCGAGACCAGATTCAATGATGTTGGTAGAAACGAGTACATCATATTCACCCTCAATGAACTTAACCATGCGCTTTTCTAGGGTAGTGCCGTCCATCTGTCCGTGAGCAATACCTATTCTAGCGTCAGGAACTAGTTTAAGAATAATATTTCCGATTTGCTCAATATCATTGATGCGATTATGCACCACAAAGACTTGCCCACCTCTGCGCAATTCAAAGCTGATGGCATCACGCATAATGGTTTCATTGAACGTGTGAATCTCTGTAGTTACTGGCTGGCGATTGGGTGGTGGCGTTGCAATAATGCTCAAGTCACGCGCACCCATTAGTGAGAAGTGGAGGGTTCTAGGAATAGGCGTAGCCGTAAGCGTCAATACGTCTACATTTACACGCATTTCCTTTAACCTATCTTTCACTTTTACCCCAAACTTCTGCTCCTCATCAATAACCAGAAGCCCTAAGTCTTTAAATTGAACATCCTTATTAACAATTCTATGCGTTCCGATGAGTACCTCAGTTTTACCTTCTTTTACCCGAGCTAAGGTCTCTTTAATTTCTTTGGTTGTCTTAAAACGATTGATGTATTCAATCTTCAAAGGGAAGTTTCCAAGCCTTTCGGAAAAGGTACGGAAGTGTTGCATAGCCAATATAGTTGTTGGCACAAGTATAGCGACTTGTTTGCCGTTAACAGCAGCCTTGAAAGCCGCGCGAATGGCTACCTCAGTTTTACCAAAACCAACATCTCCACACACGAGCCTGTCCATTGGGTGAGACATTTGCATGTCTTCTTTCACAGCTTCAGTGGCTTTGGCTTGATCGGGCGTGTCTTCATAAATGAAAGAAGATTCAAGCTCTGCTTGCATAAAACCATCTTCTTCGAAAGCGAAACCGGGCGCATTCTTTCTTTTGGCATAAAGGTTAATCAGGTCCTTGGCAATATCCTTCACCTTACCTTTAACCTTTTTCTTTTTGTTCTCCCATTCCGGAGAACCCAGTTTACTCATGTTAGGCGCTGTACCTTCTTGGCCAGAGTATTTAGAGATTTTGTGTAGTGAATGTACACTTACGTAGAGCAAATCATCATCTCTATAAACCAAGCGAATAGACTCTTGCGTTTTGCCATCAACCTCTTTCCGCTCCATACCGGCAAAGCGGCCAATACCGTGATCAATGTGAGTTACATAATCTCCGGTTTGAAGCGATCTGAGCTCTTTGAGCGTTAAGGCTTTAGATTTTGAATGCTTTGTTTTGGTTTTGTATTTGTGGAATCGATCGAAAAGTTGGTGATCTGTATAGCAAAGGATCTCTCGCTGTTTATCTATAAAACCTTGCCTAAGCCCAATATTGATAGATTGAATCTCTAATGAAGGATCTAATTCAGTAAAAATGGTTTGGAGCCTATTGATCTGATTTAAAGATTCCGAGGCTACCGTTAACATGCTATTCCTCAATTGCCACTGACCCAGGTTTTCTACTATTAGATCGAAGTCTTTGTTGAAGGATTGCTGCGGCTCGCTTTCAAATTCGTAGTCAAAATTCGATTTAAGGTAAAAGCGGTTGCCGAACTCCGTAATGGCATATGCGCCAAGTTCGTGGGCAAAGTCTTTTGATTGCTCGAATAACTCACTAGGCTTAAGCACTACTTGTGTATCCGTAACATTCAGAATGTCATCAAAACTATCACTGGCCTTTTCAAAGTAGTTATCAATAATATCTAGCGTCTGTTGGTAGTCCTTAAACCATAGCTTGGTGTTTTTAGGTACATAGCTCAGGAATGACTGACGCGTTTCTTCTAATAGCTTGGTTTGAATATTTGGAATAATATTGATTTCCTTGATGTTTTCCTGACTGAGTTGAGAAACAGGGTCGAATGATCTAATACTATCAATTTCGTTTCCGAACAGCTCTATTCGGTAGGGCAAATCGTGCGCATAAGAGAATACATCAACAATGCCTCCTCGCACGGAGAACTGACCGGCTTCATACACAAAGTCGGTTTTCTCGAAATCGTAAGTGGCGAGAATCTCTGCCAGGAATTCAACATCAATTTCTTCTCCTACTCTTGTAGAAAAGGTATTCGAGGCCAAAGACTTCTTGTTAATTACTTTTTCAGTTAAGGCTTCGGGATAGGTTATAATGAGTTCACCAGAACTGGCTTTATGATTAATTCTATTTAGTATTTCAGCTCGCATGAGAATGTTGGCATTCTCCGTTTCATCGAACTGATAAGGTCTTTTGTAGGAAGTAGGAAAAAGCAAAACCTCTTTCTCCCCTATTAAATTTTGTAGATCATTATGGAAGTAAGCGGCCTCTTCCTTGTCGTGCATTACGAAGATCTGCGTCTGCTTGGTTAGTTGATATATGGCAGCGGCAACCACGGCATCTTGCGAACCGACCAAACCTTTTAAACGAATCTGCTTCTTTTCGTTCGGCTTAATCTGTTCGGCAATGGTTTGAATAATCGGGTCTTCCCGATATAGCTTTAAGAAATCTCTAACCTTCAAATTGCTGAATTATGGGCTGCAAATGTAATACAAATATGGCTCTGGCTAGCTCTCAGGGCTTTCCGAATAAATAAATGTTGCTGATTGATAACCCTTTCGTTTATTTATTTGTTGGGGAAACCTAATGAAAAAAGAAAAGACCAGATTGGAGTTAAAAAAGGAAGCTTTCAAGAAGATGGAAGAAATGCATCCGCACTTGATCTTGCTCTATGTGGGCATGATTGGTAGCGGGGTGATTTTCTTATTCACCATTGTGGCCTTTACCATCTCTAAGCCAGAGGCGGCTGACTTTCTTAAATTTCAGTTTCCGAAATCTTTTATTGTTAGCTCATTCCTAATCTTAATTTCCAGTTATACGGTTACCAAGGTATTGCCGGCTTTTGAAAAAGACGATTTAGAAGAGATTAAAAAGTGGCTAGGTCTTACCCTTTTCTTTGGCTTGCTTTTTAGTGCGGCTCAGTTAACGGGCTGGCGCGAATTACAATCTCACAATATTCTATTTACTGGGGAACGCTCTGGTGCTTATTTATATGTGATCTCTGGTTTGCACGTAATTCACATGATTGGCATTATCTCATACATAGGCTATTTGCTTTTGGAAAGCCATAGAACTTCTAAGGATGTGGTAAAGCATTTGGTTTATGCCACCAGCCCTTATCAAAAAATCAAATTTAGGATTCTAGTGCATGCGTGGCACTTTGTGGATGTGGCTTGGATTGTTCTTTTCTTTTATTTCCTTTTTTCTTTCTAGCTCGAATAAGACGAATAATCTCTTTGGTTAAATACACTCCAGGCCCTATTAATGGAATGGCTACTATCAGTCCGTGACGAAGATTAAGAGGTGTTTTAAATATTAATAGCAGGATGATTGAAACCAGCAATAGCCAGTTATGAATTTCAAATACATACTGTAAGAACACAATATCTGAACCTAGCTTATTTGCTCCTAATATTTCATGAACAACTGAGAAGTCATCAGCACTTTCTCCTTCTAAATGGATACTGCCCTCAATCGTTAAGATATAATTGAAGAAGGGCTGTCCTAGGTGTTCTTTTGAAAAATTGATGTATATCTGGTAGTCATATTGAGAGTTTGAAATTTTATTGCTGAAATAATCAAGAGTCTCAATTGAATAACCCGCAACCTGGTCTTCTCTCACTTTAACGGTGTCCAATGAGAAGCCCTTCTAATTCCTCCAAGGTTTGGTCAATGGGTAGCTTTTGCCCTTCAAAGGTTACTAAATAGGTAAGCTTGTCTTGCGAAAAGAAGTAAGCGATTTTCTCCGTTGGAATGGCTTTAATACGCTGACCGAGTTTAACTAAGAATCTAGCTTTGTACTCCGTTTTTTCTTCTCGGAGTGCCAGTTTTATTTGCTCAATATCAATAGAACCTTCTCCTGAATTTGCTCCCATTTGATCATACTTATTCAAAGCATGGCCTAGCTTTTCTTTTTGTATGGGTTTAAGTAGGTAATCCACACTATTCACTTCAAATGCTTTAATGGCATATTGATCATAGGCTGTGGTGAAAATAACGGGTGTTTTAACTTCAACTTCTTCGAAAATATCGAAGCTCGGACCGTCAAGTAATTGAATGTCTGATATAATTAAATCAGGATGCTCGTTGTTTTGAAGCCAGAGTACTGCTGCTTCAACTGATTTCATAGCTGCTAAAACTTCAGTATCTGGTCGCAGTGATTTTACCAACTCAATGAGTCGGTCAGAGGCTAATTTTTCATCTTCAAAGACAACTACCTTCATACTACTCTTCTAAATCTATCAGTGGAATCTTAACAATAAAGTTATCTGGGTTCTTAAATACCTGTACTTCTTGATCAGTAAAATAGGTATATCTTTTTTGAATATTGCTGAGCCCACTCTTATTGCTGTTTCTTGATTCTACTCTCTTTTCTTGCAGGTTGTTTTTAACCGCGATAAACCCATTCTGACTCGAAATGTGAATTTTCAAGGGTCTCAATTCTGAAATTGCATTGTGCTTAATGGCATTTTCCACGAGCATTTGAATGGTTAGTGGAGGAATGTATTTCTTATGGTCTTTGCTATCTACATCTATAAAGGTCTGTATTGTGTCTTCAAACCTGATGTCTAGCAAATACAGATATGAAGCCATAAACTTGAGTTCGTCATTCAGGGTAACAAGCTCTTCACTGCTGCTCTGCAAGATGCTTCGATACACGTCCGCGAATTTTTCTAGATAGGTTTGAGATAGGTCTTTATCCACACTAATTAATGAGGATAAGATATTAAGGTTGTTAAAGAGAAAGTGAGGGTCGAGATGGTTTTTTAATGTGGTGAGCTCTGCTTTTATTGTTTCTTTTTGAAATTGTTCAGAATTAAGCTGCGCAGTTTTCCAGTTGCTTAAAAATTGTATGCCAAAATTGATAGAGACAGTAGGAAGCAAAAGTAAAATACCCAAGACATTTACTCCTGTTATTTGTTCTGGTGTTGGAGGGTCTGCTGTTAATCCAAACTTGAGTAATAGGTAACTCAGGTTAATAATCAAAAGAGAGAGTAAAATTCCTGAGGGGCACTGGTGAAGTACAGTACTAAAAAAACAGCCCCTGTTATGCTGAGGCTGAGAATGAGTTGAATTTTAAACTTCTTGGAGAGCTTCACCTTCTGAATTTAATCAAAAATGATTTCATCAATCTGTGACCACTTCACAAATACAGGCTCTTTCTGCCCTGAGTTGAAGACGAGTATGCCATAATTATCATTACTTACATCTCTGCTACCACCTAAAAGCAAGTTTTCGCCATTTTTAAGGTATACCATGGAGTAATTATAGTTCTTTGGCACAATGCTTTTGATATTCCTGAAGGGAATCTTGAATTCTACATTATCATCATTGGCATCAAGTATTTCAAACTCCCAAGCCTCATCTAAATCATAAGCTAAGAGGCCACTAAATTCATCTCCATTAACGGTCACAACAGTTCCGGTGAGCCCCTTAGAGGTAGGAAAATCATTGTAACCCATCATGTAAGAGTCGTCTTGAATTACCTCCATATCTATAAAGTCTCGCCACGGAATTTTGATATAGCCTATCTCAGGTGAAAACACGATTGTGCCTCTGTTTCCATTATTTACATCGTTACTACCGGTTAAAAAGAGCTCTCGTCCAGAATTTAAGAGGATGTCTACTCCGTCTCGGTTACGAGTTATTTTCTTAATAGCTCTTAGCGGAATTTCGTGTTTTCCATTTCTATCCGAACCATCTATAATTTCTGAAGAAAACCTCTCATCTGAATCCCATTGAATTAGTCCGGTGAAAGTGCCTTTTCTACCTGCATTGACTTTCGCTACTATAGGTGAACCTTCTTTAGGTAAAACGTCTGCAGGTCCTTCACGAAAATCCACTTTTACTACACGATCCCAGCTGAGGCTTACGTCTCCTAATTCAAAGTCTACCACTGTTATTGAAGTGCCAACATCTTCGTAGATGCTACCTTTTTCAACTTCCAGGATTACGCCATTCTTTAAAGTGAGTTTAGCGCGTCCTCTGCCCGATGGTTCAATCGTCTTAATATCCCCAAAACGGGTATCGAATTGATGGTTGGTTCTGCTGTATTTATCTTTCCAAATATTAAGTACGCGAAGGTCAAGGCCTAACCAACTGGATCCACCTTCTTCAGAAAGGCTTCCACTTCGTTTTTGGAAAGAAATTTCATGAAGTCATTAGATGTCTTGCGTGCATTGAATAATTCCACCCAATACATTTCTGCATCATTGTCTGTACCCCATTTAATAATTCCTTTATAGGTATCTCCAGAGACAGTGGTAACGTCACCGTACATAAAAGGGCTCTTAGTTTGTGCCGTAGTTTCATTGGCAACAATCAATAAACCAACTCCTATTCCTAAAAAGAGTAAAACCTTTCTCATAAATTCTCTGCTTATGTAATGCTGCCTTTGCATGCTACAAACCTAAAGGGTTAGTTGCTTAGCTGAAAGCGCTTTCGACTAGACTAGCGATATTATTGACTGAATCGGGTTATTCGTGCCCCCGAACTATTCTGGGAAAATGCTTGAATCTATATCAGGAATTATTCGAAGAGCATTCTTATAATAGAGTTTCTTTAGAATCTCATCCGGTAAGCCTAGTCCATACATGCTCCAATACGCATGATACTTTTTGTAATAGGGGAAATACTCATCTTCACTTTCTAACACTCGAAAATAAGTTGGGTATTCGCCAGGGTTATAAGCGTCTTTACCAAATAGCACACGGTCTTGATATTTTTCGAAGAACTTGTTTGTGAATTTAGGCTGGCGACCGAGTTCTGCAATTACGGCTCCTATCTCCACAACCATATTTGGCATCTCGTCTAGTAGCTGGCCTAGTTTGGCTAAATCATTCGCATACCAAGCCATATGCGCAGCAATAAATGTGGTGTTTTTATGCTTTTTGAATACGTTATGTCTTTCGTCAATGAGCTGTTGCCAAGGTACGGGATTAGTATCTGATCTCTTTCTTCGAGGGTGCGTCTTTAATTCTAGCCATCTTTCATTATTAGCATCGAATGGCTCCCAGAATGGTTTTGGGTCAGCAGTATGAATTAATATTGGAATCCCGAGCTCACCACATTTTGCCCAAATGGGGTCCAAACGAGAGTCGTCAACAGCTACGCGATTACCGCTCTTGTCTTTTACTGAAAACCCGAGGCTTTTAAAGATCTTCAGCCCTCTTGCCCCTTGATTATAATCTCTTTCTAATTGAGCAGCTGCGCGCTCTCCAAAGTCTTCGTCTATATTATTGAAGTTCACGTTGGCAAAAACCACAAAACGATTAGGTTGATTGTCTTTTATGTTCTTAATGGCATCAACAATGTTTTTGCCACTACCGCCAGATAGATTTACCATGAGTCCCATATTCATGACGTCCATTTCAGAAGCAAGTTTATTCAAGTCTCTTTCACCCATTCGCCATTGGTGACTATGTACATCAATAAACGGGAATTTGGCTCGTGTTATTGGGTTTTCGGGTACAACCAAGGTGGAGGGAGGGTTGTATTCCTCAAAGCTTACTACTTCGTTAGTATTTACAATTTGTGCTTTGGCCTGAATACAGAGAAGAATGAGCAGGCTTAGAGAGACTAGTTTAAAAGCTTTCATGGGGTTTAGTTTAGCGCTTAATCGGAATTGCTTGGGTTTGGGTTTACAAAACCGGATTATCAATGTAATTTATTCTTCCAAAACGGAATAAGCATGAAGATTTCTTTAAAAGGGAAAGTGGTTTTAGTTACTGGGGCATCTCGGGGAATAGGAGAGGGACTATCCAGAAGTTTAGCAGAAGCGGAAGCAACCTTAGCCATACATTATAATAGCAATCAATCTAAGGCTGAAAAATTATCAACGGAGATTCCTGGACAGCACCAGTGTTTTCAAGCAGACTTGGGAGATGCCGATTCTCTAAAGGAGTTGTTTGAACAAGTAATTGAAAGATTAGGAAGAATAGATGTGCTTGTGAATAATGCAGGCATTGCTGTTTCATCTGATATCGAGGCCGATTTTGATCAATGGGTGGATGAATGGGACCAGACATTTGCTGTGAACACGCGTGCTCAGGCCCTTTTATGTAAGTTGTGTGTTCCTCATTTTAAGGATAATGGAGGAGGTAGAATTATCAACATCTCCTCACGTGCTGCATTTCGCGGAGACACATTAGATTATTTAGCTTATGGTGCCTCAAAGGGAGCAATTCCTTCTTTAACCCGTTCAATTGCACGCTATTGTGGTAAGGATAATATCAAAGCATTCAATATTGCCCCAGGCTTTGTGCGTACTGATATGGCGCAAGACTTTATGAATCAATATGGAGAGGAATTTGCCCTGAACGACATTGCTTTAAATGAATTGACAGAACCTAAAGATCTTGGGCCCATGGTGACATTACTAGCAAGTGGCTTGGCTGATCATTCTACAGGTAGTACCATAGACATCAATGCGGGCAGTTACGTGCATTAGGCCTTCACATGTGATAATTACTCTAAGACTAATCTTATATTCAGTACAAAAATCAATTTTTTAATCAACCTAAAATACAATTAACATGCAGGAAGAATTTTCTGAAAAGCCCATATCGATTGGTAAATGGATGCTCGATATGTTTCTATCCTATTTGCCATTTGCCGGGGTTATTATACTCATAGTTTGGGCGGTAAGTGGAGATGTTTCACAAACCAAAAAGAATTGGGCTATTGCGAGGCTACTTTGGACAGTCATTGGTATAGGCTTAGCTGTTCTTTTTTATGGTGCTATAGTTGCACTCGTTGTAGCCAGAGGCGGAATGGATAATTTTTAATTTTCAGCCGGTCTCTTCAAATAAGTGGAGCCGGCTTTTCATTTTTTGAAATATGAAACGCTGTACTTGGTCAGAAGGAGTATCCGATGCTTATATAAAGTATCACGATGAAGAATGGGGTGTCCCAGTTCATGATGATCGGGTGCATTTCGAGTTCTTAATTTTAGAAGGGGCTCAGGCGGGTCTCAGCTGGTCTACTATTTTAAAACGAAGAGAGGGCTATCGTAGAGCTTTAGCTGACTTTGATCCTGAAGTAGTGGCTACATTTTCTCAGGATTATATTGAAGGCTTGTTATTAGACAAAAGTATAATCAGGAACAGATTAAAAGTTCAGGGAGCTGTTTTAAATGCTCAGAACTTTCTAAAAGTCCAGCAAGAGTTCGGTTCTTTCGATCAATACATTTGGGCTTTTGTGGGAGGAAAACCGATCGTCAATAGCTGGAAGTCTATGGCCGAGGTACCTACCACTTCTCCAGAATCTGAAGCCCTAAGTAAAGACTTAAAAAAACGTGGGTTTAAGTTTGTGGGGGGCACTATAATGTATGCCTACATGCAAGCTTGTGGTATGGTGAATGATCATACAGTTGATTGTTTTAGGTATAAAGAGCTTATCCCATAGCTCGAGGGCAATGATTTTATCCTTCCCTTTAGGAGATTAGGGGGTTAAATACAGGCAAGGCTTAATGGATTAGCCAATTACGAGCACATTACTTCTCAATATTCAGCACAAGATCTTTGCGTTGAAATCGAATGGTCCAAACCCCAACTAATTTTCCATTAAGTTCTGAAGGCTTTGAATAAAGAAAGGTGTCACCATCTTCTAGCTTTTGAACTACATCTTCAGATTTGATATCATTCTCTCCGTTGTATTGGTAGGCTTCAAAAATAGCAAGCGCTTTGCCTTCAAGATCATTTGGTTGATCAAGAAAATAATGATCAGTTTCATAATTTCCTTTTTTTTCAAATGCTACTGATTTGAACTTATTATCTCCTTCTATGGATATTTCCACCTGAAAGGATCTTGATACCTGTTTGCCTAACCTCATCGCTTCAGTAACAATTTCTGCTTCAGAGACTTTCTTAATCTCTCTCGCTTCCATTTCGGCTTTAGCTTTTGCGGTATCAATTTTTTGATCACCACAGGCGTTCAAGAGCAATATAATCAGTAATAAAGTAGAGAACCTTTTCATAGCTTATGGCTTGGTTTAGCAAAAGTAGCAATGGATTGCTTTTGTTTGTTAATTTTGGAGTTTAATAGAATGCAAAATGCTAGAAAAGCTAGTCGCCATAAAAGATAGATTTGAAGAAGTGGGTCAGTTGATTGTTCAACCTGATGCCATGTCTGATATGAAGATCTATTCCAAACTCAATAAAGAGTACAAAGACTTAGAGAAGATCGTTAAGGTTTACGATGAATACAGTGATGTACTCGGAAATATTAAATCTTCGAAAGACATTCTCAAGAACGAGAAGGACGAAGAGTTCAGGGATATGGCCAAAATGGAGCTTGATGAGTTAGAGCCACGTAAGGAAGAACTTGAGGAAGAGCTAAAAGTCATGTTGATTCCAAAAGATCCTGATGACCATAAAGATGTGATTGTTGAGATTAGAGCTGGTGCTGGTGGAGATGAAGCGGGAATCTTTGCTGGTGATCTTTATAGAATGTACGACCGTTATATTGATGTAAAAGGTTGGAAAAAAGAGCTTATTAGTTTGAATGAAGCCTCTTCTGGGGGATACAAAGAAATTGTCTTCTCTGTATCTGGTGAAGATGTTTATGGATCTTTAAAGTTTGAATCTGGTGTTCACCGAGTGCAGCGCGTACCCGTAACAGAATCTCAGGGTCGTGTGCATACGTCAGCGGCATCGGTGGCTGTTCTACCAGAAGTAGAAGATGTTGATGTCGAACTCAACATGAAGGATGTTAAAAAAGACACTTATCGTTCATCAGGAGCTGGTGGACAGCACGTGAATAAAACAGAATCTGCTGTTCGTTTAACTCACTTGCCTTCAGGAATAGTGGTAGAATGTCAAGACGGTCGTTCTCAGCATAAGAATTACGACAAAGCGTTAACGGTCCTTCGTTCCCGTCTCTATGAGAAGGAGTTGAAAAAGCAACAGGAAGAACTTGCCGGTGCTAGAAAATCTCTCGTGGGTAGTGCCGATAGGTCGGATAAGATTAGAACCTATAATTATCCTCAAGGAAGAGTTACAGATCACAGAATTGGTTATTCTCAACACAACTTACCTACTGTAATGGATGGTCAGATTGAAGATTTTATAGATAATCTGAGAATTGCTGAGAATGCTGAAAAACTAGAATCAGGAGAGGAATAAGTATGTGGGCTCAACATGAAATGAGTCTGAGGCCTCAGAAAAGGGGCTTTCATTTAATTACAAGAGAGGTGCTGGCTGCTATTCCAGAGCTGGCCGAAATTTCTGTTGGGCTCTTGCACATTCATATAAAGCATACTTCCGCCTCCTTAACCATTAATGAAAATGCAGACCCTACTGTAAGAGAAGATTTCGAGTCGCATTTCAATTTACTCGTTCCCGAAGAGGACACGCATTATCAGCATACTTTTGAAGGGCCAGATGATATGACTTCACACATCAAAGCCTCTTTATTAGGCCCTTCAGTTAGTATACCCGTTTCCAACGGACGTTTGAACTTGGGTACTTGGCAAGGAATTTATCTTTGCGAACATCGAAATTATGGAGGAAGCCGGAACCTAGTGCTTACGCTTCAGGGCCAGCCTCGTCAATAATCTGTTTTACGATTTTATTTAAATACTGCTGGTTGTCCTCAACGAATTTCTTACCAATTGTGTGCAGGTTCTTGAGGTTATCAGGGCTAACATCATCCATTGCAGAATTCTCTTCTTTCAAAGGAATTTGAAGCCTGTGATAGTAATTTTCGCTTTTTGAGACATCAAAGATTTGCTTCAGCTGATAATGCACGGTTTCAGAGTTACCTGACATCATAATGTCAATAACAGGTTGCACCCAACCTAGTGCGCCCCATTTCTTAGTTTTTGGGTATGGATATGGCGCTTTTACAGTTCCTGTACCAATGGAAAGCATCATCATCTGCTTAGCACTAGGATAGGAAATATCGCCAGGAGAATCAATCTCTGAAAAATCTAATGTGCGCGCCTCCGCATATGCTGAGAGTGAGGGGTTATTGGCGAAAACACCACCATCTACCAACGATGGCTTTTTTTCGGCTTTATCAATCTTAAAGTTAGTAGGCTTAAAATAGGTTGGTGCTGCGGAGGTAGCTCGAGCAACATCTCTTACCAAATAGTTTCTACCCGGGTATTTGTCTTTGTCAGCTTGGTTAAAGAAGAGTGTTTTCCTGTTACTCGAATCATATGAAGTAACAATACATGGCCTTCTTAGATCGAATATTTTAGTGTCTTGAAAGTAATTTTTCAATTCACGTTCAATCGAATCGGTTGAATACTTAGGCCTTGCAATTCCGAAAAGGGATTTAATGTTTTGCCAAGCACCCAATTGGAAAATGTGAGCCCCTTTATCTAAATAAATGTCTAGCGCATATTTAGCGGTGTATTTGGATTTGCCGTTCTCATCGGGTATGAGGTAACAACAAGTGAGAATCCCTCCCGTGCTGGTACAAGCTATTAGGTCGAAATAATCTGCCAAACGAACATCATCTCCTTTTAGCCTCTGAATTTCTGTTTCAATGTAATTGAGAATTGTTCCTGGAATAATTCCTCGTATTCCGCCCCCATCAATAGAGAGGACTTTAATTCTTTTATCAGACGACATTTGTGCTAGTGTTTAGTTTCGTTTGTTTTCAATCCTGCATAAGTGGCTGAGCTAATGCCCATTAGGCCTAAAATCCCCGGATCTAGATCTGGCATTTGAAATTTAGATACTACTTCAAACACAAAGAAAATGCCTATAAAAAAGGTGAAGACGACCCCTTGAAAGCGTTGAATACTTATACCGTTTTTGTCGGAGAGAATTTGAAAAAAGAATGATTGCTTTTCATATACCTCTGGCTTTTTAGGTGTTTCTGGCGTTTCAGTTGTTGGATCAGGCTCTGTTTCTGTCGGAGCAGTTTTGGCCTTATTGCTTAAGTCTATGCTCTGGGCGGCAGCAGCAGTTCCTGCACTTATGCCAATCAGAATTAGAGTATCTGCTGAAAGTTCTACTAATACCCCACTATCTGACCATAAGGCAATGTAACAGCAAATAACAATCATGGTCCACCAGGCAAGTTGAGATCTAGACAAGCTATACTTAGTAGAGCCGACTGATTTAATAAAGTAGTTTTTGCGTACCAAAAAGAAAAAGACGAGCACCATAAGTACAATTATGATTCTGCCAATCCAGCTTCTTGCGGTATAGTTAGGGTCAAACTCTATATCCACATTTTGTTCTTCTACCATCACATGGTTGCCCTTTTTGTTACCAAAACTGAGGCGAACTTGCGTATTATGAACACCCCAAGAATTTATGTATTGCTTGAGCGCACCTCTCAAAGTGTCTGATTCAAAGAAACGGAAAACAACTTTTTCAGCTCTAGCGTGGGTAGGTCTATAATCAGGAAGTACAATTCCATTCACATAAAGCCTTAAGTTGCTTGTGACAAACCGGTTACTATCGGTAGATGAGATGTAAAATGTTACTTGATCTTCCAATTGGAGATCAACTAAGCCTTGTTTAGTGCCTGAGTCACTACGGACACTGTCTATCTTGATTTTACTAAAGTCTGGAGATTAGGCAAAGGCCTGTGAGATGCCCAGAAATAGGCATATCATGCAAGTGATAAATCTTTTCATGTGTGTTTGATTTGTTCTCTATCAATTTAGAAAATCGTAGAGCGAAATCAAATGTTACTGATGATCAGAGGCTTCTAATTCAAAGAGCTTGTTCACGGACGTATTAAATATCTCAGATATTTTTAAGGCAAGGGTAGTAGATGGCGTGTATTTACCTCTTTCTATGGCGTTAATGCTCTGTCTAGAGACTCCAACCATATCAGCAAGTTGCTCTTGCGTGATTTTTTTCTTTTTACGCTCAGTCTTTAGCGAATTCTTCATTCAGCTACCTTTTAGGATATGCGAAAGTAGAAGCTTATGGCAGTTGTATTAGGTCAAACAGGGTTAACTTTTTATTACATTTTGATGTCTAAAACCTACCTTTTATTAGAAGCTTGTTAAAATTATATGAACTGCTTCTTAACACAGAGGTTTTGACTTATCTTCGCGGCAGATGAAAAACAAGGAATATGTTATTTGATGCACCAATAGCTAGTGGAGCTAACACATTTATCTGGATCGTAGTAATTCTTGTAGGGTTTATAGGAGCTGTGAGCCAGCACGATGCCCTTTTCAAAGGAAAGAAAAAGAAAGAGGAGCACTAGATTCTTCTTACCAGCCTGTAGTAATCATACATGGTTAATCTAAATGCTTCTTTCGATTGAGAAGTGTTTAGAAATGATCTCCATGAATCTCCAGCCCAGATTTCCATCTCAATCTCAGCGTTAATTAGCTCATAGACTTTATCTGCGAAGTCTCCATGAGAGTCTTTGTTGGTATTGGCAAAGACGAGTTCTTTTTGTTGGCCTTCTTCCTCCCAACGTATTTTTAATTCATCTTGATTGAGAACTGCATTCGGTTCTAATAAAACATAGGCTTCATCATACCTCCAATTGTTAACAATGGCGAGATTAATGATAGGCTGTTCCTCGGAAACCACACGCTTTTTAAAACGATAGGTCTCCAGTTTAGCTGCCTCCAATATGGTTACATCATAATATGATCTGCGGACATTCTTGAAGAATAGCTTAGAAGACTCGTCAGTTGAAAAACCATCAAACGTTTCAGCTTCTTTATTGGCATTAATACCGCAAGCGGAAATACTTACGGAAAGAAGGAATAGAACGAAAAACTTCATAGAGAAAGAACCGATGGTCAATACTCTTGTTCGAGTTTTAGAGCAGTTTCTTGAATCAGCTGCCAAGCGTTTTCTACATGATAAGCCTCTAAATTGGTGTTTCCAAAGGCCAAACGTAAAGTAAACATTCCATTAATGCTGGTTTGTGTGAAAAACAACTTACCAGTCTTATTGATTGTATTCATAATGTTTTCATTGAATTGATTTAGGTCTGCAATTCTATCATTTACATACCTAAAGCAAACGGTGTTTAAGACTACTGGTGCTAATAATTCAAATTGGTTGTGAGCATTTACTTGTTTAGATAACCACTTGCCAAGGCTTATATGTTTTCGCAGTTTTTCGCGAATACCTTCAATACCCATTTCTCTCATGACGAACCATAATTTCAGCGCACGAAACCTTCTACCCAATGGCACGCCCCAATCGCGATAATTTTTTACTTCACCATCTACAGAGGTCTTAAGGTAATCAGGTGTGATACTAAATGTATTGACGAGAGTAACCGGATCTTTTACAAAGTAGGCAGTACAGTCAAAGTTCGTGAACATCCATTTATGCGGGTTTGTCACGAAGGAGTCTGCAGAGCCTACGCCATCACTCATCCATCGCATTTCAGGCAAAGCCAAGGCAATACCAGCATAAGCTGCATCTACATGATGCCATAACTTATACTCCTGGCATATCTGACTTACTTCATCAATAGGATCAATAGCCGTAGTGCTGGTAGTACCAATAGCTGACACTACGCAGATAGGGGTATAACCATCCTCAAGGTCTTTTTTAATCGCGACTTCTAGTTCATGGGCTTTCATGGCAAATGAATTATCAACACTGATTTTTCTTAAAGCCATTTCTCCGAATCCTGCTATTTTAACCGCCTTGTCAATGGATGAATGGATTTGTGCGGAGGTATAGATCGTGAACTTCTCGTCTCGAAAACCCCTTTCATTGATTTTGAAATTGCTGTATTTCTCTCTTGCGGAAAGTAGGGCACAAAGTGTTGCGGTGGAGGCCGTGTCTTGGATAACACCGGTATAGGTTTCCGGTAAGCCCAGCATATCTCTCATCCAGTTCATCACGTGTTCTTCCAACTCCGCCGCAGCAGGAGAAGTGAGCCAGATCATGCATTGAGCACCCATGGTACTGGTAAGCATTTCACCGAGAATAGAAGGGTAGCTTTTATTGGCTGGGAAATATGCCATAAAGTTTGGGCTCTCCCAGTGAGTCATTCCAGGTAAAATTTGTTCTTTAAAGTCTTTGAAAATAGTATCGAATGATTCGCCTTGCTGAGGAGGGTCTTTCTTCAATTCTTTGAGAATATCTCCTGGTTTTACGTCAGGTAATACAGGATACCCTTCCACTTTATCCATATAATCTGACATCCAGTCGACAAGCTCATGTGCGTGCTTTCGGAATTCCTCGTTGGTCATACAATAGACTTTGCTTTCATGCAAATTATTCATGATTTTGCCGAAAACAAACCCATATGAATGCTCCTTTCCACTTAGCTTTTCCTATTCGCGATATTGAAGAAACACGATCCTTTTACGGTAGCCTTTTAGGGTGTGATATTGGAAGGTCAACTGATAAATGGATCGACTTTAATTTCTTTGGTAATCAACTGAGTGCTCATGTAAAACCTGAGGAATTGGCAAATGCTGCAACGAATGCCGTTGATGGTAAAAACGTACCCGTTCGCCATTTCGGAGCAGTTTTAGATTGGGAAGCTTGGCACAAACTATCAGATAAACTCAAGGATTATGGCATTGAATTTATTATTGAACCGTACATCCGATTTGAAGGTGAAGTGGGAGAGCAGGCCACCATGTTCTTTTTGGATCCAAGCGGCAATGCGCTAGAATTTAAAAGTTTTAAAGACCCATCTCAAATTTTTGCCAAATGAGACAATCACTTTTTACGCTATTGTTTCTAAGCCTTTCTGTCACATCTGTTTTTGCTCAAGCCGATTACTTGTTAAAGCCAGATGCTGTTTTTGATGGCATGTCTTTGCAAAAAGATTGGGTTGTGGCTGTTCAGGGAAATAAGATCACTTATGCGGGGCCTGAGAAAAGGATTAAAGCCAATGAGATTATTGAGCTAGATGGTCAAACGCTGATGCCAGGCTTGAGTGAAGGTCTCTCACATATACTATTGCATCCTTACAATGAAACTTCTTGGAATGATCAGGTACTGAAAGAGTCTGTAGCAGAACGATCAGCGAGAGCGGTGAATCATCTCAAGGCTTCATTAATGGCAGGCGTCACCACCATGCGCGATTTAGGTTCGGAAGGTGCTGGCTATGCAGATGTAGGCTTAAAGCAAGCTGTTGAAAAAGGTGTGATTCCAGGTCCTAGACTTTTGGTGGCTGGTAAGGCCATTGTGGCCACAGGAAGTTATGGCCCGAAAGGTTTTCACGAAGGCGTGCAAGTGCCTTTGGGTGCAGAGACTGCCGATGGCTTTGATGATTTGATTAAAGTGACCCGCGAGCAAATTGGCAATGGTGCGGATTTCATAAAAGTATATGCTGATTATCGTTGGGGACCTGCTGGAACTGCTGAGGCTACATTTACGGTAGCTGAACTCAAGACCATAGTGGAAATTGCGGAGAGCAGTGGCCGTTATGTAGTAGCTCATGCCTCTTCGAAAGAAGGGATGATCAGAGCCATAGAAGCAGGAGTAGAAACAATTGAACATGGGGATAGCGGAGATGCTGAGTTATTCAAATTCATGAAAGAGAATAATGTGGCGTTTTGTCCTACACTAGCCGCTGGTGATGCCATTACACAATACAGAGGATGGAAGAAGGGAGAAGATTCCGAGCCTGAAAGAATTGTGAATAAGAGAGCTTCCTTTAAAGCAGCACTCGATTCGGGAGTAAAAATTGTTTTTGGTGGCGATGTTGGTGTTTTCCCTCATGGTGAAAACGTGAGGGAATTAGAAATGATGGTGTCTTATGGAATGAGCACACTAGATGTATTGATTTCAGCAACTCTTGGTAATGCGGTTACATTTCATTTGAATGATTTAGGACAAGTCAAAGAGGGTTTTTTGGCAGACTTAATTGCTGTTGAAGGGAACCCGACTCAGAATATTTCCAGTTTGAGAAACATTAAAATGGTAATGAAAGATGGTGTGGTTTATAAGAAATAAGTCAGTTCTCCTTGGGGTGCTTGCGCTTGTCGTTTTATCAGTGGCCTCTTGTAATACTGCACAGCAGCAAGAACCAGTTGCACAAACAACTAAATTGATTCATAAGCCTGAGAATAAACTTGAACGCGTCTTGAACATAGGTTTTCTGGCGATTAACGGTGTTTATAATTCTGAGCTTATGGCGCCTTATGATATCTTTCAGCATACAATCTTTCATACCGACCTGGGAATGAAGACCTTTATTGTCTCACCAACTCATAATCCTATTGTTACATTCGAAGGGATTACCATAACCCCGCATTATTCCTTCAAAGATGCTCCAGATATAGATATTTTGGTTGTGCCTAGTGCAGAACACAACATGGATTCCGACCTAGAAGATGAAAACCTCATCAGTTGGATAAAGGCAGTTGGGAATAATGCCCAATATGTAATGAGCTTATGTGATGGAGCATTTCTTTTAGCACAGGCTGGATTGCTTGAGGAGGTAAAGTGTACAACCTTCCCGACCGATATCGACAAGTTCAAAGAGACATTTCCTCAGTTAGACGTTTACCGAGACATTAGTTTCGTGCACGATGGAAAGGCCATTACATCAGCAGGAGGAGCCAAATCATACGATCCGGCTCTCTACCTTGTCGAATATCTCTATGGACAAAAAGCTGCCATAGGTGTAGGAAAGGGATTAGTCATTGATTGGAATCTTGGAGAGATTGCATCGATTTATCCGGACTAATACGCTGCAAAGTATTCTTCTAAGTCTTTAAGCGTAGAATCACCTGTTTGAATATCTTGCTTGATCTCACCTTTTTCAAGTAATACAATGCGTTCACAAACTTCTGTAACGTGACTTAAGTCGTGAGAAGAAATAAACATAGTAAGATGGTTTTTCGCACTCCACTCCCATAGCACATCTTTTAAACGGATTTGAGTCGTAGGATCTAAGTTGGCAAATGGCTCATCGAGTAGAATTACTTCAGGGGTACCCATCAGCGCACCTACGATACCTACTTTTTTCTGATTTCCCTTAGATAGGTCCCTGATGTACTTCTTCTTTCCAATAATTTCTTCGTTGAAAAGAGATTCAAATCCTGACAGAAATTCTTTCAGGTCACCGGCCGAATAGCCATGAAGTGAACCCAAAAACTCGAAATACTCATCTGGTGTGAGGTAGTCTATCAAGAAAGATTCATCAAGGAAGGATCCGGTATAAGTTTTCCAGCCTTCATCTTTAGCGACATCAATCTCCTTAGATGTTACGGTTCCCGTAGTAGGCCTTACTAAATCCAGAATCATTCTGAAAAAAGTGGTTTTACCAGCCCCGTTATTCCCAACAAGACCAAAGCTTTCCCCTTTAGGAATAGATAAGTCAGGTATGTTAACAACAGTAACTCCTGAATATGATTTTGAAAGTTCTTTTACGTCAATCATGTCGTTAAAATTTATTGCGCTCTAAAACCTGCAGCGATTTTATGTCTGTTTTTAATAAAGTAATTAGTCAATGCTTGGAGTGACTTTTCACGGAATAAGAATCCTATTAAGCCAGCACCTCCAGTTAAGCAGATTCCCACAATATCGTGACCCATTATGGCTAGTGGCGCATAGATGATGTAAGGCAATATCATAATTGGAATAATGATCAAAAACTGAGCAGCACCTACACCTTCATAGTTAAAGGCGGCTCTTTTGTTTAGGTCAATCTTTTTTGGGCCAAACATGGCAATACGCATCACCACGAATACATTAATACCAATGTTGAAGAGGTAAGCGCAGAGGTTAATCAGAATAATTTTCCATCCGAAATAGCCATAGGCTAAAGACAGTACAAATGCTATTGTTGAAGCGGAAAGGAACAGTAAATATTTAGCTTCTAAGTAGTCTCTGAAAGTGGATTTTCGTGTGAGTACAAAATCGAAGAATCCACTATCCCAACTCAATAGGAATTGCCCGTAATTCAAAAAGAATATGCCTGTAATAAACACGCCAACGAATACGAAGATAAAGTCCATCTCGGCATAAGCCGGTTGCGGATAAAAGAATAACCCATAGGCTAACAATAGTGCAGCCAGCATTACCGTGGTTCTTGGTCTTTTGTGCCTGAATATGAGTTTTAATTCTGCTGCCATTAATTCCCCCTTGTGTCCAAAGCGCTTTAAGAAAGCGAACTGACCTCCCGTGATATTTCCTGTTTTCTTCTTGGTAGAAATTTCTTCAGGGTAGGTATTATTCACCAAGTAATTGAAATTCAAAAAGTAGAATAGAATGGCGATTAATAGTGGAATGGCTCCCAGAATAGGCTGAGCAATTACCATGTCCATTACCGCAGAAGAAGCACTAGAAATACTGATGATGTTATAGACATCTAAAGCGCCTAGTAACCCAAAAATGACTACAAACGCGATCATTAAGTTGGGGTGGTCGTTTAACTTCTTTTTAAAGAGCAGAACGATATAGTGTAACGATAAGGCTAAACCGATAATAAACATAAGCCATCCCCAACCTGCGGCACTTCCATTTAATTCAGCAACCACTTTAAAAGCAAATGGGCTAAAGAATAATATGCCTAGTAGGTTGAAAGCGCTAATCGCGCTCTTACCAAGCATATAGTTTATCATCTTGCTCTTTTTAATTGGCAAGTGTAGATAAGGTTGAATACTCATGACAGGCACATTCTGTAAGAAGAACCTAATGAAGAATTCAAAAGCTAGGTAGTATATGATTACTCCATTGAGAATATCTAGCGGTTGACCATCAGGCACTAAAGCTTCAAGTATTTTATTTAAGAAGATTCCAAGAAATAGGGCATAGCCGACTAGGACAATACCTGCAATACCAAGGAAAACGTTGGCTAACAAGTTTTTCGCCCAAATGGCTGACCTAAACTGCTCTTTCCAAGAATGGCTGAAAAAAGTTCCTATCATATTAATTCAGGTTTTGATCGACAGCTAAAACACACTCTAAAACTGCGTGTGCTGCTCTCACATAAAACATTTGACTGATATTTTCGAATTCGTCTGTGGCCTTGTGATAATGCTCGTGATCTTCTACACCGAAGTATAAAAATGGTAATCCTGCTTTATGGAATACACCGTGATCAGATTGAATGGTCCAATCGTTACTTCCTAAATCTGGGCTATCATGCCCGAATTTAAGCTGGAGTGGCTCTACGGATACATTCTCTATTATGGGCTTAAGGTTAGGATTATGATAAGTTCCAGCAACATAGAGTTCATTCTTATCATTTATGCTGATCATATCCATATTGATGTTTAGTATAATGGACTCTAGCGGAATACGCTCATCTTTCATAAATGCTTTAGCACCTTGAAGCCCCATTTCTTCACCATCTAATGCAGCAAACACTAAGGTATGCTCTGGTTTGTTGGCCTTGAAATATTCTATCATGGCCAATAAAGTCGCAACACCAGAGGCGTTATCGTCAGCACCATTGTAAACTTCACCGTTAATCACGCCTATGTGGTCATAATGGGCAGTAATGACAAAGGCTTTATCGCTTTTACCTTTAATGTATGATACAATATTATAAGCTTGAATGGTATCACCTCGCCTTACAAAAGTAAAGTCGTGCTTATAGTCCTTCAAAAGACTTTTGGCCTTCATATTAGCCATTTGTTCTATGATGAAACGCCTAGCTGCTTCTGCACCTTTAGTTCCTGATTTTCTTCCTTCAGCAGCATCGTGAGATAATTTTCTCACATCCTCTAACATTATTTCAGAGTCTAGTTTATCTAGCTGAGCATATGCTGGTAAAGAAATCAAGAATGTGATTAGGACTAGCGCAATGAAATTTGAATACCTTTGCATCGTTATGAGGTTTAGAAAGCTCAGTTGAGCGTTTGTTTCTGGTTTTGTATTCCTAAACATAATCAATCAAAGACATTATTTTGCGTCCATTTATCCCTAAGTGTATTTTCTTTTTGTTGTGCTTTATCATTGGCTATCAAGGTAATGCACAATCTTTGGACGATCTGCTTGACAGGTTAGACCTTAACCAAGCCCTCTATCCTCCTGAAGATATATTAAGTACCAAGTCACTGGTGTTGCTTTCTGTACCTGAGGATTCTCAAAGTAGTGAATGGCAAATATTGGTGGACGAATTAGAAGAGTTCTTTGCTTCAGTAGGCTTAGACGCCATTGCTTGGCTAGATACCAGAGCTTATCAAATTCAGCATAACATTGCCGAGCCTATACCCGAATTTATACTGGAAAGAGAGCCAAAAAATGTGGTGTTGGTTCAGTTTAAAGATGAGGATAGTCCTGTATTTGTAGCCATTGGTAAGTTTAATGGTGAACAGACACTATGGAATAAAGGAGATGCATTTTGGGCAAGGCAATCCGTGAATCTAGAAGGCATAATTAGTGAGCTTGCTCTATTATTTAGAACGGATCAGTTCTATCAAGACAATTTATTGGTGAATGAGAATCCCGAGTTTTTCTATCCAGAATTTGAATTCGGATTAATCGCAAAAAGTGTTCCTCCTAGAATGAGGGAATTCAAAACTTACATTGAACCATTCAATTCTACCTACCCCGAAGAGATTGGCTTACCAAAGTTTATATATGAGCCCTTTTCTGATTTAAATGCTACTAAGCAAGAGATTAGAGAGCGTAACTATCGAGTTGAAGCGGTTGCTACCGATACGCTCAACGCCATTTTTGTGAGAGACTATACCAAAACGATTCAGGAGTTGAGAAGAGATGGTTTTCAATATGCACTGAAGTATGTTCGTGCTTCTGAGAAATCTCTTTTTGAGTGGATACCCTTTGAAAACAGACCAAAACCTACTGAAAAGATCGTCTATAAGTTCTTTTTAGATGATCTCAGAAATAATAACAACTACGTAGGAAAAACTTGGGATGCCGATGAGAATTGGAATACAGCATTAACCAATTTTCTCGCTCAAATAGAAGCGGTCGTACAAGAAAACGCCAATTAATCCGCCTACTTTTCCAAATATCAAATAGTATTCGTTTCATTCGGCATGCTATTTATCTTTAGGTAAAAGATCGAAAATATGAAAAAGCTGAATCTATTTTTTCTGTGCTTTATGGCACTCAGTGTTTCCGCATTCGGATTCCAAAATACAGACGTTAACTATGACGCTGTTTACAAAATTAAAGACGAAGGGTTGAATAACTCGCAGGTGATGGACATTGCCTGGAACTTAACAGACCGTATTGGCCCGAGGCTAACTGGTTCTGAAGGGCTCAAAAGAGCTTACGATTGGACATCAGAGACTTTCGAATCTTGGGGACTAAAAAACGTAAAAGTTGATCCTTGGGGTGAATTCGGAAAAGGTTGGGATGTGCGCAAATCTTATGTTGCCATGACAGCCCCATACTACCAGTCGATTATCGGTATTCCTAAGGCGTGGACGCCTGGAACAAACGGTTTGATAAAAGCTGAAGTAGTTTATGTAGATGTTCAAGAAACTGCTGACCTAGCTAAATACCGAGGCAAGCTATCAGGCAAAGTAGTGATGTTACCCACCACAATTGAAGTAACTACCACTTTTGAAGCGGATGCAAAACGGTGGACAGAAGAACAATTGGAGGGTATGACTACCGAAAGAGTGAGTAATGCCAACGGTGATTTTACGCCAAGAAGAATTAATGACTATAGAAGAAGAAGCAGATTAAGAAATGCCGCATATGAGCTTTTTAAGAGTGAAGGTGTAGCGATGGTTTTAAACACGCATAGAGGTGGAGGTCAAGGAACCTTCTTTACATCAAATGGTGCTAGAAGAGACCCTAATGCTTTACCTGAAATGGAGATTGCTCCTGAGCACTACAACAGAATGGTAAGGCTAGCCATGAAAGGAGAGCCTGTAATGGTAGAGGCTGATACAAAGACTGAGTTTCACGATAAGGACATTAAAGGATACAATGTATTCGCGGAGATTCTGGGTTCAGATCCTGAATTGAAAGATGAAGTAGTGATGCTTGGTGCTCATTTAGATTCTTGGTTCGCAGGTACTGGTGCAACTGATAACGCTGCTGGTTCAGCCGCCATGATGGAAGCCATTAGAATTTTGAAAGATTCTAAGGTACCACTGAGAAGAACAGTGCGCGTAGCATTATGGAGTGGAGAAGAGCAAGGATTGTATGGTTCTAGAGGATATGTTCAGAAAGAATTTATGAAGAACGGAGGCCCTACCTCAGAGCACGAGAAGCTTTCTGCCTATTATAATATGGACAATGGTACAGGCGCCATTAGAGGAATTTACTTACAGAGTAATGAGGCCGCGAGACCATTATTTAATGAGTGGTTTAGTGTGTTTGAAGATATGGGTGCACATACCATTACAATCAGAAACACCGGTGGAACAGATCACCAAGCTTTTGATGGTATTGGCTTACCAGGATTCCAATTTATTCAAGACCCAATTGATTATGGTACAAGAACCCACCATACCAACATGGACTTGTTCGAGCGTATTCAAGCAGCTGATATGAGAAAGAATGCTGTTATCATAGCTACTATGGTTATGCAAACTGCTAATATGGATCAGAAAATGCCTCGTAAACCAAAAGTGTTTGAGAACGACTTAAATAGAAGTAGATAAAAGTTCAATTACTTGAATGGAAAGGCCTTCTAGCGTATGCTGGAAGGCTTTTTTGTTAATAGAGGTCTTGATTAATAAATGGAATCAATGCCAAGATAACGGCAGGCTCGTAATAATGAATTCTATCAATCAGGTCGTGGGTGAGAATACCTACGGCACCATTGCTTTGCTTAGAGTTCTCTCTTTTGAAAACCATATCATCAGCCACACCTAGTTCTATCCCTTGGTAAATCAGTTCTTGAATTTTCTTAGGCAGTTGAAAGGTTGCCGTTCTGGCTTTACCCTGCTGATTGCTCCCTTGAATAAATACCCAGGCAAAAGCTTCCATATCACCATTTACGACTTCCAGTCCGCCCTCAATGCCAACATAATAATCTGCGTTGGCTTGATTCATTAATGACTTAGCTCTATTCTTAGCTCCGTTTAGTGTTTCTACATCAGACATGGGCTGGTCGGAAACACCAGAGGGCACAGAGACACCTTCAACCTTAATATTGTGCTTTGGGAATACTTTTTCGAATGCTTGAAGGGTACACTGAATCTTCACTGGGTTTTTGGAACCCACTAATACCTTAATCTTGTCCACCATTAAGTGCAGCTAGTTTCTCATCCATTTGAAGGCGCTCGTAAAAACCCCCTAAGGCCTTTTTTACATTAGTGTCTCCTGGTTTTATGGAGTTGGCCGTTTCCATATAAGGCAAGGCTCTTCGGGTCCAATCATGGCCGAGTTGTTCAAATTCTCTTCCTCTTATCTCGTACTCTTCCTTGCTCATTAGATTAATACGCACGTAAACACGGTTGGCCTGTTCGTTAATCATTACGGCATAGTTGTAGTTGGCAGTAAAGTCGTCTGGGTAGCTGTTAATGTATCTTTCATAGTCGTTTAATGCCATAGCAAAATACCGCTCAGACCTTTCGGGTTCACCTTCTAAGTATGAGGCTTTGAAAATCCTATCGTAAAGGTCGGCTCTGCGAATAATGAGTTGAGCACTATTGGGGCTACGTTTCAGTGCAGTATTCAGTACCGACTCTGCAGCATCTAGTCGATTCATCCTCACCAAAAGTCTAACTTCTTGAATTACATAAGGCACATAACTGGGGTATTCAAATAGGGCCTCCTCAACAATATCTAATTGCTCTTCAAAAGGAACTTTTAGCAATTGCTTACAGGTGATCATGCCATTGTATGCAGACTTGCTCAACCTTGTGAGGTTTTTGAGAGATTGATAATTGCTTATGGCATCACCATACATACCAGCATTTTGAGCACTAACGGCAGCATTAAGATATGCTGTAGTATCTCTTGGCTTTACCACTTTGGATATGTTGAATGATGTGACAGCACCTTTAAAGTCGCCCTCTTGAAATTGCCTGTATCCATTGTTAATGCCTTCACCCCAAAGTAATTCCATTTGGTTAGTGGCAAGAATGTGGAGGTTGTTTGTCTTTGGTGTAAGCTCTTGCGTTTTTTGATATGCCGTTACAATAGAATTCACAAACGACTCCTGATCCTGTTTCATAGCTTTACACTTGGATCATTAGACTTCAGAATTTCATGATAAACCCTGGCTTTTGTATACAAAGCCCTTGGGTTTGTAACGATATCAGAACTGCTAAATGCCTCATCTATAGCCGTTTTGGCCTCGGCATAGTTTTTATCGTTCAAGAAAGTATTGGCAACAGAAATTAGGTTCTGAGAATTAGAGTTCTCAGAAAGAAGCGTTATTAATATGATTAACACATATTTCAATGATCCAGCTTAACGCATTAAGCGAAGTTAACAGTTTTGCCATTCAATCATTTGGTTGAGACTAGAATGAGTACGAAATATACCATACATTTTAGACTTTCACATCTAAAAACACGTGGTTCGTCACGTTTGGAACACGAGCAGTAGCATAATTTAAATGATCATTATTTATATGTTGGTTAAAAGTTAAGGTCCCGAGCCTTACTCTTTTCTCCAACTAGGTATCCTGCCTGTTGTTAATGGTGCTCCTGAATTAACCAACTTGTCATTCATTCCATCAAACTTCGCTTTGAGTTGTCTCATTGATTCAAGAATTGGACCAAAGCCATTAGAGGCCACCTCGTAGTTATATTTTGCCGCGCCAGTAACATCGGAAGTAGAACCTCTAATATCAGAGATGGCAGCCTGAGCCCTCTGTCGCAAGCTATACTCAGCATCCTTATCTAAGCGACTTAAAGCAGGGTCGCCATTTAGAGACTCTCTAATCGCTATCATTTCCTTTTCGAGAGCAAGGGCATCATTGAAAATGTTGATTCCCTCTTGTCCTAGATAAGCCTTTGACATCGCTTTCATTTCTACAATACTGTTATTCATTTGCCCGAGTACAGCCTGTACTGCACCCATGGCACTCATTAGCCTAATGGCTTTCTTTTTAAAAGAGGCCATGGTAATTCTGTCTTGGGCAGGCAGTGTTCTATTGTCTAACTCTTGAACTTCAAAAGAGATAGGGCCAGCTAGTTCAGAAAGTTCTCCTCCTACATTTTTGCTCATGCTGACTGTAAAATTGCCGGGTACTACATAAACGCCCATAGAGCCGAGACTGCTAGTTGAGTTCGCTTGCT
The DNA here is from genome assembly GCA_965661455.1 of Roseivirga sp. Lineage (GTDB taxonomy): Bacteria > Bacteroidota > Bacteroidia > Cytophagales > Cyclobacteriaceae > Roseivirga. Next base: position 191,257 of record CBFIDV010000001.1, read on the forward strand.
GACGTGAGATCTGTTCGAAATTCATATACGTCATATCCCAAACAATTTGGTTCATGCCTTTTCTGTAGGGAGACCTTAATTCACTTACGATATCACCAGATTCATCTTTAATCGTAAAGATCAAGAAAGCAGCGGGCTCCTCATTTTCAGCTTTATATTCTTCTATAGTTGGGTAAGGAATGTTCTCCCCATATTTGAATGCTTCCGATTCTCTTTTTCTTCTCTGGGCTTTTAAACTTTCAACCCCATCTTTTACAAAGTATTTAAATATTGCCCCTCGGGTTGGGTTTGGTGAACTATGGAACATTTCTCCTTGAAAACCTTTATCTCGTGAACCTAGACTACCCAAAGGAGTCCAAGTGTTAAAAATCTCACCGGGCTTTACGGCAAATAGATGTGCCTCTTTCTCTTTGAACTCACTCGAAATTTCTCTTATAGCGCTGTAATTATCTAGCACATAAAACCCTCTACCGAATGTAGCGAGCACCAAGTCATTCTCCCTTTCTTGAATGGCCATATCCCTAACATTGGCGGTAGGTAAACCAGCCCTAAGTTTAGTCCAACTGGCTCCTTTGTTAAGCGAAACGTGAACGCCATATTCTATTCCAGCGAATAGAATATTTTCATTCACATGGTCTTGCTCCAAGGCGTAAACGGCACCTTCAGGAAGGTTAGCACTAATATTTGTCCAAGTCATGCCTTTGTCTGCACTCATGTAGACATAAGGAGTGAAATCTCCACTTTTGTGGTTGTTAAAGGCAGCAAATACTTCATTGGCATTGTGTTTTGAAGCAATCAAATCGTATACATAGGTATTTGCCGGCACGCCTTCAAAGCGATTAATTTTTCTCCATGTTGCACCATCATCTTCAGAGATGTTGATTTGCCCATCGTCTGTCCCAACATAAAGTAAACCCTGCTGAATTCGAGACTCATCTAGTGAAACGGAAGCGCCATATCTAGAAGTAGAACCATTTTTAGCAACGGCATCCATTGGCCACATTTTGCCCATAATTGGCAATGTGTTTCTATCAATATTTTGATCTAGTTCTCCACTAATTACCGACCAAGAGTTTCCTCTATCTGTGCTTTTGAAGAGTTTGTTACCACCGTAGTAAATGGTCTTATGATCGTGAGGGCTCACCATAATGGGGGAATCCCAGTTGAAATTGTAGCTTTTCTCTCCCTCTCTTGGGCGCGGCACTATGGAAACAGACTCTCCACTTTTTCTATCGAAGCGAACTAAGCCTCCATTTTGATACTGCGAGTAGACGATGTTAGCATCAACAGGGTCAGGTACAGATTCGAAACCATCGCCACCAAGCGTCACAATCCAATCTGAGCTTACAATGCCATGCTGACTTACCGTTTGAGATGGTCCGTGGAGGGAGTAATTGTCTTGGGTTCCTCCCATAATATTGTAGAAGGGCTCTTCATTGTCTACAGATACCTTGTAAAACTGAGTAACGGGTAGGTTTGTAAAGAACTTCCAATTTTCTCCTTGATCGAATGATTCGTAAACACCACCATCGCAACCTTGAAGCAAGTGTTTGTTGTTGGAAGGATCTATCCAGATGGCATGGTTATCCCAGTGCTTACTTTTCTCTCCTAGGTTTCCAAAAGTTTTGCCGCCATCAGTAGTTACTTGCGTGAATGTGTTGAGTAAATAAACGCGATCCACATCAACAGGATCGGCTACAATTTCTTGATAATAATTGCCACTAGTAGAAGTAGAACTCATTTTCTGCCAAGAAGCGCCACGGTTGGTACTCTTGTAAAAGCCCCCTTGACCAGATTGTGCTTCTACCACAGCATATATTACTTCATTATCTACTGGTGAGATAGCCATTCCAATTCTCCCTTTGTCACCACCTGGTAAGCCTCTGTTAATTTTGGTCCAAGTAGCGCCAGCATCGGTTGACTTATAAATTCCAGACTCGGGTCCTCCACCTAAATAGGTCCACTGTCTTCTTCTGCGTTGGTGTGCAGTAGCATAAAGCATGTCTGGATTCCTAGGGTCCATGTGTACTTCATTAATTCCTGTATTCTCGCTAACCTCCAAAACGAGATCCCAGCTTTCCCCACCATCCGTTGTTTTGTATAGGCCACGGTCTCCGCCTCCGCTCCAAAGTGGACCAACCGCTGCTACATAAACCACATCAGAGTTGCGAGGATCTATTTTAATCATCCCAATGTGCTCTGATTTTTTCAAACCCATGTGTTTGAAAGAGGCACCACCATCAACGGATTTGTAAATACCGTCTCCGTAAGAGACTGAGCGCTGATTGTTATTCTCACCTGTGCCTACCCAAAGAACGCTGTGGTTGTTAGGGTCCATAGCTAAGGCTCCAATAGAGTAACTCCCATAATTGTCGAATATTGGGGTGAATGTTGTGCCTGCATTTGTGGTTTTCCACACGCCACCAGCGGCTGCTCCAACATAAAATTCACTTGTATTGTCTGGGTTCACGGCAATGTCTGCGATTCTACCAGAGGTAAGCGCTGGGCCCACACTTCTAAATTTGAATGTGCCTAGGCCAATTCCGTCTAGTGGATTTTCCACTTTAGGAGCTTCATCTTTCTTCTTCTTGCGTTGCGCTTCAGATTCGTTTGAGATGATAAAAAGTAATGTTAGGCTAAGGAGGAGGGAGAAAAGTCTTTTCATGGTCTACTTATTTTAAGAAATATAGTATTCCCGCTAAACTATTCACAGCTATTGGAGTAACAAGTTTACAAGCAGGTGTAAAATAGAAAAGGCCCGCCTAAGCGAGCCTTCAAAAAATTATGATTGTATTCGATTATTTTCCTTTGGAATTTATGCTTGTAGGTTCTGGTTTTGTTGCTGCATTCTTCACGTATTTTTCTAACCAAGTGTCCATTTCCCAAAGCATGTGCATTATAGATTCTTTTGCTCTGTAGCCATGACTTTCGTCTGGAAGCATCACTAACCTTGATGTTCCACCATGGCCTTTAATAGCATTATAAAATCTCTTACTCTGTATAGGGAATGTACCTGAGTTATTATCGGCTTCGCCATGAATTAATAATAACGGTTGGTCTACTTTATCGGCATGCATAAATGGCGACATGTAGTTGTAAAGATCCGGATCTTCCCAATAGGTTCTTTCTTCTCTTTGGAAACCGAAAGGCGTTAAGGTTCTATTATATGCTCCACTTCTGGCAATCCCAGCTGCAAACAAATCAGAATGTGCCAAAAGGTTGGCTGTCATAAACGCACCATAAGAGTGCCCTCCTACACCTACTCTGTTTCTGTCTCCAACGCCTAATTCTACCACCGCATCTATGGCAGCAGCAGCATTTAAGACGAGTTGTTCTCTAAAGCTGTCGTTCGGTTGTTTGTCATCTTCACCAATAATTGGGAATTCAGTATTGGCCATTACGGCATAGCCTCTAAGCACCCAGAATAAAGGAGAACCAGAACTTACTCTTGTGAACGAATATGGGGTGCCTCTCACCTGTGCTGCAGAGGCTTTCGATTTGTATTCTCTTGGGTAAGCCCACATGAGAACAGGTAGCGGGCCGTCTTTTTCTTTGTCGTAACCTTCTGGCGTATATAAAACTGCGGTTAGGTCCACACCATCTTCCCTTTTGTATTTGATGATCTCCTTATTCACGGCCATCATTTCTGGCTGCGGATGAGGAAACTCGGTAATGGCATTCATGGTACCCTTTTTCAGGTTTCTCATGTAGTAGTTGGGAGGATCAGTTTCTGATTCTCTCATTGTTATGATTACATCTGCTTTGTCAGAAATAATATCAACCGGGCGCTCGTAGTATGGCGCTTCAGAGCGGAAAAGGATTTCTGTTTCTTTTGTCTTCAGGTTGAATTTAGCAAGGTATGGTCTGTCACCTTCAGGCGAACCACCTATACTGCTCATAAAGACATTATTCTTGTCGAATTTTAGCGTATTCCATCCGTATTCGTTTTTCATGGTCATTGGAGACCCTGGATCATTGTAACGGTCGGCCGTGTTTCTTTCTACGATTACTTCACCTGCGGTTCCAGGCTCAGAAGGATTAATCAGGGTTCTTTTGTCAACGCGACTTGCCCACCATCTTTCGCTCAGTATTGCTCTTTCATCGTCACCCCAAGTAATGCCTGAGTATCTTAATGAAGTTGTTGCTAAACGTGTTGGGGCAGCATTAAATGGAGCTTTCGACATGAAAACTGCATCTCTTTCGTTCATCTCTGCTTTTGGATCTCCACCATCTAAAGCTTCCGCCCAGTATAATGTAGCAGGCTGGTCTGCTCTCCAAGACATGCTTCTGGCACCCAATCGCGTAGCATCAAATCCTTTTGGTCTTACCTCGTCTAAATCAATTTTAGCCATGGTCTTTACCATGTTGCCATTCATATCCCAAACCTCATAATTGAAAGGGAATCTAGAAGCAGGCACGAGGTATGAGAACGGTTTTTGAATGGTCTGAACCAGCATATATTGCCCGTCAGGAGAAATGCTAAAATTCTTGATGATCTGAGGTTTGCCCACCATTGTTTGAGAACCATCGAGCTTGATTTTTCTCAATTGAACAGTAGTGTAATACTCGAACAAAGACTCATCATAGCTATTTTTTAGTAAGTCTTGGTAAGTTCTTGATGGTGCTTCAGCTCCAGCGGTTTCTTGAATTACCGGACCCTTTGGTGCACGTGGTTTCACAGGTGCAGCGCCTCTTCCTTCTTTTGTTGTACTTACCAGAAGTGTCTGGTTATCTGGCATCCAATCGAAGGCTGATATATATGCATTGTTTACAATTCCGTCAGTTAGCTTTTTTGCCGATTTTGTGGCAACATCTGCTACCCAAAGCTCAATACCGTTTGCAGCAGTGTGGGTAAAAGCCATTTTCTTTTCATCTAATGACCATGCCACGTTACCAAGTTGAGGTTTGGCTGGCAGTCCAGAAATTTTAAATTCTTCTCCCGATTTAATGTTTTTGAGGGTTAAACCCGTCATAAAAGTTCTACGGCTTCTTCCGTTTGTAGCAGGATTAATACGTGTACCGCCAATTCTCAGCTCAGGGGCTGCCACTTCTTCAATGCTTGGATAGCCCGGTCTCTCCATCAACAGCATCCATTCTCCTTTGGAGTCTATGCTAACTGATGGTGTAGAAGGTGCTTCAATTAATTTGGCAATGGCTTCAGGTGGTTTTTGAAAGCCATCTTGTGCTATGGCAGGAGTGGTTTGAAGCATGACCACTAATGCAACAAGTGCGCATATGTTAATGCAGTTTTTGAAAATCTTCATGTTTAACCTATTTAGAGAAAGGAATTTACCTCACAGATTGCAGAAAGCAAGGGGCAATTTTTAGAACCTTCAATTTTGGTTATGAATGGTTAGTTTAATGGAGATTCCTTGTTGGCATTTAGCCGATCTAGGTCAATGTGTATCATTCCATCATTGTCCTGATCAAAGATGGGCTCAAATTTTCTTCCCCAACGCACTTCCTCTGCCGTGTAACTCATTCTGTCGTAAACTTGCCGAGCATAAGAATCGTCAAAGTCTTCGTCATTCCAGCCGTAAATTATGCTGTCTTCATCTATGGGACGTACCACCGTCCAGCTTGTAGAGAAGAAGTTGATCTTAGCCCTTTCGAGCTTTACTCTTTTAAAGATTCTTCGATCACTTTTGGCGCTCCAATAGGTAATGGTCAGGTCTACTTCAGCTTCTACCAATTGGGTTTGGCTCTTCTTGGCCGGGAAAATCTGGCAAACATTAAACCTGTAGCGAGCGCAAACCCTAGAAGGCCTAAAAAGGATTCAAAAGCAGCAATGATGCTCACAAAGTTTGAGCCCGGACTTAGCTTGCCAAAACCTACTGTGGTTATGGTTTGGGTGCTGAAATAAAAAGAGGAGAGAAAGCGCTCAATACTTGAGCTTACTTGTAAGCCGTCAATTCCAGCTTCACCCGCTAAGAAGTGTAGATAAGAGCAAAAAGGAGGTTAATGGCGAAAAAGCTTAGGGTGAGGATACCGATAAATTTCCACCATCTGATGGTAATTAATTCATGGTAAATATCAAGTTGTTGCCAAAAACCCATACCGTCTTTCTGCACATTGAATTCTCCATTTGGGGTAATAAGGCGAGTACCTTTCTGATAAGACTTCTGTCCAAAGCCTAATTCTCTGCTCTTTACGGTTTTATTCGCTTTTGCCATGAATGACTAATCTACAACACTTGTGAAAGGTTAAAAAGAAATTAAATCCTGACTTTCTATTTAATGCACTCAACGTCATTCAAAACTTAGTCAACCAAAACGAAGGCGAAAAAGCGAATGACTATATCGTAAAACTTTCTAAGCTATTGCGAACAGTTCTCGCTCAATCCGATGAGGCTTTACATGCTTTAGAAGAAGAGATCAACCTTTCTCGCTTGTACCTAGAGTTAGAGAATATGCGCAGTCCGTTTATCTTTAATATTGAGGTTGATTCATCGGTAGATTTGAATGCGCTGGTTCCCAATATGATTCTACAGCCTTATTTGGAAAATGCGGTCATCCATGGTATTCAGAATAAGCAAGCCACTGAAGTTACCTTATCTGTAAGCCAAAATGATGGCCAGTTGGTTTTGAGAGTCTCTGATAATGGCAAGAACACAAGCATTGCGTTTAAGGAAGGAACGGGAATGGCCTTAGGAAGAAGCAGGCTCGATATCATTAGGAAACAAGCTGGAGAGTCAGTAAAAGCTGGAATTAAGACGTCAGCATCCAGCGAAAAAGGATTTATTGTTGAAATTACATTGCCTACAGATTTATAGATGAGACAATTCACTGCCATAATAGTAGATGATGAAGCCAACAACCGTCAGAATTTGGTGACCATGCTTGCCAAGCATTGTCCACAGATTAATGTGTTGGCCGAAGCCTCAAATGTAAAGGAAGCGCAACATATAATTAAGACTACCTCACCAGAGGTGGTCTTTTTGGATATTGAAATGCCCGGAGGGAATGGTTTTACACTTTTAGATTCTGGCGATATTCCATTCAAAGTAATATTTGTTACCGCTTATGATGCTTATGCTTTAAAGGCGATCAAATTTAGCGCGCTGGATTATCTGCTTAAACCAATAGACAAAGAAGAACTGGTAAAGGCGGTAGGTAGACTGAAAAGCAATAGTGCTCAGACTCAAGAGCAAAGAGTACAGAACCTTGGCGCCTTTCTTAATCAAGAAGAAAAGAAGATCGCCATTAGCCTTACTGATGAGATTAGGCTTGTTCCGCTAAAATCTATCGTGCGGCTGCAGGCAGATAACAACTACTGCAAATTCTTTCTAAGCTCAGGTGAAGAAATACTGACTTCTAAGAATTTAGGCTATTACTACGACCTTTTAAAAGATCAAGATTTCAGCAGAGTACACCAATCTCATTTAGTCAACCGACAGCGGCTTGAGCGTTATGTCAAAAAGGATGGTGGTTACCTAGTTCTTTCCAATGGTGACCAAGTTCCAGTGAGTAGAACACAAAGGGAGCAGGTAGCGAGACTTTTCGGGTCGATTTAAAGAAAAACCCCTCCTGATTTCTCAAGAAGGGTTAGCTTTTTTCATGTTGAGCCTGCTGAAACATCTGGCTGATCCTTCGGCTAGCTCAGGATAAAAAGTTATAAAACTCTCCCCCTTTTAAGGGGGAGTGTCCAAAGGACGAGGGGGTTCTTACTGCCCAACGAAGAACAGTGAATTCGCTACAAAGAGTTTTCCGTTCTCCCAGAACGCACGGAAAAGTGGATTATCGGCCATATAGATGATAGCTCCTCTTCCTTTATTCTCCACACCAAATACCATAGATTTTGCTAAAGACTCTTTTACCTTTTTACCGGCAACACCTGCCACATGGCTTTCTGCAGATTCAATAATCCCTACATTCCAACCATTAGGTAGATAAGCATAGCGTGAGCTATTATTCTTTAAAGTGAAGTAGTGCTCAGGGTATCCAAAACCTAAAGGATGTGTGTTGTCAACCTTCAATTTAAATATGGCACCAGGTAGTCTATAATCATCCGATTTGCTACTACGGTCAGCGTAAGCAGTGAGCGCATTATCCTCTTTTTCTTCATCTGTTTGGGCACTTGCAGCCTTCTGCTCTTTATCGGAAGCAAAACGCTTTAAGTTAAACCCAGATTTGCCTGAGAAGGTATTCATTGCTCTTTCCATGGCAATGATTCTGCCACCTCCGCTAAGCCAGCTATTCAATTCCTTCATTTTAGTTTCACCTAACATGCGCCCATAAGAACCAGAAGGCATTACAATAGTATTGTAATTATCAAGACTCACTCTGCCGAAATTGTCAGCATCTACCATAGTAATTGGGTAGTCGAGCTCTTGTTCCATAAAGTACCAAAACTCACCAAAACCATATGAAGAAACGCCCTCACCTCTTAATAGAAGCACTTTTGGAGCCTCTAAGAAAGGCACGTTATTCGAACCGAAATCTTTACCGCTCTCTACATAAGTCGTTGGTGTACTGAACAGGTTTCTGTTGAATTCTTTGGCTAAGCTTTTAATGGTTTGATCGAATTGATCGCCCATAGACACGTTACCTTTCCTAGTTAGGATGAGCGTTCCATTATCGAAATCATTGCCATTTACGGAGAAAGGATTAGCTGCGAACCTTAGCTTAATGCCAGCTTTGAGTACTGCGCTTAAGAACTTCGCATCATTCATGTTTTCCCATTTCACTAAATAGGCAGCAGGCTTACTTTCCGATTTATCTTGAGCCATTGGAGCATCAAAGCTTGCGTCTTCATTTACCTCAATTTTTGCTTCCGTTGCAAAGGCATCCAAATCGAACATATAAGGAACTGCCCATGCCGTGATATCATAAGTCTCTTCTGTACTGGCGTAAGTATTTGGTTCGAATAAGGCTTGAAGCAATCTACTCTTTGGCTGATAAGCAGAGATGACTAAATCACCAGATTGAACACTCACATTAGAGGTCTTTTGTGTTTGGTAGCCAAAGGCAGAAACCGGCTTTCTAATAGAGCCTGTTCCATATCTAATTTGATGACGATCTAAAAAGGCTCTTAGCTTCTCCAGTTTGTCGCCATCATTTGTTCCTCTTATGATATAGCTTTTGTACCTAGAAGATGGATTGTTGGGCCCATCAGAGAAATATTTGGCGAATTCATCTACCATTTTCTCTGAGTTCATTGAAGCCACCTCTACGGTACTCATACCAGTAGTGTAGTGGTGCGCAATGGCATCTTTTAAAGTGAGCGTATCGCCTTCATCGGTAAGAATAGCTAGGTCTGAACTTGCTTGCTCGTAAGTCATTCCTATGCCTCCGTTGTACATCGGGTAAGAGTCACCGTAGCTTGGATATAGAATATCAAAGTTCTCTTTGGTGAAGAATAGCCAACCGTTTTTATCGAAGTATTTCGCGTGATTTCTACCAATGATGTCTTGGTAATTTCTTTGCCAGTCGGTAACAATTTCGTGAATAGGTTCTGCTGCAGGTGCCATATAGTATGGGCTGTTGCTGCCTTGCTCATGAAAATCGACATGGATGTGTGGCATAATTGTATTGTACAATGCCATTCTCTGTTGAGACTCTGTTTGCTTCTGCCAAGCCCAATCTCTATTTAGGTCGAATAGGTAGTGGTTTACACGCCCACCTGGCCAAGGCTCATCATGCTCTTTAGCATCTCTGCTTGGGTTAGGAGAGGTGCCTGCTACCTGGTTTATCCAATTACTGTAGCGGTCTCTGCCATCAGGGTTGATACATGGGTCCATGATTACAACCGTATTCTTTAACCACGCTTGTGATTTAGCATTATTTGGTCTAGCCAACTCATAAAGCGTTTTTATGGCTGTTTCAGTGCCATTGGCCTCATTGCCGTGCACATTGTAACTCAACCAAACGATACCGATTTTCTCTCCTACGGGGTCACCTTCCATAACCCCAGTTCTCTTGAGGTTGTCGGTACGGATTTGCTCCCAATTGTCAATATTCTCTTGAGAAGATACTAGAGCCGTAATTAAAGGTCTTAACTCATTTGTTTGACCATATTCTGATACTTGCACATGGTTTAGTTGAGCTGCCACATGTTCGTAGTAGTCTACCACTTTGTAGTGCGGAGTGAAACGAGTTCCTAGTTCATAGCCTAAGAATTCATCTGGGCTTTTAAGGTTTTGAGCGGATGCGCCTATCGCGATAAAGAGCATCAGTAATACAGAAGCAAATCTTTTGATCATATCAGTTTTGATTAGAATGCGGAATTTAGCGGATTAAGATTGAATCGAGAAGCCTTTTTTGATAGCAACCTTCTAGGTTTTTAGAACCTAGAAGGTTTAGCACTTATTAAAGGCTTAGTTCTTTTTCGAGCTTTGCCAGCTTACCAATAGGTTGTTGATGAAATTTTTGAAATGATTTAAGATCTCCAAACCAACTCATTACTGCCTCTCGGTCTAAAAAGCAGTCATTGTCTAACAAATATCTTGGTAACTAGAATGTGGCCAAGTTTCTATTGAAGAAGTAAATCCATGGTGAACAGGGTTATGGTGAATGTAAAATACAAGCCTGCTTAAATAGGGTTTAGTATTCACCTCTTTTGACTTGAAAGGTCTAATGAACAGCGACCCTCTTCTATTGAAACGCTTGTTATATGCTTTTGCGTAAGCATTAAAAAGGTTACTGAACTGTTTCGATATTACACCTGACAGGTTTTCAAAACCTGTCAGGTGTAATATCTGCTTTATCTCTTCTTGATCTTTCACTTTTATTAGAAATTGAAAATGATTAGGCATTAAACTATACGCGTAGCTGTCTGCTATTGGGGAAATATATTTTTGCCACTTGGCAAGAAAAAATGCGTAGTTGTCTTCCTCTCTGAACAAGTTTTCATTCCCATTAGCATGGTTACAGATATGGTATACGCGATCGGTATTAAGAATAGGCATTGGTGTGTGATTTGTTTTAATTTAAAAAACTCAGATTAAACCTGCTAGTTTATCAAAACCTAGCGGGTTTAATATTATCCTTAAATGAAACCAGGGCAATTCAGATACTTCTTAGCGATTATTCCACCGGCAGCAGTGGAGGAAAGAGTGCATAAGCTCAAAGAACTTGTTGCTGAAGAATTCAATTCAAAAGCCGCTCTTAGAAGTCCTGCCCACATTACTTTGCATATGCCTTTTCTTTGGAAGGAAGCAAAAGAGGATAGATTATTTCATAAACTTGCCTGTGCAACTAGTTATAAATCATTCGATCTAGATCTCAACGGATTCGCAGCTTTTACACCAAGATCTATCTACATCAAAAATGAGTTTTCACAACCCCTAATAGATTTTCAAAAGGCTTTAGCACAGATATGCAAGCTTGAATTGAATCTCTTCAATGCAACGCACAATCGAGGTTATAATCCTCATACTACTATAGCCTTCAGAGATTTAAAGAAAGATGTTTTTCCAAAGGCATGGGAGTATTTCAAGGGTCAGGAGTTCAGAGCAGCGTTTAAAGTAGATGGGTTTTGGCTACTGAAACACGATGGCAAAAGCTGGTTGGCTTATAAGGAGTTTAAATTCCAGGATTCTCAACTGGAACCTGAATCATAATTTTTACAATGTCGCCTAAAATTAGGTGGTTTTTACCAACGCCATAATCTCTACGATCTAGTTCAAGAGAGCCTACATAGTATAGCTTTCCCTTTTTACTTTCTAAATCAAAGTCTATGGCAACGGCTAAAGTAGTTTCCTTAATGTTAAGGTTACCTTTTAATTGATATCCGGTTTCACGTTGCTCAAGGCCTGTTGATTGAAACCTGATTTCAGGATAATTTTCTACATCGAAGTATTTAGCCTTCATTAAGTGCCTGTCGCGAGCATTAATGCCCGTGTCAATCGTTGAAACGGGAATTGTCACATCAAAATAGGCGCTTGAAAGTTCTTGTGGATCGAACTGCTGTGTGACTTGTATACTATCAAAAGTGCCATCTACATGTATGCCAGCATTCTTGATTTTAAAGGAGATTTCAGCTTCTTGGGCATTCAGTTGAAATGCGCATAAAAAGCTAAGAAGGAGTATGCTAATTCTTAATCGCATGGAGTATACCGTTGGCATCTATCAGGTTAACGTAATCTGTTAGCCTTAATTCTATTTCAGTAGGACCTTCCGCGTATGAGGCAATCTCATAAGGATTATAATAGAACAGCAGGCTCTTGTTAATAATGGCAAAATTGTCATTCAATTTGAATTTACCACCTTCAAAAACATAGCCTTTTTCTTCTAAAGAGAAGGCTGGCGGTATTTCTTTCAGCATTCGGAATTCAATTTCTGCAGACTCGTTCAATTCCTCTTCATAACCTTTCACCAAGATGTCGTCAAGCGTTATGGCCTCGCCTGTATTTAGGTTGAAGCTTTTATAAACCTGGCTGCTATTGGCATGAGCGCCTCCTGTGTAGGAGAATATTGTGGTTGCTATACTCACAAAGCTCGAATCTTGATATATAATGTCAGAGTTTATCTCAATACTCCAAGATGCTTTATAGTCAGGAAAAGAAGAGAGTACATCGTTATACTCAGTTTTTAATTCTTCAATAAGCTGCTCAAAAGATGTAGGCTTATTATTGACAAAGGCATAATCGAAAATTGATGACTTGATAGAACCATTAATTGCGTTGAGCGCTTCCTCATTAGTGAGCCCGCTTTTTATTCGGGGATATTCTATTCTAAATGTTAGGCAGTTTTGAGCAGTGCTATCGGTCACACAAGGGCCTTTATCTTCGTTGATGGTCACTACTTTATAATCCACAAATTTGGCAATGGGTTGCTCTTCAATTTCTACTGCCTGTTCTTTTTCTGTCTGACCAAATTCACAAGCATTTACCAATAGTAAAAGATGAAGGAAGATTAATGAGATGGATCTTGGTTTTCCTAAGACTAAATTGAAAAGTGTTAAAAGAAATGGATTTTGATTTCTCCAAGTAAATGCCCTCAACCCCTGAAGGGGAGAACTGATTATCCCTTTAGAGGATTCAGGAGTATACACATTGTTTGATGCCGCTTCAATAAAATCCTTCTTTTGATCAGTGTCGTCAAAGTTATTAGATCCGATTTTTCTCACGATTAAAACTTGAATGTGGTGAATTTGGTGTCTCTATCTAGTTTGTAGCTTTTCATTTTTCCATTCGTTTTAAAATGGACAATGTTTTGTTGGTCTTCAAAGATTTCCATTAAAGCTACATTGGTGATCTCTATTTCCTTTACACTAGGTACTCCTTCAATCTCGTAATAGCACCATCTAGCATCACCTTCAAGCTCAGAGCCGAGAAAGTTGAAGGTCATGTCTTTGCCATCTAAGATTACAAATACTTTCTTCTTTAGATACTCCGCTATCAAACTATCCAATTCGTTGGTGTCTTCAGGCTTGTAGGTATCAACACGCTCTTTATCGTGGAATTTTTTGAGTCCTACTTCTAAATCATCAAGAAATATTCGGTGACTTACTTCAATAGACTGGTTTGCTGCGTTATGTTCCATATCCATTACACTTACATGGAATGGGTGCATGTTCAGGTAAACACTAATTAAAACCGTATAAACAAGGATTAAACGCATGCTGATATTTTAATAGGGGTATTCAAAATTAACTTTTATCATTGCTCCTTCCGCAAAATTCGGGCCCAGTTCAAAGAATATTTATGAGTCAATTTTGGATTTACTTTGGTATAGGCAGAGAACACATCTTAGACCTTAATGGTTATGACCACATCTTGTTTGTCATTGCACTATGTGCCATCTACATTTTACAAGATTGGAAAAGAGTGTTAATTCTGGTTACAGCCTTTACAATTGGCCATTCAGTAACACTGGCATTAAGTACGCTAGACATTATAAATGTTAGAACGGACTTAATAGAATTTTTGATCCCTGTTACCATTATGATTACGGCAATTGCTAATCTTTTTAAGACCAAGCAAACTTTAACAAAGACCCGTATGACAATGAATTATGCCTTTGCCTTGTTCTTTGGTTTAATTCATGGAATGGGCTTTTCCAATTACCTAAAGAGCATCTTAGGTAAGGAGGATAGCATTGTTTCGCCATTGTTGGCATTCAATTTGGGATTGGAATTGGGGCAAATCATAATAGTAGTATTCTTTATGGTAGCCTCATTTGTATTTGTTAGCTTGTTTAGCGTACAGAGAAGAGATTGGAATTTGATTATCTCTTCCGCTGTCGCGGGAATGGCTTTGATGCTCATGATAGACGCAAAATTTTGGTAAACTAAACCCTATAAAACATGATTAAGAAATTATCAATCATGACTCTCATATTGATCTTTGCTAGTGCTACTTCTGTGGCTCAGGTAATCAATAGTAACCATGGTAAAAGATTTGAGCAGTTGGAACGCATGCTTCGCGACCCAAGTGTTTACAGAAGTGCTTCTGGTGCTCCAGGACCACAATATTGGCAGCAAAAAGCTGACTATGAAATTAAAGCCACTTTGGATGATGAAAACCAAAGGTTAACTGGTGCTGAGACGATTACTTACTTCAATAACTCGCCTGATCCCTTGGATTACCTATGGCTAGCCTTGGATGAGAACAAGTACAAGCCAGAAGACGATTCTTACAAATTTGATCCAAGCAGTATTCGTTCTAGAATGACTTACGACCAGATAGAAGGATTAGATGGTCATGACAATGACTGGGGATTCCACATCATAAAAGTTGTTGATGCGAAGGGGCAGGCATTGCCTTACATTATCAACAGAACTATGATGAGAATTGATCTTCCAACTACTTTGAAGCCAAGAGAGAAAATCACTTTCAGTATTGATTGGTGGTATAATACCACACCAAGATCAGTTTCAGGTAACAGAGGAGGGCACGAATACTTCCCTGAAGATGAAAACTACATTTATACCATAGCAGGCTGGTTCCCAAGAATGGCTGTTTATTCAGATTTTCAAGGGTGGAATAACAAACAGTTCACTGGTCGTGGTGAGTTCGCTTTAACCTTTGGTGATTATGATGTTCAAATGACTGTTCCTGAAGATCATATTGTAGGATCAACAGGTGCATTGCAGAACGCAAAAAATGTATTGACTTCAGAGCAATCAAAAAGATGGGCACAAGCTCAAAAAGAGTTTGTAGAACCTGT
>CBFIDV010000001.1:206376-321838 GCA_965661455.1 Roseivirga sp.
TTAAGATTGTAACCTTAGACGAAGCAAAAGCCAACGAGAAAGAAAAAGCTTCTGGAACGAAAACTTGGCATTATAAAGCAGAGAACGTTAGAGACTTTGCTTGGACTTCGTCAAGAAAGTTCGTTTGGGATGCCATGGCTGTAGATGTAGATGGTAGAGCCGATAATCCAATGGCTATGTCTTACTACGCTAAAGAAGCTTACGGAGTTTATGAGCGCTTCTCAACTAAGGCAGTAGCACATACGCTTAAGACATATTCTAAGTACACCATTCCTTATCCGTACCCAGTTGCTATTTCAGTAGAAGCGTCAAATGGTATGGAATACCCAATGATCTGTTTTAACTACGGAAGAACATTGGCTGACGGTACTTATGCTGAGTCAACTAAGTGGGGAGCTATTGGAGTAATTATTCACGAAGTGGGCCACAATTTCTTTCCAATGATTGTGAACTCTGACGAACGTCAGTGGACTTGGATGGATGAAGGCTTGAATACTTTCATGCAATATTTAACGGAGCAAGAATTCGACCCTAACTATCCTCACAGAAGAGGTCCTGCTCACAAGATTGCGCCTTACATGGCATTGCCTAAAAATCAGTTAGAGCCTATTATGACCAATTCTGAGAACATTATTGGTTTTGGTAGTAACGCATACGCAAAAGCAGCTACTGGTTTAAACATTCTTCGCGAGACCATAATGGGTCGCGAATTATTCGACTTTGCCTTTAAGCAATATGCTAAGCGTTGGGCATTTAAGCACCCAACCCCAGACGACCTTTTCAGAACACTAGAAGATGCTTCTGCAGTAGATATTGATTGGTTTATTAGAGGGTGGTACTTCTCAATTGACAATGTGGACATTAGCATTGACGATGTGAAGTGGTATAGATTAGACACCAAGAATCCAGAAATTGAAAATGCTTTTGTGAAGCAGCAAATGGAGGATGCCAATAGTACTTTGGCAGTAGATAGAAATAGAGCCGAAGGTTTGAAATTCTATGCTGAAGAAGACGAAAGGCTTCAAGATTTCTACTACAGCTATGATCGCTTTGCTGTTACACCGCAAGCTGAAAGAGCTTACGAAAGATATACAGCATCTCTAAATGATGAGGAAAAAGCACTCTTAGGCAATGGTAAGCATTTCTACGAGATTGATTTTAGCAATGTGGGTGGTTTAGTAATGCCAATTATTATTGAATGGACATTTGTAGATGGTACCAAAGAAGTAGATACAATACCTGCTTATATCTGGAGAAAGAACGAAGAGAACGTGACCAAGGCCTTTATGAAGGATAAGCAGGTTGCGCAGATCAGACTTGACCCAATGAGAGAAACAGCAGATACGGATGAAGCGAATAACTATTGGCCAAGAACAAATCAGCCAACCCGATTCGAAATGTTTAAGAGCAGAGGAGGAGGAGCGAGAGGCCAGTCTTCAGGCTCTAACCCAATGCAAAGAGCAAACGGAGGGAATTAATTTCTCTAACATGTGATGTTAAAAAGCCCCTTCTCGATGTTCGAGGAGGGGCTTTTTGCATAAAGGACTTAGCAATGTGCGTAAAAGGTCAGAACTTCTCCTCTTCTTGAGGAGGTGCTCTTGTGCCCGCGCTGAAGCTTCAGCATAAGAGCGAGGAGGCTAAACCTCAGGCTTCTCTCGATAAGCGTAATATGCCATAACGACTTCCATTGCTTTGCGAATTGCCCGATTAATAGGCAGGAGATTGTTGCCTAAGTCTGTATCGATACTTCTTATTTTGAAGTAGTAGTCATTCATCATGGGTACTTCTGCACCTTCTTCAATGGATTTAGAAATCCCAGCGACTGTTTCCGGCTGATCTTCCTTAAGTCGGGCGCAGGTAATCAAACTGGTTTTACCGTATTTGTCTCGAACTGCAGAATATCCGAAAAGCCTACAGATAAGTCCTCTGTATTGGTATTCGCTGCAAGATCCATTGATAATAGACCCTTCAGCGGCAGAGAAAATCATACAGATGCTTTCTTCCCTTTCAAGCAGTCTATCATACTTCGCTTCTATCTCATCATTCATGTAGAGGTGGAAAGCAAAGGGTAAGAATTCTAGGGGTGTAGCTTCAATATCGGCCTTAAAGCAGCATTTGCCGCAACCTGCCAAACAATGGAGTCCACTGGAGTCTTGAAGGCTTTTGATTTCTTGGTCGAGGGAGGCAAAAACTGATTCTACCGCCTTCACTTTCTCTATGATGGACATCTGTGCACGCAAGGTAGGCCGAAGTGTTGGTGCAAAAACTGTAGAGACCATATTTTTTAATTAATGACCTCTACGTATATATCCCTTCAACAGTATTTACAAACTTTTATAAATCGCTGAGAAGTCTTTATCTCCCAGCCCACTCTCTAAAGCCAATTTATAGAGCCCTTTTGTTTGATCAAGGCTTTTCATACCTACTCCTAGTTTTTCTGCCGTATCTAAAGCCAGAACAATGTCTTTATGAATCCATTTTAATGGAAAGTTGACATCAAAAACACCGTTCTCTAAACGAGGTTTAATAGCAGCTAGGAAGGGAGCATCTACCGGTGTAGCCGTAAGTATATTGAGTAATAAACTTTCGTTTAAACCCATGCCTCTGCCTAAACTTATAGCTTCTGAAAAGGCAGTCATAGATTGGGCAAGTAATAGATTGATGAGCATTTTCATATTGGCGCCATTTTCTACTTCTTTTAGATAAAGCGTTTTCTTTCCCATAGCGTCAAAGCAGCTGTTTAAATGGCTTAATTCTTCCTCCTTGCCACCGGCAAGGAATAAAAGCTCACCGGATTCAGCAGGTGCTTTACTTCCCGCTACCGGTGCATCTATAAATTGAATGTTGTGTTTTTCGCTCATAAGACTCGTCTCTTTTGTGAATGAGGGATTAACTGTAGAACAGTCTACCCACCAAGATTCTGGTTTTAAGTTGGGTAGGATTGCTTCTGCTGTCTCTCTAACTACTTGCGGAGTGCTGAGCATAGTAAAAACAATGTCAACTTCTTTGGCTAGCTCTTCAACTGATTTTGAAAGTTTTGCGCCTTGGGCTACTAAATCAGCTGCTTTTTCGGTAGACCTATTATATACGATCAACTCATTGCCTGTTTTGACTAAGTTGGCTGCCATGCGACTTCCCATGATACCGAGTCCCATAAATCCTATTTTCATAATTGCTTCTTTTGAAACAAATATGAACCTACTCTAACATGAAAAATTGTGTTTTTCGATCAATACTAATAACTAAGCGAAAGTTTGTGCGAATTTCTTCGGACTAATGTTGAAATGATGTTCGAAAGACTTGATGAAATGCGGAATATCAGAGTATCCAGCGGCTAGTGCTACTTCATAAACAGGCAGCTCATTTCTCTTCAGTATTTCTTGGGCTTTAGTGAGTCTTTTGTTGATGAGCCATTTTTTAGGCGATGTTTGGAACTCTAGATGAAATTTACGCCTAAACGTAGCTACACTCATTCCTGCAAGATTAGCATATTGCTCAACGTCTAAGGGTTTGTCAAAGTGAAGTTCCATAAATTCGGAAAGACCTTTCTTAGGTTTAATCTTTAGTTCAGCTAAGGCTTGTTTGAAAATGCCCCCCTTGTCTAATTGTAGAATGTAATTAAGGGTTTCTAGAAGTTTGAACCTGCACATCTCTTGCGGTGCTTCTATATCTTGGTATAGGCGTTTAAATGTTCCTAAGTAATCAATTAAGCGTTTGTTAGGCTTAAATACCTTCGGTGATGGACTTTCTCCATCCGTTAAGGATTGAGTGGTATCCAGCTTTAGTTGGTCTAGCAAAGCACTGTCAAAAAAGAGTACATATGCCTCAAATGCTTCACCGTCTGGAATCAGATCTGTTATAGCGTAAAGTCCTTTTGGTAGTAATACCATTTGTCCTCGGTTCACTTGAGTAGGTAAGCCTTCATCATTATGAACGAGGAGGCCACCTTTCATTACAATGGTTAAGGCATGAGCAGATAGTAAGCGATGGTTGTCAGTATCCGCTGTTTTAGTGTATTTGTGCACAACGCAGCAATCTCCATCAACAAATATTTTCTGGATTTTCGGAGCACAGTAAAAGGCTTGAGGTACAATTTTCACATCGCAAATATAATGATGCCGTTCTCAAAAAGTTGTGTATTTCGATCAGAAAGGATCGGAGTCTAGAATTGACCTAATTCTTAATTCTTCTTAGTTCTATTTCTTTTCGTTGCGGCTCACGGTCATTAATGATGGGATAGTAGACTCCTTTTAACTTCTTTCTACCCGATTTAAACAGGTACATCATTCCGAATTCTGAATAATTGCTTTCAAGTACGGGATAGGAAATCTCATATTCTACTGTATTCAAATTGTCTAAACCATAATAGATATAGTCTTCGCTTGCTCCTTCAGTTTGCACTTTTACCTCCACCTTTTCCTCATCAAAGTAAAGCTCCTTTTTATTGAAGAAATTATCTTCTTGCTTAAATGTCCAAGCAGAATTTTTTAGATCGGTAAAGTTAGCTTTGAAGCCTAAGGGCTGAAAGAAATAGGTAGTAGGTCTATCGTCTAAAGTCGAGCTAACAGCAAATTGATTTGTCTGATAGTTTCCATACAAAGTGTCTTTCTTACTGAATAGGTAAATACTGTATTCTTCAATTTGATAGGTCCATTTTTCTTCACCTTCCCATGAATAGCTTACAGTCTCATTTTTATCGAAATTGATTAACATGAGTCCAGTACTATATACAAATGAGGAATCTTGTGGAGCGTCCTCTGCCATTTGATATTGGCCATCAATTTCAACCATAGTGTATATGGGTTGCTTTGCTTCAACGAAAGCCATAATCCAAGAGCCAGATAAACTTTGGCCGGAAGCCAAGATAGATATACCAAGAAAGACTAAACTGAAAATGTAACGCATGCGCGAAGATAACGCGATTCAAACGCTTAAGGTTATAATCTTATTGATCTAACCACTTTTTAAAGTCTTGGACTTTCTCTCGACTCACAATTACATCCATATCATTTGTTTGATGTAGGATCAAGCGGAGGCGACTATTCGAGTAAGTGATTATGTCTTTCACTGCTTCTAATGAAACCAAGTACTTGCGGTTGATCCTGAAGAATTGGTTGGGGTCTACGAGTTGTTCTACCTGCTCTAATGTATAGTCAATGATGTAGCGATTTTTATCTCGTGATTATAAGAAAGTAGCTTTGTCCTGACTAAAGAAATAAGCTGTCTCTGCCACGTTAATGGTATGAATATGCTCACCAATTTTCACAACAAAGCGTTCTTTGAATTTCTTCGTCATCATATTCATGGCCTGCTCTATCATGGTCATATTAAATTCAGATGAGTTCTCGGTATGCTGAGCTTTAAATTGATCTAGAGCATTTTCAAGTTCTTTGAGATATACATTGGCTCCGGGAAATGTTACATCCGAAGCATCCTTAACCACCCCGCTTATGGTACTTTGACCATAAGCTTGGGAGGTGATTAATAATATGAGGAGACAGAGTTGTTTGAGCATGACCTTTGCGTTTTTGACCTTAGAGCTATAGAATAGTAACTTTGCATGTACATCAGCTCGATGTAGTGATCGGTTGCACCATCTACTTCAAACGCTGCTTCGTCAAAGCTTGGAGGGCCCATTGTGGCCTGTGCTTCGTTTGAGAATCCAAAACCTTCCATAGGCATACCGTATGAGTTCATATCAATATCACCGTTGCCGTTTTCATCGTGAACTACGGCTATGGCATAGCTACCAGGTTCTAGGTCTTCAAAGACAATGTCCATGGAATAACCATCTACTTCTACTTCTTTAAGGGCAATGGCATCGGCTCCTGGAAATTCTCCAGAACCATCATAAAGTGAGATGTTGATGTACCCGTTGGTGTTTCTTAAACCATCTACTCTTACAGTCACTGAAGAGGTTTCGGCTTGTTTTGGAGTGCTTTCTAATACAAGTCCTAATGCGATTACAATTGAGATTAATGTTTTCATGACTAACTATGTTTTTGAGTTCTTTTGATTCAAAGGTGCTCCTTACATAGCCAGGTAGAAAAAATTACTTACCGAACTGTAGAATTAAGAAGATGAACTGTAGAGGATTAAGTCTAGTACTTTAAAACCTCTTTCAGTTTGGAGTGACCACTTCTACTCACTGGGAGTTTAGATCCTGTTTTTAAGGTCAACAGGTAAGAGTCTTTTTCGTAAAGCTCTAGTTTTTCAATCTGCTTTACACTTACGATATGCGATCTATGAATACGCACAAAGTCCTGATCGCTCAGGTTACTTTCTAAGTGCTTCATGCGCATGAGTTTCAAGAATTTTCCTTTGTCCGAGTGAATCGCTACGTAGTCGTCTTGAGCTTCAAAATGACTAATACTTTCTAAAGGAAGAATCTGAATTTTATTTCCAGTCTTTACCACAATACGATCAAGCCCTTCTTCATTTTCGGAACGAGATTCCTGAAGTTCTTCAATCTCTTTTTTGACCTCTTGGGTATTACCCACTTTTTGAATGGCCTTCTCAACGGCTTCAGAAAAACGCTTGTCGGAGTAAGGTTTAAGCAAGTAATCTGTCGCATTCATCTCAAAAGCCTTAATGGCATATTGATCGAAGGCGGTAGAGAAGATCACCACTGGTGGATTGTCTAAAAGCTCCAATAATTCAAAGCCAGTAATTTTGGGCATCTGAATATCAAGAAAGACCATATCGGGTTTTTCTTCTTGAATGGCCTTTAAACCTTCAAAACCATCTCCACACTCTTTTATCACTTCAATTTCTGAGTGATTCTTGAGGTAGGCTTTAATTAAGTCTCGCGCAAGACTTTCATCATCTATAATGATGGCTCTAATGCTCATTCGTTAATGCTTTGTGGAATATCTAGCTGAATAGTGAATAAGTTATCGGTCTTTTCAATAGTAAGCAATTGTGGTGTGCTGTAAATAAGTTGTAGTCTCTCTCTCACATTCTTTAAGCCAATGCCATTTCCTTTTTTGCTCACTGCATTTGGGTCATAGTGATTCGTTACTTTCAGCCTCAGTACGTCTCCATCACGTTTGGCATTCAACTGAATGGTTACATCTTCAAGACTCTCATATATGCCATGTTTTATGGCATTTTCGAATATCGGCTGCAATATGAGGTTAGGAACCTGCAAGTGAAGCGCGTCTTTGTCAATACTAGTTTCAACCTTTAATCTGTCTCCAAAGCGAACTTTTTCTATGTCTAAATAGAGTAGAATGTTATCAAGCTCGTCCTTAACAGAATTCATTTGGTCATTCTCCTTGCCTAAAGAATACCTTAAAAAGTCTGAAAGCTTCACAATCATATCTCTAGCTCTTTCCGGAGAAATAATGGTAAGAGATGAGATGGAATTGAGACTATTGAATATAAAGTGAGGGTTGATCTGATACTTGAGCATCTCAAGTTCAGAGTTCTTTAACATGGTTTCTAACTGTGCCTGTTGTTGGTTTTTGGTATTTAGATCATCATAATAGATAATGAGGTAATAGATCAAGATGGTGATGGCGTAATACATTACGCCCAAGCCACTTCGCCAAACGAGAGAGTCTTCAAGATAAACCAAGTATTCTTCATTCGGGGCTAGACGCATGAGAGCAGCGCGAGATAAGAAAACGCCTAGAGAAACGGAGATAAGCCCTGCCACAATGTGGCTAATGGCAATGTTAAATACCTGGCTTTTGTCCAATGGGCTGTACCGAATATTAAACCAATAAGATAAACCTAGTGCGGAAAATAGAAGGTTGAATATTAGACTTTCGGTTATGGCTATGCTCCATTCAAAATCGTAGAAAAAGTGTAGTGCAAGGGTATAAATACCAGAAATGAGCAACCAAGCTACTAGGTACTTATAGATATTGTTGTTTTGAATGAATGGGTGGTTCATAAAAAAATCCGCCTAAGCGGAAATTATGAAAAAGTATTGAGTCTTAGGTCCTGAGTTACAATAATCTCAATCCCTAAGACCCGAATCATATGTCTATTTTACTTCTCCACCACCGAAGAGTACCAAGCCTTTAATAATAAGCTCTTTACCTTCGTTAGCTTCATTGTCGTTTATTACTTTTCTCTCGTCAGAGAATCCACCAAAGATGGCTGTTACTTTCACTTTCACATTCATGTCAGAAGGAACTCTTATATCGCAGCCTCCGAACATTACAAATACATCCAAAACATTTGTGCCCCAGTCTAAACCTGCCTTATTCAGGTTTAACATTGTGCCTCCGAATATTGAAGTGAGTTTACCTCCCTTGAAGGAATTTGAGGTGATAATTCTTTCTGAACCTGAAAAAACAGCAAGTTCATCTACAAAATCTGAATCATCACCCGAGTCTTTTTTTCCTTCTTCGACTTTACTTCTCTTCACAATAAGTGAAACACCAATAGCGACTAAGATTAATGGCCAAAGATCAAAGAAGTCTCTGATTTCGAAATTCCAATAGTAGTGGTACGCCATTTCGTCTAAAAAGAAGAGTCCACCAATAATGATTAGCGTAATTCCTACTCCTAATTTCTCTCTGGCAAAAGAAAGGAAGAGACCTACTATGATCAAGATTGAGTACCATCCGAAAAAGTAATCGGGTAATTCAAACCTGAAGATGTTCAAGTTATCTAGCGTTAGAAGTACTCCTAATATTAAGAAGGCTGCTCCTACAAAAATTCGTTTATTCATTTTAGAGTCCATGACTTTACTTTTAGTTGTTGTTGTTTTGAGCTTTTAAGCTTTGGGCTGCTGTCCCTCCCCTGTTGAGGGAGAGACTTGACCAGGACCTTGTTGTTTTTTGTTTTTGACAATACAAATGTACCCTAGAAGTCTACCTTTCGTTGTAGCATATCGGTAAACGAACGCCACTTCTCGGTAAACGTGCTACGAACTCGATCAATTTTCTTGAAGATTAAAGTCCTTCGGTGAATAACAGGGCATTTACTTTATTCAGAAGTGTTCTGTGGCTAATTTCGTGCAGCTGAAATCAATCACAATTATGGAATACAGAATTGAGAAAGACACAATGGGAGATGTTCAGGTACCTGCAGATAAATACTGGGGTGCTCAAACGCAAAGATCTCGTAACAACTTTAAAATTGGCCCTGAGGGGAGTATGCCTTTAGAGGTAGTTTATGGCTTTGCTTATTTAAAAAAGGCTGCGGCTCATACCAATTGTCAACTTGGGGTACTATCCGAAGAGAAGCGTGACCTAATTTCTCAAGTATGTGAAGAAATTCTGGAAGGAAAGCTAGATGATCAATTTCCATTGGTGGTTTGGCAAACGGGTTCAGGTACACAATCAAATATGAATGTGAATGAAGTTGTTTCTAACCGAGCTCATGTTAATGCAGGGAACACTCTTGGCGAAGGGCAGAAATTGATTCACCCGAATGACGATGTAAATAAGTCGCAGTCTTCCAACGATACTTACCCAACCGGAATGCACATTGCTGCCTACAAAATGGTAGTAGAAACTACTATTCCAGGTGTGGAGCAATTAAGAGATACGCTAGAGGCAAAGTCGAAAGCATTTATGAATGTAGTAAAGATTGGTAGAACCCACTTGATGGATGCTACTCCTTTAACATTGGGCCAAGAATTCTCTGGTTATGTTTCCCAGCTGAACCATGGTTTGAAAGCTTTGAGAAATACTTTAGATCACCTTTCTGAATTGGCATTAGGAGGAACTGCAGTTGGAACGGGAATCAATACCCCTAAAGGCTATGCTGAATTGGTAGCTGAAAAAATTGCTGACTTTACAGGCCTTCCTTTTGTGTCAGCTGAGAATAAATTCGAAGCGCTTGCTGCTCACGATGCTTTTGTGGAGACACATGGCGCGCTGAAGCAGATGGCAGTTTCGTTGAATAAAATTGGTAATGACATTCGTTTACTCGCTTCTGGTCCAAGATCTGGAATTGGCGAAATCATTATTCCGGCTAACGAGCCAGGTTCGTCAATTATGCCAGGGAAAGTTAACCCTACACAATGCGAAGCCTTAACTATGGTGGCCGTCCAGGTAATGGGAAATGACGTTGCTATCACAATTGGCGGTGCGCAAGGACATTATGAATTGAATGTCTTCAAACCTGTAATGGCTTACAATCTACTACAGTCTGCTAGATTAATTGGTGACGCTTGTGTGTCTTTCGACCAGAACTGTGCAATAGGAATTGAACCAAATCGTAAGAATATAGAAGCGCACGTAAACAACTCTTTAATGTTGGTTACTGCCTTGAACACAAAAATTGGTTACGAGAAAGCTGCCAAAATTGCTAAAACAGCCCATGAAAATGGCACAACGCTAAAAGAAGAAGCAGTGAATTTAGGCTATTTAACTGCCGATGAATTCGATGAATGGGTAAAACCTGAAGAGATGATCGGTAGCCTTAAAAACTGATTATTGCGCTCAACTTTGTATATTGATATTCGAAACAGGATAACTACTGCCTTATGAAATTTCAGAAGACTTTTTTAACTCTATTATTAGGTGTCTTTGTAGCCTCTTTAGCGGTTGCGCAAGATGTTGATATAAGGCCACTCACCAAGAAGGAAAAGAAAGAGTGGAAAAAGAAGAAAAAGAAAATGTCGATTGAAGACTTTAGAGCACTTAGCGAAGCGAATGTGTCTCAAAAAGCGGAGATCGCGAGTCAAGAAAGTGAGATCTCGAGCCTTACGAAGCAAGCGGCTGCCAAAGATGCTCAGATTAGCGACCTTCAAAAACAGTCAACTCGTATGCAGGCAGCTTATGCAGCGGCAGAAAGAGAGATTGAAAAACTCAAGTCGCAGCCTCAAACGGTGTATCAGCCAAACCTTATTAATGGAGAAGACTTCAATATTGGCGTAGTATTCAAAGTGCAGGTGGGCGCCTTCAGAAAAATTGACTTGAAAAAATATGCTGACAGCTCAAATGACTTTGCTCAAGAGTCTATGGAAGAGCTAAGAAAGTATGTAGTTGGTAACTTTAGAGTTTATGAAGACGCTAATGTGCTGAAGAGATATTTAAGAGAAATGGGTGTAGAAGATGCATGGATTGTTCCTTACAGAGATGGTAAAAGAGTACCACTTAAGGATGTTCTAGATTGGCAGAACTCACCTAAATAGAACTACAAATAACGGCTTGACAAGCAGTGCCTTTGGTGCTGCTTTTTTAGTATCTAACCATTTTTATGCAGAAACGCTGGCTTTTTGATAGTGAATATAATGCTGAAGAAGTAGAACTTTTAAAAGAGGATCTTCAAGTAACTGATTCTATTGCTCAGCTTCTTAACCAAAGGGGTATTCACACTTTCGATGAGGCAAGAGAGTTCTTTCGCCCTTCATTAGATCAGTTGCACGATCCTTTCCTTATGAAGGACATGGATAAGGCGGTGAACAGGTTAAGTGATGCCATTGCCAATGAAGAGAAGATCTTAATCTATGGCGATTATGATGTAGATGGAACTACTTCTGTTGCTACTTTCTACGGTTTTCTAGAGAAGTTTTATTCGAATCTAGAATTCTATATTCCCGATCGATATAAAGAAGGTTACGGAGTTTCGGAGACGGGAATTCAATATGCGAATGACAATGGGTTTGGTCTCATCGTTACCCTAGATTGCGGAATTAAGGCGGTAGACCGAGTGAAGGATGCCAATGAATTCGGCATAGACGTGATTATTTGTGACCACCATATGCCTGGAGAAATACTGCCTCCGGCTTTTGCAGTCTTAGATCCTAAAAGACTAGACTGTAAGTATCCATACAAGGAGCTTTCGGGTTGTGGGGTTGGGTTTAAACTTCTTCAAGGGTTTACCATTCAAAACGGTATTGAGCTTAATGAGCTTTACGATTATCTAGACCTGTTGGCGGTGAGTATAGCCTCTGACATTGTACCCATTACAGGCGAAAATCGAGTGTTATCTTTCTTTGGACTAAAGAAATTAAATAAGTCGCCTAGACCAGGGCTTAAAGCGCTTGTAGATCTGTGCAAGAATAGAAATGCGCTCACCATAAGCAATATTGTTTTTGGTATTGGACCCAGAATTAATGCTGCAGGTAGAATGAAACACGCTTCGGCTTCAGTTGATCTTTTGCTTTCTAAAACAGAAGAGGAGGCTGTAGAATTAGCAGCATCTGTTAACGATCAGAACGATAAGCGCAGAGATTTTGATAGCAGCATTACTGAAGAAGCGCTGCAGATGATCGCCAATGATGAGATTCAAGACGCAAAGTCCACAGTTCTTTATAAGAACGACTGGCATAAAGGGGTAATTGGTATTGTGGCATCTCGTTGTATCGAGAAGTTTTACAGGCCTACAGTGATTCTAACAGAGTCAAATGAGATGGTTACGGGTTCTGCCCGTTCGGTGGAGGGTTTTGATGTTTATGAGGCCATTTGCGAATGCTCTGACTTACTGGAACAGTTTGGCGGGCATATGTATGCTGCAGGTGTTACCATGCCTGTAGATAATGTGAATGCTTTTCGTGAAAAGTTTGAAAAGGTAGTTTCATCTAAAATAACGGATGACCAGCTAATCCCGTCAGTAAACGTTGACATTGCAATATCATTGAGCGATATAAGTCAAAGGTTCTACAATATTGTAAATCAGATGGCTCCTTTTGGGCCAGGAAATATGCAGCCTGTATTTGTAACAGAGGATATTCAGGCCAATCATGTTAAAGTGTTAAAAGATCAACACTTAAAATTTATCGCGAAGCAAGAAGGCACAGATGTTGCTTATGATGCCATTGGTTTTGGACTTGGTGAATATGCAGATTTAGTGAATAGCGGAATGCGTTTTCAGATGGCTTATACAGTAGAAGAAAACGATTTTCGCGGACACAAATCACTTCAACTCTTTATAAAAGACATCAAGTTCGATTGATTCATCTATTTTTATGGCAATGAAATTATCAGCGAACACTCTTGTTAAGACTTACAAAAAAAGGCGAGTTGTAAACGAGGTATCAGTAGAAGTAAATCAGGGAGAGATTGTTGGTTTACTCGGACCGAACGGTGCGGGCAAAACAACCACTTTCTATATGATTGTGGGCTTAGTGAAACCCAATGAGGGTGAAATATTTCTAGAGAAGGAGAATATCACCGCACTACCTATGTTTAAAAGAGCGCAACTGGGTATTGGTTATCTAGCACAAGAGCCTTCTGTATTTCGAAAACTTACGGTAGAAGAAAACATCATGGCTGTGTTGGAGATGACAAAGCTTTCTAAAGCAGAGCAAAAGGAAAAGTGTGATGCGCTACTCGAAGAATTCAGTTTAAGCCATGTTCGTAAAAATCTTGGCCGCGTATTGTCCGGTGGAGAGCGAAGAAGAACCGAGATTGCCAGAGCCTTGGCGGTAGACCCAAAATTTGTTCTGCTCGATGAACCTTTTGCGGGTGTTGATCCTATTGCGGTTGAAGAAATTCAAACCATAGTGGCACAGCTTAAGAATCGTAATATTGGTATCTTAATAACGGATCATAATGTGCAGGAGACCTTATCTATCACAGATAGGGCTTACCTCATGTTTGAAGGGAAACTGTTAAAAGCTGGAACAGCCGAGGACTTGGCTGCAGATGAGCAAGTAAGAAAGGTATACCTTGGCCAGCATTTTGAGCTAAAAAGGAAAATTTAATTGGCAATCATTAACTCCATACTCACCTGGGTCATGAAAAAGCGCATGCACCAGATTGATCTCTTCATGAAGTATCCTCATGAAGTGCAAGAGGAGTTATTCAAAAAATTAATTACCACTGCGAGAAATACAGAGTATGGTCGCACACATGGATTCGCTGATGTCCATACGACTGAACAATTCAGGAGGCTTATTCCGATAGTTTCTTATGAAGACATTAGCCCTTACATAGAAAGAAATATGGAAGGCGAGCAGAATCTACTTTGGCCATCAGATGTCAAATGGTTCGCCAAGTCTTCTGGTACAACAAATGCCAGAAGTAAGTTTATTCCAGTTTCATACGAAGCATTAGAAGACTG
This sequence comes from Roseivirga sp., assembly GCA_965661455.1. Classification (GTDB taxonomy): domain Bacteria; phylum Bacteroidota; class Bacteroidia; order Cytophagales; family Cyclobacteriaceae; genus Roseivirga. The sequence goes on from CBFIDV010000001.1 coordinate 220,351, forward strand.
TCATTTTAAAGGGGGTAAAGACATGCTCTCCCTTTACTGCAATAATTATCCTGACACAAAGATGTTTAGTGGTAAGGGACTAACCATCGGTGGTTCCCAGCAAATCAATCAATTCGATACTAATGAAGAGTCATTCTATGGAGATGTATCTGCCGTTATTATGTCCAATTTACCCTATTGGGCTCAGTTGATTAGAACCCCAACATTAGATATAGCTTTAATGGATGAGTGGGAGTCTAAGATTGAAAAGATGGCGAAGCACACCATTAAGGAAAATGTCACAAGTATTTCTGGTGTGCCCACTTGGACAATCGTGCTACTACAAAAAATATTGGAGATAGAAGGTGCTGATCATATCCGTGAAGTTTGGCCAAACCTAGAAGTTTTCTTTCACGGAGCAGTAGCATTCGGGCCATACAGAGATATTTTCAAGAAGCTTATTCCTGCTGATGATATGCGTTACATGGAAACATATAATGCCTCTGAGGGATTCTTCGGGATACAAATTGAGCCAGGCAAAGAGGACATGTTGCTGATGCTGGATTACGGTATTTATTACGAGTTCATTCCATTTGCAGAGATTCATAAGGAGTCTCCAAAAGTGATTGGCCTAGATGAGGTTGAGAAAGGCAATCATTACGCAATTCTAATTTCTACCAATGCCGGTCTTTGGAGATACAAAATTGGTGACACGGTTCAATTCACTTCAACAGATCCTTATAAAATTAAGATATCAGGCAGAACAAAGCATTATATCAACGCTTTTGGTGAAGAAGTAGTGGTTGAAAATGCTGAGCGAGCAGCTGCCATGGCAGCTGAAAAAACTGGTGCGCTTATTAATAATTTTACTGCGGCCCCTAAGTATTTTGGTGAGAACCAAAATGGAGCTCATGAGTGGATTATAGAGTTTGAAAGAGATCCTTCAGACCTTGAAGAGTTTACCAAGGTATTGGACGCTACGCTTAGAAGTATTAATTCTGATTATCATGCAAAGCGCCACAAAAGTATAGCCTTGTCTATGCCTATTGTACACATGGCCGAGCATGGAACTTTCTATAATTGGATGCGAAGTAGAGGGAAGTTAGGAGGCCAGAATAAGGTGCCAAGGCTTTCCAATACGAGGGAATATCTAGATGATATTTTAAAGCTCATTGCCCAAAAGGCATAAAAAAAGCGAGATGTCTCTCGCCTTATTTGAATTCAAATACTTTTTAATTTGCCCATTTAATCGTGCAACCGATGGCTTTTGTTTTAGTGTCTGAGACAGGCTCACCTGCTAAAAGCTCATTTAACGCATCTTGCACGTAGTGTTTATCCGCAGCAGCGGCATTACGGCTGTTATTGTCAATGGCTCCAATGTAGGCCACTTCAAATGATTTGTCAGCTTGCTTGTCTAGTACAAATACGTGTGGTGTATTGGTAGCGCCATAAGCAGCAGTGGTTTCTTGAGACTCATACATTAGATATGGAAACGTAAAACCTTTGTCTTTTGCTCTTTGCTGCATTAACTCAAAAGAATCACCGGGTGATTTTACCACGTTGTTTGGTTGAATTGCTAATACAGGGTAGCCTTTGCTTGCGTACATTTTATCTAGCTCAATAATCCTGTCTTCATACATCACAGAGTAAGGGCAAGTATTACAAGTAAACACTAAAATATAGCCTTTTACATCTGCCTTGCTATTGAGGGTAACCATACTACCATCAATATTCTTCAGATTAAAGTCTATGGCTTTATCTCCAACTTGGACGCCATTTTCTTCTGTAAAGCCTACTAACAATAAGAGGCTAATGATGCTTGTTTTAAGAAATGTCATATCGCTATTGGTTAATTACTGAATTAATAAGTTCTTGAAGTTCACCTTCTTCTAGTTCTTTTTCAACGAATTTTCTTTTACCGGAGTTGTGATCTATGATTAATGTGGCAGGAATTGCTCCAGACCAACTAGAGTCAACTTTGTCTATCCATGCGTTATAATCAATCTCATCTAGTAAGAGAATGTCTGACTGGATACCTCTTTTATCTACAAATGGTTTCACCTTGGTTTCAAACTCATAAGCAAAGTCAAGAGAGACGAGAGTTACCTGAAATTCATTAGGACGCTGAGTATTGAGATCCTCGAAATATGGTAGCTCTTTTATGCATGGGGCACACCATGTTGCCCAAAAGTTTATGACCTCCACCTTATCGTTACTTCTAGTCATAACATCTTCTAACGCATCAAATTTAACGATCTCTAATCTTTGTGAGTTGGTTGGACCACAAGACGCGAATATTGAAATGATAATTAGCAAATTGAAAAACTGTTTGAGAGACGAATTCACTTTCACGATTTAGAATTTTAAGTCATCTATAAAAGTGCGAAAAATCTTATTAAGAGACAAAATCAGAAATTGTACTATTCTAATAGGCTGCTTCTTGAAAACCTCAGTTTGTAAAGTTAGTGTTATCGAAAAGTTCTGTTTGAGTTAGGAAGTATGCACGCAGCGTTAATAATGCGATAATATAAGTTGAAGGCTATTTTTCGTGTTGATTCTTAAACATATATCAAGTGTATTTTACATGAACCCTTATGTTTTGTTGAAGTAAATTTCAATCTAGTTAAACAAAATATAGTGTATGAATTTTAGTCCAGATTTGGGAAGATTTAGACAAAATATAGAATCCAAAAAACTCAAGATTTTTTTTCCACATTTTCACCTTTTTTTCCACAGTTTTCCACACACTATGTATAAGCATCTGATAAACAGGTGTTTATAGACAATATTTAGAGTGTTGATTTTGTTGATAACTAATTGACCTTTGAAATATTTTTGAATAAACAAGAGAAATATTCATTTCTCCATAAGTGGCTCAATTACAGTATTTTGGCACTTTTAGCTGTATTGTTGACGCTTAAGTCTCGTACGATAAGAATTAAATATTCTTGATTTAGATACAACGCCTATGTATTGTTGCTTATCAAGTACAGGAAGGTTCCAAGCGCCTGTTCTTTCAAATTTTCTCATCGCAGATTCCATATTTTCCTCTAAATCAACGATTTCAGGCGGTTTGTGCATGAGTCTTTCAACAATTACACTTTTCTGTGATTCATTATCGAACATTATTTCACGAATATCATCAAGAGTAATGATGCCTTTAAACTCGTTTTGAGCGTTTACAACTGGGAATATATTCCTACGGGATTTCTTAACAAGACTTACTAAATCACCTAAAGTTTGATCAGGCGCTATGGTAAGTAAATCTGTTTCTATTAGCTTCTTAATCTTCAGTAAACTCAATACTTCCTTGTCTTTGTCATTGGTGATCAGATCACCTGCTTTAATAAGTTTTTCGGTATAGAATGAGTTCTTCTGAAAGTAGCTATTGGTTGAAAACGCTATTGCTGAAACGAGCATCAACGGTAAGAATAACGTGTAGCCACTCGTGATTTCTGCGATTAAAAAGATAGCCGTTAAGGGGGCATGTAATACGCCACTCATGACACCGCACATTCCCACCAAAGTAAAATTACTCACAGATAGCTGGGCACCTATGTTTGTGAGATTGTGTATGGAAGAGAAAAGGTAACCGCTAATGCCTCCTATAAATAAGGACGGCGCAAAGATTCCTCCGTTGCCACCTGCACCTATGGTAAAGCCTGTGGCAATAGGCTTCAGTAACAGAATTAGAAATGCGAAAATCAATAAGAACCACTCTGTATCTATAGAGGATAGGAACATGGAGTTCTCCATGAGATTAGCTGTATCTCCGTTAAGAATGCTGGTAATGGTGTTGTACCCTTCGCCAAATAATGGATTGAAGAAAAGTACGATAACGCCTAAGGCAAGACCGCCTATTAATGCTTTGAGGTAGTTGTTTTTCAGTTTTTCTATAATTCCTTCAGACCATACAGTAACTCTGGTGAAATAATAAGAGACTAAACCACAAACCCCTCCAAGGAGTAAGTACCAAATAAAATCTGTTGTTAGAAAAGGATCTTTCAGGTCGAACGAGAAAAGGACATCGTCACCTACTAAGAGAGTTGATATTAAAGCCCCGGCAACTGAAGAAATCAAAAGTGGAATAAATGCACCTATGCTCACATTGGTTAGAATAACCTCCACACTGAAGATCACGCCAGCCACGGGTGAGTTGAAAATTCCAGAGATAGCTGCTGCTGCCCCGCAACCGATCATGAGTGTTCGTTGTCTGTAATTGAGGTGCATCAGTTGACCGATATTCGATCCGATGGCGGACCCTGTTACGACAATCGGTGCCTCGAGCCCAACAGATCCTCCAAAGCTCACAGTTATTGCGGACGTGATCATCCGGCTGTACATTTTAGTTCTGTGGATGATACTCGACTTCTTAGAAATAAAGAATAAAATGGCAGTAATACCATGCCCTAGCTGCTCTCTCAATACTCTGTTAGCAATAATACTAGTAAGCAGAATGCCTATAGCTGGCAACACCACAAAGCCATAGCCTAATTCCTGATCGGCTATAATTTTCTGTAAGAAGTGGACCGTAGATTTAAGAATAACTGCAGCAAAACCTCCCAATACACCCACCAGAGCACCCAAAATAATTAACCAGTTTTTGGTGCTGATGTGACGAATTCGCCAGATGAGAAATTTATTGAGCAGTTTGAGCATATTCTATTTTAGACTTTTTGCTTTTTCCCAATATTCGTCCATTTCTGCCAAAGTCATACTGGCTATGTCTTTGCCGTCTTTTTTAGATTCTTCTTCAAGAAATTGAAAACGCTTAATGAATTTAAGATTGGTGCGCTCTAACGCTTCTTCAGGATCTAATTCTATGAACCTGGAATAATTCACCAAAGAGAACAGTAAGTCTCCAAACTCACCTAGGGCCTTTTTCTTGTCTATGGGTTCATTGGTTTCCGCATTGAATTCGGCTTTAAACTCCTGCATTTCCTCTTCCACTTTTTCCCAAACCTGTTCCTTCTTCTCCCAGTCAAAACCTACTCCTCTTGCCTTGTCTTGAATACGTATGGCCTTTACCAAAGCGGGCAGTGAATTAGGCACACCTCCTAAAACCGACTTATTTCCCTTCTCTTTTAGCTTTATTTTTTCCCAGTTTGCTTTAACGGCCTCTTCGTCATTGGCTTCTACATCTCCATAAATATGAGGGTGCCTGTGAATTAGCTTTTCAGAGATGGAATTCAACGAATCAGCAATGTTAAAGGCACCTTTTTCGTCAGCAATCTTTGAGTAGAAAACCATATGCAGCATTAAATCACCTATCTCTTTCTTTACCTCATCTAGATTCTCGGTAAGAATAGCGTCTGATAATTCGTAGGTTTCTTCAATCGTTAAATGCCTAATTGATTCTAGCGTTTGCTTTTTGTCCCAAGGGCAATTCAACCTGAGCTCATCCATAATGGTGAGTAATCTATCAAAGGCGGCTAATTTCTCTGCTCTACGTTCGTCTTTTGGCGGTTGGATCATGATATTTTTTCAGGCTCAGAAACTTATGCTGCAAAGGTAGCGTTATGCAAACAAGTATGTTATTTTTGTGTCAAATTAGTCGAGTATGACAACTACAATTTTAACTCTGGTACTGGTTGGTTTATTCTTTGTCGGAATGTCGGTAAGACTTCTTCTTTTAAAGAATGGGGAATTCAAAGGTACATGCGCTTCTCAAAGTCCTTTTTTAAACAAAGAGGGAGTAAAGTGTGGCTTTTGCGGCAAGGAGATGAAAGAAGGTGAATCTTGTGGTAACCCAGACAATGAAGTAGATAAGGTGCTTGCCCAGTTTAAATAGCTTTCCAAGAGCGGAGAAAACCTTATTTGAATCAGGTTTTTCTTATTTAGATTTTTCTACTTTTACACTTACATAAATCTTAGAACATTGACACTTATAAAGTCCATTTCTGGAATCAGAGGCACTATTGGTGGTGCCGTTGATGAAGGATTAACACCAGTTGATGCAGTAAAATTTGCAGCTGCTTTCGGTACTTGGGTACTACAAAAATCTGGTAAGAATAAAATCATAATCGGAAGAGACGCTCGTCCTTCAGGTTCCATGATCTCCAACCTCGTTTCCAACACATTAATTGGTTTAGGAATAGACGTGATAGACCTTGGTCTTTCCACTACCCCTACTGTTGAGATGGCTGTTCCTGCAGAAGGAGCTGGTGGCGGAATAATTCTCACGGCAAGTCATAATCCTGTACAATGGAATGCCTTAAAGTTATTAAACGAGAAAGGAGAATTCATAAGTGGCGATGACGGAAAAGATGTATTAGCAATTGCAGCGGACGATTCTTACAAGTTTGTAGAGGTTAAAAAGCTAGGCAAAATCACTTCTGACGATACTTATATTGAAAAGCATATTCAAACAGTATTGGATTTACCATTGGTTGATGTTGAAGCTATTAAAGCTGCCAAATTTAGAATTGCAATTGACTGCGTGAATTCTACTGGCGGAATTTCACTTCCACCTTTATTGAAAGCCTTGGGTGTTGAGACCGTTGAGGAATTATACTGTGAACCGAACGGTCAGTTTCCTCATAATCCAGAGCCACTTCCTGAACACTTGGGCCAGATCTCTTCTGTCATTGAGAATGGCCAATTCGATTTAGGAATTGTGGTGGACCCCGATGTAGATCGTTTAGCATTGCTTTGTGAAGATGGGGTTCCTTTTGGAGAAGAATACACTCTTGTAGCCGTAGCAGGTTACATTCTGTCTCAGCAAAAAGGAAATACTGTTTCTAACTTGTCTTCAACAAGAGCATTGAGAGATGTGACAGAGAAGCATGGCGGAACTTACACAGCAGCAGCAGTTGGTGAGGTGAATGTAGTGACCAAAATGAAGGAAACTAACGCCATCATTGGTGGTGAGGGTAACGGAGGCATCATTTACCCTGAGTTGCATTATGGAAGAGACGCATTAGTAGGAATAGCCTTGTTTTTAACGTATTTAGCCAAGTTTGGAAAGAAAATGACTCAGCTCAAGGCGACTTACCCGAGTTATCATATCTCAAAAAATAAGATCGATTTATCTCCTGATATTGATGTGGATGCCGTTCTAGCAGGAATGAAGGAAAAGTATGCCAAGCAACCGGTAAATACGATTGATGGAGTAAAATTCGAATTCGACAAAGAGTGGGTTCACTTAAGAAAGTCGAATACTGAACCTATTATTAGAATTTATGCTGAATCTCAGTCTGAGGCTACAGCTGAGCATTTAGCAAATAAAATTATCAGTGATATTCGAGAGATTGCAGCTTCTTAATTTTTTAACCAATGAAGGTATATTTTGACAACGCAGCAGCCACACCGCTAGATCCAGAAGTATTCGAGGCCATGAGGCCTTTAATGCTCGATATGTATGGTAACCCTTCTTCTACTCATGCACATGGTAGAGAAGTAAAGTCTAAGCTTGAACAAGCAAGAAGGACTGTTGCTCAGTTGTTAAATACCGCACCAAACGAGATTTTCTTTACTTCTGGAGGAACAGAAGCCGATAATACTGCCATTCGTTGCTCGGTCGATGCTTTTGGTATTGATCATATCATCACTACTGAAATTGAGCACCATGCTGTTGGCCATACTGTCGAGAGATTGGTAGCAGAAGATAGGGTAAAAGCGAGCTATCTAAATTTAGATGATAAGGGCCATATAGATTACGATCAACTGGAGCAGCTATTAAAAGCGAACCCTAATTCAATGATCTCCTTAATGCATGGCAATAATGAGATAGGCACCCTGAACGATATTGAAAGAATTGGTGAGCTAGCAGATGAGTTTGGTGCTACTTTCCATACAGATACGGTGCAGACAATGGGTCATTTTAAGCATGATCTTAAATCTCTTAAGTGTCACTTTTTAGTAGGCGCAGCTCACAAATTTCATGGACCAAAAGGTGTAGGTTTTTTGCGCGTTTGCAAGACCAAAACAATTGGTAGGTTTATTGAAGGCGGAGGCCAAGAGAGAAATCATAGAGGCGGAACGGAGAACGTTTACGGAATTGTGGGCCTAGCTAAAGCCTTAGAGATCGCCTACAGAGATATGGAATCCCATCAGGCTCATGTTCAAGGGTTGAAATCTAGAATGATTGAGCGTTTCAAGAACGAATTTTCGGGAATTGAATTCAATGGAGACATCGATCCTGCCAATAGTTTGTATACCGTCTTGAATGTAAGTTTTCCTCCTAATGAGGATAATGACATGCTACTATTCAACCTTGATATTAATGGAATATCGGCTTCTGGCGGAAGTGCTTGTTCCAGCGGAGCCAATACAGGTTCTCATGTGTTAACTGGAATTAAATCAGATTCGAATAGACAAGGTATCCGTTTCTCATTCTCGCGTTATAGCACTGAAGAAGAGGTTGATTATACAGTTGATAAATTGAAGGAAATTCTAGAACCCGCTTTGGTTTAAGATAAAGCAGGTTCAACAGTTGGTGTAGCTTCTTTTACAAGGTCTTCAAGGCATTCTACCCAAGTAGGATTGGCATTTAAGCTAGGTACCAAGTCCCAAACTTCGCCACCCGCTTCTTCAAACTCCTCTTTAAATTCTTCTCCTACTTCAAGTGTAGTTTCAAGGCAGTCAGCAATAAATGCCGGTGAAAAAGCAAGTACCTTTTTAATACCTCTTTTTGGCATTTCTTTTAGTTCCTTGTCAATGTAAGGTTGTATCCAAGGGTCTTTTCCTAGTCTAGATTGAAATGCAGTTGTGTACTCTCCTTCTTTAAGTCCTAGTGCTTTCACTAGTAACCTAGTGGTGTAGAAACACTGAGCTCTATAGCAGTATCTGTTTCGTTCATGAAAATGCTCACAGCAATCACCAAGTTTACATTGGTCGCCAACAGATCCTTTTCTAATATGTCTTTCTGGAACTCCGTGATAACTGAATACAACATGATCATATTCCTTCTCAGCAAGCATTTTTCTACCGTTTTCAGCAAATGCCTCTACAAACTTTGGATGATCCATAAATTGGTTGATATGTGTAATGGAAGGAATAATCTGCCATTTACTCACAATCTCATTCACCTTAGAGGCAACCGAACCGGTAGTTGCCGATGCATATTGAGGGAAGAGAGGAATGACGATAATCTGCTTTACGTTAATGGACTTTAGCTCTTCTAAAGCAGACTTGATGCTTGGGCTTTGATAGCGCATACCTAGTATTACTTTATGACTATCTACTAAAGACTCCTGCAGCATATCTCTTACTTGTTCTCCATAAATCTTTAACGGAGACCCCTCTTCTGTAAAGAGCTTCTTGTATTCCTTAGCAGATTTTGGTGCTCTAAATGGGGCAATAATTCCATTAACAAGAATAAATCTGGGTATGGCAGGAATGTCAATGATCCTTCCATCCATTAAGAATTCTCTCAAATACTTTCTTACATCAGACGTTTTTGGGCTGTCGGTAGTACCCTGATTTACAATTAAAACGCCAATTTTCTCTTTCCCCATTTTGCTAGAATATGTCTCAAAAACAGGTTGCAAAGATATTTGTTTTATGATAGCAGTAAATAAAAAGCCTAATAGTAAAGGAGTTTACCACAAGCCTAGCGCTCAGTTCTTAAATTGAGGAACTATGTCCCTTCTAAAATCATTTGAATAGTTATGAAAACCATCAAGTTTCGTTTCGATAATGCAGAAGGAGAAGAACTCGCTGCAAGATTAGAATTACTGGTTGATAAACAGATAAAGGCTTATGCACTTTTTGCCCACTGCTTTACCTGTACAAAAAACTTGATGGCAGTAACTAATATTAGTCGTGCCCTTACTTCTAAAGGAATAGCAGTTCTTCGATTCGATTTTACGGGCTTAGGAGAAAGCGAGGGAGAATTTGCCGACACTAATTTCTCTGGGAATGTTCAGGATTTGCTCTGTGCTGCCGATTATTTGAAGGATAATTACGAGGCACCAAAAGTAATTATGGGACATTCACTCGGTGGTGCAGCGGCTTTAATGGCTGCTGAACAGCTCGACTATATAGAAGCCGTGGCAACGGTGGGGGCGCCTTCCGATGTGCCACATGTTGAGCATTTGTTTCAAGATTCTGTAGAGGAAATAAATAAGAATGGCTTGGCCAAAGTGCTTTTAGGTGGAAGACCATTCACTATAAAGAAACAGTTCATAGATGACCTAGAACAGAATGATCTCATTTCTATTATTCCTAAAATAAGGAAGCCTCTCCTGATTTTACATTCACCACAAGACGATACTGTAGGTATATCTAACGCGGAAAAGATATACCATGCAGCAGCGCATCATCCTAAGAGTTACATTTCTCTAGATGGGGCAGATCATTTGCTTACGGATAAAGATGATGCTTCATATGTGGGGGAGGTAATTGCTTCATGGGCAATTCGATATTTACCTAAAGAAGCGATTGATCCATTAGAGACTGATCATCAGGTGGTGGTGAGAAACGAAGAGGATAAAGGCTTTCTCACGGAGATTATGGCTAGTGGTCACTACTATGTTGCTGATGAACCCAAGAGCATAGGCGGTACAGATTTAGGTGGTAATCCATACGACATGCTCTTGTCTTCATTAGGTGCCTGCACTGCAATTACCATTAGAATGTACGCCAAGCACAAGGGCTTACCTTTAGAAGAGGTGAAAGTGCACATGAATCGTAAGAAAAAGCATTCGGTTGATGCCCAAGAACTAGGGGCTAATAGCATGATCGAATTCATTGATCGGGAAATAGAATTGACAGGTGACCTTTCTACCGAGCAAAGACAAAGAATTCTAGAGATTGGTGATAAATGTCCCGTGCATAAAACACTTTCAAAGGGCATTACTATTAACAGCGTGTTAAAAGAATAGTCATGCCTTGCCCATATTTAATGAGATTAAGTAAGGATTAATTATATCTTAGGGGTTCGCAATGGACCAATACTTAAATACTTTAGTGCTTTTGGGAGGTTTTGCCATAGTAGCGGTGGCAGCCAAACAGATTGCAACTTTTTTCCAGAAAGCTAAGCTTCCCATAATTACTGGGCTATTAGTAATTGGTTTGTTTTCAGGTCCTTACCTCTTCAAATTATTACCAAAAGGAACAAGTACAGGTCTCCAATTTATCAATGATATTTCACTAGCATTTATTGCTTTTGCCGCTGCTGCTGAATTGTATGTAAAAGAAATGCGCAGCCGTTTCAAGAGCATTAAATGGATGACATTTGGTCAGCTGGGCGTTACTTTCATCTTCAGTTCTATACTAATTTTCTTTCTAGCCGATTATATCGGTTTTATGAAAGAGATGAATTCTGCCAGTAAGATTGCCGTGGCCATTTTGATGGCCACCATCTTTGTCGCGAGATCTCCAGCATCGGCCATTGCTGTTATAAATGAGCTAAGAGCGAAAGGCCCCTTTGTGCAAATGGCAATGGGCGTAACAGTTGTCAAGGATTTCTTGGTGATTTTACTCTTTGCTGTATGCTTCACCATATCTCAGACATTAATTAGCGGAGAGCCTTTTACAATAACCTTCCTCGGAATTCTAATCGGTGAGTTGGCTGTTTCCTTCGGTTTAGGCTGGGTAGTAGGCAAGTTGCTGTCCGTCATTCTTTCTATTAGAATGCACCAAAACTTAAAGGCCGCATTTATACTAGGCTTAGGCTATTCGGTTTATTTGCTTAACTATTTCGTAGAGCATTATTCATATGATCAGTTTGGAGTAAAGATTCATTTGGAGCCTCTTTTGATCTGTATCATTGGTAGCTTTATTCTCACCAATTATTCAAGATTTAGGGCTGAATTCTTAACCATTCTGGAAGAAGTTGGTCCAATTGTGTACATCTGTTTCTTTACACTAACAGGGGCTTCGGTATCTCTAGATGTATTAGTGAAACTCTTGGGAGTAGCGGCTATTCTATTCAGTATTCGTTTAGTCACCATGATTGTTGGATCAGTAGTTGGTGGAACCTTGGCGGGAGACCCACCACTTTATCGTAAAATAGGCTGGATGCCTTTTGTAACCCAAGCTGGGGTAGGATTAGGCTTAGCTTCTGTTGTGGCCAATGCCTTTCCAGAATGGGGAAATGAATTTCAGACTACCATTGTAGCCGTTATTGTGATCAATCAATTCGTTGGACCACCTTTGTTCAAATGGGCTATTAATATGGTTGGTGAAGCAAGAACCAGAGCCGTAACACCTCACTTTGATGGTGTTAGAGATGCTTATATCATTGGCTTTGAAACCCAAACGGTTGCTTTAGCAAGACAATTGAAGGAACATGGATGGGAGGCAGAATTGCTCACCAATAACAAGGAAGTAAACTTTGACGAGTTCCCTGATCTGAAGATGCACTTGCTAGAAGACTTTAGCCTTGAAAGTTTGAAGGCAGTAGATATCCAAAAAGCAGAAGCAGTTGTGCTAACGCTTACTGACCAAGAAAACTTAAATATCGCAGAAGCTATTTATGAACATGTTGGCACGAAAGACATTGTGGTTCGTTTGAATAAGCGAGATAACTTTGAATCTTTCCATAAGCTAGATTGCCTCATTGTAGATCCTTCTACCGCTATGGTAAGTTTAATGGATCATTTGGTGCGTTCACCGCAAGCAGCCACATTACTATTGGGTATGCAAGAAGACCAAGATACAATGGATGTGGAGGTTCTCAACCCAGATTTACGTGGTCTACCTCTTAGAGATTTAAGGCTGCCTTCGGACATCATTATTCTTTCGGTCAATCGCAAAGGACAAACCATTATCACACATGGTTATACACGTTTAAGAATGGGCGATGTGCTGACTATGGTAGGTTCAAATGACAGCCTGCAAGAAATTGCGCTTCGCTTCGATAGGTAGTGCAAAATTAGACGTCATTCCCGCGAAGGCGGGAATCTCGCTATACTTTTACCCTTGTCTTCTATCTTAAAAAAAGGGTTCATTTAAGAAACCACTCATATAGAGTTGGTTATGTTTTCCCTGTCTTTGACATAAATTTAAGCAAACCTTATTCTATGAATCGCTCAATTCTTGTTTCAGCAATAATTCTTTGCCTAGTCTCAATATCTCTTCAAGCGCAAAACCTATACATTACTGGAGGTCATTATTTCGATGTGAATACAGGCGAAATGATAGCCAATAGCGGAATGATTGTTCGAAGTGGTAAGATTGTTGGCCTCGATACTGAATTGGAAAATACTGAGGCTTATGAAGTACTGGATTTACAGTCTGACAACTACATTATACCCGGTATTTTCGACCTACATGCGCACTACCGTGTAACCTTTGATGGTGCTAGAAGAGACGAGGTAGAAGCAAACCCTACCATCTTTTTAGCAAATGGAGTTACATCTACTTTTCCTGGAGGAGAGATACAGCCTGAGGTTATGTTAGAGGCTAGAAGGCAGATTAATCGTGGAGAAAAGGTTGGAGCAAGAATTCATAGTTCTGGGCCATATTTTGGAACAGCACTACCTGCGTGGAATAGAGGAACTACAGTTGAGCAAGTTTACGAAACCGTTGACAAATGGGCAGAATTGGGTGTTTCAGGCTTTAAGGCAAAAGGTATATCTCCAGTTATACTAAAAGCTTTAATCGATAGAGCACATAAACATGGGCTTTCTGTAACCGCTCACTTGGGTTCAGGTTATCGAAACACGGTTAATCCTAGAGATGCCATTATCATGGGTATCGATAGAATCGAGCATTTCTTGGGAGGTGATGCTCTGCCCAATAAAACATCGGCATATGCTACCCTACAGGATTTAGACATGAACGATCCGGCTACCGCGGCATTAATTGATAAGGAGATTGATCACTTTATAGCCAACGGGGTGTATTTTGATGCCACTCTAACCGCCTACGGTTATTACGGCCATCGTAATGAACTTTATGATTACTGGGCCGATGAGCGTAAATACTTAACGCCATACGCCTTTGAGATTACTAAAGAGACAAGACAAAAGTTAGATCGTTTTCAGAAGATTTTTGATGTCAAGAAGGTGACTGTAAAACGCTATTTCGATAAAGGTGGAATAATCACTCTTGGAACGGATCATCCTTCTGTGGGAGAGTACATCCCTGGTTTTAGTGCACATAGAGAAATGGAAGCCTTAAATTCTATTGGTATTCCAGCCGCGGAGGTTTTAAAAATCGCAACGATAAATGGAGCAAGAGCCCTCAGAAAGTCAGACATTCTGGGCAGCCTCGAAGTGGGTAAATTAGCCGATGCATTTATTGTAAAAGGCAATCCTCTGGAAGACATTACAAGAACGCGTTCTGTTCATACGGTGATCAAAGGTGGGGAAGTTTTCAATTCTGCCGAACTACTAAAGTCGGTTGAGGGTAAAATGGGTCCTAAGGCCGAAGGTGAGTGGAGTAATTAAAAAGACCCCCCTTGTCCTACGGGCACTCCCCCTTCATAAAGGGGGAGAGTTTAATAATATTTATCTCTTCTTCTTTGTTAAGGAGAGGTGGTCAAAGACCGGATGAATTTTTACAAAACCTTAAAAGGAACAGAGACTTTCGTCTGATCCCAGGCGAAGATCAGCCTAGGTATATCATTCTCTTCTGTGAAATCTATTGTAAAGAATTCTACTTCACCGGGTAGTTTTTCAACTTGTGCCGATACTTTCAAAGCATCAAATTCTGGGTAGTAGTCTGTTCCCCAATCTGGAATCTTACTGTTGAAAATGATAGCCCATTCCTTTTCATTTGGAATTGATACGATGGAATACTTTCCTGCAGGAAGCACATCGTTCTCATTAAAAACAATATCATTCGACAGCGTCATTTGGGTGGTTTCATTGGCTCCGGTTCTCCACCATTCACCATAAGGAACCAAAGCCCCAAAAATTTCTCTTCCTTTTTTTGAAGGCCGAGAGTAGGCAATTTGAATCATTACCTGTGCATTAGTGTACTCAGCAAGGGCTTCAGGACTGTATTTTTTGGTTTGAACTAATCGGTACTGATTAAAACCAATGAAGATGAGTACTATAAATACCACGGAGCCAAATATTAGGGTAAGCCTTCGAGACATAGTTCAAATATATAGAATTAAGCGGCCTAATAAGCTTAATTCTGATTGGCTTCAATCAATATCATCCCTTTCTTTTCATCTCGACCTTGCGGAGAGATCCACCAAGTAGATTTATCAGGTTGATTCTTCGGCTTAAATCAGTATAAAAATATGGGAGCACTCATTTTTCATCTGAATCATGCGCCATGAATACCTTTTACATATCTTTGCGGCATGGCACAGAATGACGATAATTTGCTTAAAAAAGTCGCTTCTCACTCAAAAGAGTATGGCTTTATTTTTCCTTCTAGTGAAATCTATGATGGCCTTGGCGCTGCATACGACTATGGGCAAAACGGGGTTGAGTTAAAAAATAATATCAAGCAATACTGGTGGAAGGCCATGGTGCAAATGAATGAGAATATTGTTGGGATCGATACCTCAATATTTATGCACCCAACTACTTGGAAAGCATCTGGTCATGTTGATGCCTTTAACGATCCCTTGATCGATAATAAAGACTCAAAAAAAAGATATCGAGCTGACGTCTTAATTGAAGACCATATTGCTAAATACGAAGCGAAGATTGCTAAAGAGGTAACTAAAGCAAAGAAGCGTTTTGGAGATGATTTTGACGAAACGCAGTTTTTAGCTACTAATCCAAATGTGCTAAGAAACCAGACCAAGATTGATGAGATCAATAAGCGCATGGGAGAGGGCTTAGAGTCGGGTAATTTGGCCGATATCAAAGCCTTAATTGAAGAGCTAGGGATTGCCTGCCCTATTTCAGGGTCTAAGAACTGGACAGATGTGCGTCAGTTCAACCTTATGTTCTCAACCGAACTAGGATCTGTTGCTGATGATTCGAATAAAATTTACCTCAGGCCAGAAACAGCACAAGGTATTTTTGTGAACTTCTTGAATGTGCAGAAGACGGGAAGAATGAAGATTCCTTTCGGTATTGCACAAATTGGTAAGGCTTTTAGAAATGAGATTATTGCACGCCAATTCATCTTTAGAATGCGTGAGTTCGAGCAGATGGAGATGCAATTCTTTGTTAAGCCAGGAGAAGAAATTGAATGGTATGAAAAATGGAAAGCAAAACGAATTGCTTGGCACAAAGCCTTAGGATTGGGTGACGATAATTATCGTTTCCATGATCATGTGAATTTGGCTCACTATGCCAATGCAGCTGCAGATGTGCAATTCAAATTCCCAATGGGCTTTAAAGAATTAGAAGGCGTTCATTCTAGAACAGACTTTGACTTAAAGGCACATGAAGAGCATTCTGGTAAGAAACTACAGTTCTTCGATACCGTAGAGAACAAGTCTTATGTGCCTTATGTCGTAGAGACTTCAATTGGTTTAGACCGTATGTTCTTGGCTATTCTTTCATCTGCATTTACTGAAGAAACTTTGGAAGACGGTAGCCAGAGAACAGTATTAAAAATACCTGCTCCTTTAGCGCCATATCAAGTAGCTGTACTGCCATTATTGAAGAAAGAAGACTCCGGTTTACCACAAAAAGCAAGAGAAGTTATTAACGAATTGAAGTTTGATTTCAATTGTCAGTATGATGAGAAAGATGCTATTGGTAAGCGTTACAGAAGACAAGATGCCATTGGCACACCGTACTGTGTAACCATTGATCATCAGACTTTGGAAGACAATACGGTTACCATTAGAGATAGAGATGATTTATCTCAAATTAGAGTATCTATTGATGAGGTTAAAGACAAGTTGAAGGAGAACACTTCAATGGAGACATTGTTGAGGCAGCTGTAAAGCCTCTCTATACTTTAGTGAAATACTATGTTTAGGAGTGTAGTCATTCCCGCGGATGCGGGAATCTTTTCTTTAATAATGCAATTTCCTTTTCAATCAAAGGCATTAATTCATTTAGCCTTTCAAACATATCTAGCGAGCTGTGTTTAACTGTAACGATATAAATTAAGTCTCCTTGTTTTTCACAAACTAATCAGTGCTTTCCTGACTGATAAAGGCTGAAGTGCTTAGATATGCTAGGTTTCTTTAAAAGTAGGTTAGGTTGTTCTTGCAGAATTTCTAAACTAGTCTGGATGTTTTCCAAGTATTTATCTGCCGTTCTAATTCCAAATTCTTCGATTGAATACTCATAGATTGATTTCAAATCGGTTTTGGCTCTTTCAGTTAAAATGACTCTAGCCATCACTTTTATTTAAGTCCAATATCTTTCTTCAGATTACCTGTAAATGGGGTAACCCTTTCAGCCGCTATGTCTTGATAGCCTTCCAATATTGAATTCCTTAATTCTTCTATTTCTTGTTTTTGCCTGTCATGCCTAATTAAGTCCCTGATATATTCACTAGGTGTTGAATACATGGTGCCATCACCTGCTTGAGAGGTAACAAAGTCCTTAAGTTCGTCCGTCAAAGGAATATTAATGCTTTTGGCTTTTGTCATTTTACAATTTATTTAATCAAAACGTTATATTCAATATTTGACATATATTGAAAGAAAATATTTTCAAATCTGGATAAACGAAATGATGGATGTATAAGGATAAGGATTATATCTCATCATTAAAATAACCCCATCTGCCCACGGTTAGTCTTTACAAATAGGTCTGTTCTTAGCTTTGGTGGTTTAGGCATGTTACCAAAGTATTTCGCTTTACTTATCTCGAACATTCGGCTAATGTACTGTACCATTTTGCCTTCGCCACACATCCGGTTTCCAAAGCGGCTGTCGTTAAGTTTACCGCCATGTGCTCCTTTAATCTGGTTGATGATTTTATCGGCTCGGTCGGGAAAAGCTTGTTCCACCCAATTGGTAAAGACTTCTCCAATCTGACCATTTAGTCGGATCATGGTATAGCCTACTCCTATGGCTCCTGCATTGCGCCCAGCCTCCATAATCTCAGGAATTTCATGGTCGTTCAGTCCAGGAATAACAGGGCCAATCATTACCCTGACAGGGATACCTCTTTTGCTTATTTTCTCAATCGCTTTTAGCTTTTGCTTCGCTGTGGCGGTTCGCGGTTCTAGCTTCCGTCTTACTTCTTCCTTTAATGATGTAATTGAAAAAAGCACAGTAGTTAAGGTATTGTCTGATAATTCTCCCAGAATATCGAGGTCACGAGTTATTAGCGAGTTTTTGGTAATGATGCCAACGGGGTTTTTATACTTAAGAAATACCTCTAGCATTCCACGCGTGATCTTCTTTTTTCGCTCTAATGGTTGATAGCAATCTGTATTACCTGATAGCACTATGGTAGCGGGGCTCCATGTGGGTTTCTGAAAGTGTTTCTCTAAGAGTTGAGGTGCATTTTCTTTATAGAGAATTACGCGTTCAAAGTCTAATCCGGCATTATATCCCCAATATTCATGAGAGTTGCGTGCATAACAGTAGATGCAGCCGTGCTCACATCCTTGATATGGATTGATGGAATAATCCATACCCACATCTGGGCTTTCTACTTTGTTTACAATGGTTTTAGGAAAGATGGGAATGTATTTTGAGGGGGGAGCTTCTTCGTCATATTCATGCTTGAGAAATCTGTTTTTAACCTGAATTTGAGCACCTCTTCCTTTATACACTAACTACTATTATTAGGTAAACTAAAAATAGTAGAATAAAACTAAATATAGTAGTGTGACTTATAAATCATTCTAACTTAATATTTGACCGTTACCCTGAACTTGTTTCAGGGTCTATTAAATAGATTTGCCTATTTGAACTAGAAGATTCCGAATCAAGTTTAGAATGAGGTTGTCAAAAACAGGAGATTCCCGCCTACGCGGGAATGACGGTAGTTCCTTAAGCTGCTGTTCTTTTACTAAAATTTGATTTGTGGATCATAAGGGGGGGCGTCACCCTGAACTAGTTGCAGGGTCTAATATAAAGATTGGCCTATTTGAACTAGAAGATTCTGAAACAAGTTCGGAATGACGTTGACAAAAACAGGAGATTCCCGCCTGCACAGGAATGACGGTAGTCATTAGGTCTAGGTCTTCGATTTGTAGTTAAGCTACCAAAAAAGCAGCACCAAATACACCGGCACTATCACCCAGTTTTGGTCTTACAATTTTGGTATCAAGGCGTGGATTGAATACATGCTTTTCTACCTCCATAACACCATCAGTGTAGAGCTTCTCGATATTGCCAACACCACCTCCTAAGACAATCACATCTGGGTCTAGGATATTCACAATTGTAGATAATCCCTTACCAAAGAAGTGAATCAAACGCTCAAGGGTTTTAACAGCATTCGGATCTTCACCCGTTCGGGCTGCAGGAATAATTTCCTTAAGCTTTTTGCGTGTTCCAGTGATTTCCTCGTAGTAATTTTCTAAACCTGATCCAGAGATAATTTTTTCTGTACAGCCGCTTTTTCCACAATAACAGTCTCCACCAGATTCGTGGAGGAAGTTATGTCCCCACTCGCCCCCGATACCTTGCTTTCCATTTATGATTTGTCCGTTAATGACTACTCCGCCACCGCATCCGGTACCCATAATTACACCAAATACAACTTTAGCATTAGGATCTACATCGGGCACGGCACCCATCATGGTTTCTGCTAAAGCAAAGCAGTTGGCATCATTGGCCACTTCAGTACGTATGCCAAGCACCTTTTCTAATTCCTGTTTAAAAGGTTCTGCGTTGATGGCCTGGAGGTTGGCATTTTTCAAAAGACCTGTAGGAGGATCTATTGCTCCGGGTGTTCCTATGCCAATAGCGGTAGGTCGTTCACCAACTTCTTCAGCTATCAGATCAACCAAGTGCTTGATACGATTGAGTACATGCATAAAGCCACCGCTAGCTTCCGTATCTATTCTTTTTCGTACCAAAACCTCTGGT
This sequence comes from Roseivirga sp., assembly GCA_965661455.1. Taxonomy (GTDB): domain Bacteria; phylum Bacteroidota; class Bacteroidia; order Cytophagales; family Cyclobacteriaceae; genus Roseivirga. The sequence goes on from CBFIDV010000001.1 coordinate 240,143, forward strand.
TCGGTCTTAGATTTTAAGACAATCCCTTCAATCTTGGTTCCACCTAAATCTATTCCCCAAAGCTTATCTGACATGAATGTATTTTTTAATCGTTAATTCTAAACACTTTCGCTTCCCAAGGTCTCATTAATAAGTCTTCAGTAGCATCTGTATAATTGTAAATCAATAATTCTAATCCTGTTATAATTGGGTCGAAGTCTACAGTTTCATCTGAGAAATTGAGTACCACTAGGTATTCGTTTTTCTCATCCCATCTACGGTATGAGAAGATTTGTGGGTGTTCATTCTGAATAGGTTCGTAATCTCCGTAAACCAACGTTTTATGGTCTTTTCTTAATTGAATAGCCTTCCTAAAGTAATTCAAAATGGAATTGACACTGCGTTCCTGGTCCTCAACATTAATATCTGGGTAATTAGGATTGACCTTAATCCAAGGCTCTCCTTCCGAGAATCCGGCATTTTTCTCATCCGCCCATTGAATGGGCGTTCGGGCATTGTCTCTCCCAATAATATGAACTGTTTCTAAGTGATCTTTTGGATTTTTGCCCTCCGCTTCTAACGCTTTGAAATAATTCAACGTCTCCACGTCTTTGTAATCCTTCGGATCATCAAAAGCTATATTGGTCATGCCAATTTCATCACCCTGATAAACATAAGGAGTGCCTCTTAAAGTCATTAAAAGTGTGGCAAGTAGCTTAGAAGCTTTTTCTCTGTAAGGGCCATCAGTGGCAAACCTTGAGACCATTCTCGGGAAATCGTGGTTACCCAAGAAAATGCTACCCCAACCTTTGTCTTTCAGCTTCTCATCCCATCTGCTGAACACATCCTTGAACTCTTGAAAGTCTATAGGCAGTGGATCAAATCTACCGCCATCACCCATATTCATAAACATATGGTCGAAATGGAAAACCATATTCAATTCACTTCTGTCTTCACCTACATAGTTTAATCCGTGTTCTAAGGTGATTCCAGGTCCTTCACCAACGGTCATAATATCATAATGGCTGAGCACTTCTTTGTTCAATTCTTGTAAGAACTCATGAATTCGAGGGCCATTGGCGTATTGATGCTCTACCGCTTCGCTGAATAATGGTGAAACCATATTGGCGTATTCAGGTCTTTTGGAGATTAATGAAATTACGTCCATTCTAAATCCGTCAACACCTTTTTCAAACCAGTACCTCACCACGTCTTGAACTTCCTTTCGAACTTTTGGATTCTCCCAGTTTAGGTCAGGCTGTTTCACGGTGAACATGTGCAGGTAATACTCATCCGTCTTTTCATCGTATTCCCATGTAGAGCCACCAAAGAAGCCTTGCCAATCCGTCGGAGGACCTCCATTTACACCAGGTTTCCAGATGTAGTAATCTCTGTAAGGATTATCTTTTGACTTTTTAGATTCTTCAAACCAAGTATGTTCGTCTGAGCTATGGTTTACCACCAAATCCATGATGAGCTTCATGCCTCTTTCATGAACCCCTGCTAAGAGCTCATTAAAATCTTGCATGGTACCGAATTCATCCATGATGTTTCGGTAGTCTGCTATGTCGTAGCCGTTGTCGTCATTCGGAGACTTATATACAGGACACAACCATATAATGTCCACTCCTAACGACTGGATGTAGTCTAATTTTTGTATGACTCCCGGAATATCACCTACACCGTCATTGTTAGAATCGTTAAAGCTGCGCGGGTAAATCTGATATACTACCCCTTCTTTCCACCAGGTTTTTGTCATGAGTTATTTGTCTGAAAGCCAGTAATACTGATAAGGCCTTAAAGTAAGGCGACCGTTTACAATCTTAACGTTTTTGCCTGTAATTCTGTCGTATAGTTTTTTTGAGTTGAGCTGCGTTTGTGGGAATATGATATGTGCAAATGCATCCTCATCGGCATTGTTAAAATTCGCGATTATCAAGGTAGATTCGTCTCCAAGTTCACGCTTGAAAGCGAATATATGCTCGTTTGTTGATTCTACTAAGTGTACATTATTCTCATCGGCAAATTCTGAGATTTCTTTTCTTAGCGAAATCATTTTCTGCAAAGCAGTAAATACCTTGCCTTCCGGAGTACGTTTGTTACCTCTATTTTCAGCAGCTTTCCAATCTAGTTTAGGCCTGTGCATCCAACGGTTATCATCGCTTTTGCTAGGGTCTGTTAAGAAGGAATAATCATTCAGCATGGCAATCTCATCGCCTGAGTAAATCACTGGGATACCTCCAAAAGAAAGTATGATAGCGTGTAGCATATTGATACGATCAATGCTGCGCTGAATGCCTAATTTATTTTTGTCTTCAATTGCTAATTCTAGTCCGGATAATGATGCCATTGATCCAGATATTCTAGAATCTCCTGTTTTCGGGTTGAACATAAACGGCATTCCTTTTGCAAAAGAATCGTGAAAGTCTCCAGTAAAGAATTTGCTGAGGAAGCTGCGGTGAGCTGCTGCATCAAATCCGGCTTCATATATGTGCCGATCTTCAAATCCCATTCCGATGTCGTCATGGCAGCGTACATAGTTAATCCATGTTGTACCAAGGGGCTTTTTGGGTTTATCTCTAAGGCTTGCCTTCATAACTCTGGTGCTCCTTGTGGCCAAAGAATTCCAAAGCAGTGCCATTAATGTAGCATTGTAAGCCATGTCATGTTCATTACTCCATACCTCACCTTCACCAAAGTATTTCACAATCTCTTCTGGTGAAACAATAGCTTCGGCTAAGAAAGCTACTCCAGGAGCAGCTACTTGTGTACAAAGTTTGAAAAGCTGATGGATAACATGTGCTTCAGGTAAGTTCTGGCATCCCGTTCCCAGCTGTTTCCATACGAAAGCCACTGCATCCATGCGGAAAACATCCACCCCCATATTGGCGAGGAAAAGTATGTTTTCTAGCATCTCTACTAGTACCATTGGGTTGGTGTAATTCAAATCCCATTGATAGGTATTAAAGACAGTCATGACCCATTTTTGCATGTCCTCATCCCATGTGAAGTTTCCTGGTGCGTTCTCAGGAAAAACCTCGGGTAGATTTTGCTCAAATAAATCTGGAGTCGATCTATCTGAATAGGTGTAATAATAATCTTGGTATTTTTTTTCTCCAGACTTGGCTTTAGCGGCCCATTCGTGTTCATCGGAGGTATGGTTCACCACCAAGTCTAACATTACGAACATATCCTTATCGCTAAGGGCTTTCGTTGTCTTTTTAAACTCAGCATTCGAGCCAAATTTTTTATCGATCTTTCGATAGTTACTTACTGCATAGCCGCCATCATTTTTCTCTTTTGGGCTCTCCAAGACGGGCATTAAGTGGAGATAGTTAATGCCTAACTCTTCGAAGTAATCAGCTTTTTCCATCAGACCACTCAGGTCTTTATTAAAGCGATCGACATAGAGCATCATACCCGTTATGTCTTGACTACGGAACCATGCGGGATGTGCCTCCCGCTGAGCATCTTTCTTTTTGAGATAAGTAGGTCGGTCTAGGTAACCATTGAGTATGGTTTTTACCAAGCGATCATTGGCGGCATCATATAATTCATGACCAGCATAAAGCTGATTGAACCTTGAATAGATGTCTGAAAACAAGGCGGTAAATCGAATATCGAAGTCATCGATGTTTTTACCTGCTGCTAATTTTTGCAACTGGGGTCTTAGCTTCTTAAGCTCTTTATGGGCAAGTGGATTATACACAAGAATCTATTAGAGAGGCCTAAGGTATTTTATTAGACCATAATATTCAATTCTAGAAAAAATAGATTCTGTATAATTTCCATCTAGAGAGAAGGAAACCACCGAAAATCAAGCATAAGATTCGATTTTCAACTACTTGTATGAAATGGCTTAATTGAGATTTTAACTCTCAGTAAATAAAAAGCCGACTCAAGGTCGGCTTAGTTTTTTAGAATGGCATTAACGAATCCCAGCCCTTCCTTTAAAAAGAGGGGGAGAGGCATTGGTTTATTTTTCGTTTTGAGCTAGGCTTTCATTGCGTAGTTCAATCTTGTCAACAACGTAATTTCCTAGAGCTCTTCCTTGGGTTACCCCGTTTTCAATGGCTGGCATATAGTGAATACCCCCGTAAAGTCGGCTAATAGCCGCTTCTTCTGAAGCATCTATAAAGGACGTAAATGATCTAACAGGAAGCCCATATTTCACTTCAGTGGAGTCATCAAAAGCGAAGTCTTCTCCAAAGATTGAAGTAAGCGCTACTGCTGCCGCATTAGATATTACAGAGTGCCCACTGGTGTATTCTGGGAACGGAGGGGTTTGCAACAATGGTAACCACTCTTCATCGATATGTTCATTGATTAAGGTTTCAGGTCTAATCAAGTTAGATCTGAATTTTTCATCCCAGCAACTAATAAAGGCATCGGCTAAGGCAATAGAGGTGAGGGCATAGGCTTCGGCACTCTTCATAGGATCTGCGTCTGCTTTTTGGCTAGCTAATTTGATGATCCCTATCCAGTGTCCGCCAGGGGTAATTTTTTTAGTAGCAGCCATAACGTGTCCCGTTTGGTTTACTACATATGGGTTACAATCCCAGAATGAAGCGATTTCTTTTTGCTCGTCAGTAAGGTTGTTACCTACTTCATATACTTCCATTAGTTCTTTGTAGAAAAGACTGTTAGGGTCCATGTCGAAGGCCGTAGGTCTTATCGGTACAAACTGCGTAGCAGAGTCAATGGCGAAAGGTCTAATCTTTGTCCAATGTGGCTCAATTGCCTCCATATAGGCAGGAGGCGTTGGTTGCCAACGGGTAGGATCATTGGTAACTGTAAATTTCGGGAAGGTTCTGGTCTGCTTATAATTGTCTTTATCTGCCCAGTCCAACATGTGTTCTGCCACTTGAGCACCATACTCAAGAGAGGCATTGAAATAAGCTTTGTTAACCGCTTTTCTTAAGTCTTTATAGAGCTCTTCTTTGTAGTTGGCTATTCTGTCTTCAGAGAAGATAAAAGCTTGACTTAAAATGAGGAATGCCTCAAGACTCGCTAGATCGTAACTCACTTCTTCCGTTGGGTCTGGAATAGCACCAAAATCTGTCAATTGTCCTGCCAGTGGTTTATAGGCAGGGTCATTTTTGGCCAAGATTTCATACATGGCAATGCTCGGGTAAGCATAAATACGACTCGCAACGGGTGGGGAAAAGATATCGTGTACTATTACTTCAGAAAGCTTTTCCATAGAATCATGGAAAACATCAGCTGGAATAGTAATGGCTTTTTCACCTGAGTCGCATCCAATTAGGAGTAGGCTCACTAGGCTTAAGATTAAAAAATTCTTCATCATCTCTCTCTCACGTTTCAATTCGGGTATAAAGTATGCTTGTAATTGGCTTTTTAGCAAATTAAGGCGCTAAAATATAGGTGACTAACTCTAGAAGTTAATTAATATGACTATATCTATTGGGCTATATAAAAACATTTATATTTTCGATAAATACTTACTATAATTATATTTATTAATCGAAATAAAATAAACACATGAAAAACAAAAGCATTATTACTCTATTATTATTTACTTTTTTAGGGGTTGGATGTGGTCAAACAGACACTGTTGATGAGATTCCCTTAGACCTTGATTCTATAACATTACTGGAATACACTAAAATGTCACTAGAATATGCTGCCAATGATTTGAGAGAAAGTAATAAAAACCTAAAAGATCACGGATCATTTAATATTGCGATTCACGACTTTATGAACCAAACTCTACAATCTCAGCAAAAAGAAGATGCACTTATTACTTTCGATAACTTTAGTATTAAGTCTGAAACAAATGATGAAATGGTTGGCCAAGAAAGGAGTAAGACTATAATCGATATCGAAAATTCTATTTCTGAGTCGGATGATTTGTCAATGTTTATGGAGAATATAACTAGACTCGAACAAGAAATTCTAGACAACGAATTACTTTCAGAGGAAGATCGTAATATTGCCTTATTCGAGGTTGGGATGAGTGAGCTCTACGTAGATTTTTTGTACCAAAATAGAGATTTATTAGAAGGAAATTCGAGTACGGAGATAAACAATTCCAAAGCAGGTTTAAGAGATTGGTGGGACAGAAATAAAGCTGCGATAAAATGTGGTCTCAGTACTGTTGGAGGATATGTCGGTGGTGCAGTATTGGGTTGTGCTGCGGTTGGATCTTTTGGAGCGGCAGTTGGAGGACCAGTTGGGGCAGCGGTCGGTTGTGCAATAGGTTTTACCGTTGGTGCGTGGACTGGTGCAATAGCTGGTGCAGTGACAGGAGGATGTTTTAAACTTTAGGTAAATTAGAATGTCATGATAAAATTGAAAATTTTAGATCCTAGATTTTATTTAGTAGTAGGTATATCCACTCTGATTCCGAACTTGATTTTTATAAAGATTGGATTAAGTAACAGATTAAAGGATGTACCAGCAACGATATTAAATTTCAATGAAATTTCTCTCGTTACTTTTGGAGTATTCACCTTGATATCTGCATTTTTAATCTCAATAGGCTTGTTTTTATATTTAAAAGGGAATAGTAATAATAAAGCGGTTAACTGACCCTTTATTATTACTTATTCTTAATTACAAGCCTATTGAGCTACTATACTTTTCTCATTTATGCTTACTAGGGTCGGTTTATCACCATTTCTTAAAGCGAGGATGTATTGCTTGTTCTTTATGGTAATGACTTTGCCTTTCTGATAGTTGCCCCAACTTTCGGACGTATTTAAGTGTGTATCATTCAAGTGTTTGAATGTTCCATCTCCATTACCAAGCAGCGTTGTTATAGGTTTTGCGTCAATCCTTCCGTAATCATTACGGTAACTGTAGTCATTTCCGAAAAGAATGAGATCAGGGATATCATCATCGTTTAAATCCTGAATTATAATGTCAGATGTATTGGATAGTTGAGCTTCATCAGGAAGAGCAATAGACTCAAAGACTGATTCGCCTTTATTTATGAACACTGTAGATTGAAGCGTTTTGGCTTCTTTGATTTCCGCTTCATTCAAATCTCCTAATAACTCATTAGCGCCACTTAAGTCGGAATAATCTAGGTAACTGGCATGTAGTTTTTTAAACGCTGAAACTTGCTTGATTAAATCGTCTCGGGACGCAAATGGGGTTTCTTTACCTTCTTGATAATGAAAAACAATTGGGTCGATTTGCCCATTCTCATCAAAGTCGCCTAGGTACAGTTTTACGGGTTCTTCGAAGCTAGCTTTGAGTTTAGTGTTCTCACCAATATTGCCAGCAATTATATCGAGTAGACCGTCATTGTTTAAATCGGCTACTTCCAAACTATACCATAGCCCTTGTGTATTTTCAAGATCACCTAATTCAATTTCAGTTAATTGGCCTCTTCCATCATTTTCTAAGTATCTGATGCTGTTCCATTCTCCAGTAAAAAGAAGGTCTTGGTCTCCGTCTTGATCTAAATCAGCCCATAAAGCGTCATTGATCATGCCCATGTCTTTTTTGAGTTTTACTCTCACTGGTTGACTTGAATAGGTTCCTTTACCAGAATTGATAAGTAAATGATGATTAATGGATGTGCCATAAGCACCAGCAACCGTATTGAGTCCAATGAATAAATCTTGGTCGCCATCACCATCAATATCAGCAGAGGCAACCACCTTTCCCTGTCCACCAATTTGGCTAAGCGCACCAGGAGAAAACTGGAAATTGCCTTTCCCATCATTTATGAAAAGCCTATCAAAAGAGAAGATCTGAGTAGCCTCATATTCATTACCACCACTAACTACGTAGAGGTCTAAATCTCCATCTCCGTCCGCATCTAAGAATTGCGCATCGGTATCTTCCGCTCGCGCCAATTGGTCAAAGTTTGGCGTCAATCGCTTTTTGAATGTGCCGTTCGCTCCTTGTAACCAGAGTTGTCCGGGTTGATCTTTTGCACCTCCGAAATAAACGTCATCTAACTTGTCTCCATTTACATCACCTATCGCCAGCGCAGGTCCTTCGGTGCTATACTTTCTCGGAATGAGATACTCTCTATCGAAATCCTTGAAGTCGTTTTCTCTATGCGTAAAGTCGAAAGGCACAGAGGCCAAGCTTAGTACCTTTGAATTAGGCTTGTCACTTTTGATTGCTTTTTCTGCTTGAGAGGAATAATTAATAACAACTAATTGGTTCCCGTCCACTTTTACTTCTTGTAAGTTACCATTTGGCCAAGTGACCTCAACAGAAAAAGGACCTTCCGCATTTCCCAAACCAAAGTGTAGTGTATTAGATACGGAAGACTGGAATCCTCTAGTATTAAAGTTTTCTCTGAATTGACCATTCACGCTTATCTTTGCTCCAGTACCAAAAGGATTATATTCGGGGCCATTGAGACGAACTCTTAAAAACCCTTGGGTAGAGTCAGCATTGTTTTGATAGATGAATGCCTCTTGGTTCGTATTATTCAAAACTAAGTCGAGGTCTCCATCATTGTCCAAATCGGCATAAGCAGATCCATTGGAATAACTTGGCTGATCAAGGCCAAGCGCTGAGGCTGCTTCTTGCAACTGCATTTCTCCCTGATTCAAGCCTACGTAGTTGGCAATTTTTAATGTTGGTAAACTTTCTATTTGTTGAGCTTGAATCGTTTTTTCATCATTACTCTCTTTGGTATTGGAGGTAACGTAATTGATAAAATCTAGGTCGTTTGGTCTTTTGTAAATGCCATTAGAGATGTGGAGGTCTTGTAAACCGTCATTGTTTAAGTCGAAGATTAGGGGAGACCAACTCCAGTCGGTGGCAAAGCTTTCGGTCATTAACGAAACGTCTGAGAATTGGCCATTCCCAAGGTTCATTTGAAGTGTATTGCGCACATACTGATCGTCATACCCGAAGCGTAACTTGGTATTATAAACTTCGTTCTTGTCCTCACCTAAGGACTTTCTCCAGATTTTAGGATCAGAAGGCAACATGTCTGTGGTGACAATATCCATGGATTGGTCATTATTCAAATCGGCAATAACATTGCCCATTGAATAGCGGCTTGTGTGCTGAATACGGCCATCGAGTTCTTCCTTGAATGTTCCATCTTGGTTGTTAATGTAGAGGTAGTCATTCTCCGTAAAGTCATTAGAGATATAGATGTCTGGCCAGTTGTCATTATTGATATCGCTAATGGCCAAGCCAAGGCCAAAACCAAGGTTGCTACTATAAATGCCTGTTTCTTCAGTTACATCTTCAAATCTATTTTCACCTTGTGCTAGAAGGCTTCTGAAAATTTTGTCACCACCATTATCTGGCTTGCTTCTGTTTACCGCAGGTTTGAAAACTTCGGCATTTTTTACCGCATGATTCAAGAGGTACATATCCAAATCACCGTCTCTGTCATAGTCGAAAAAGGCAGCTTGTGTTGAAAAGCCTACATAATCTAAGCCGTAAGCAGCAGCTGATTCTTTGAAGGTACCATCTCCATTATTGATAAAAAGTTCGTTTTTACCTTCGGCAACTTTATAATTACCAACGTAGCAAACATAAATATCTAAGAGGCCGTCTCCATTCACATCGGCCATGGTAGCACCTGTTGTCCAATTGCCATTGCCACTTACTGCAGTAGACTCGGTAATGTCTTCGAATTGAAAATCTCCTTTATTTAGATAGAGCTTATTCGACTTTTGGTTCGAAGTGAAGAATACATCTTCAAGCCCATCCTTGTTGATATCTCCGATGGATACGCCTCCGCCATTGTAGAAATAGAGGTATTCTAAAATATTGAAATCAGCCGTTGATTCTACTTCGTTTTTGAAATTGATGCCCGTTCTCTCACTATCCAGCAAAACGAATTGCTTTGGTTCTTGGGTTTCCTGAGTACAAGAAACCAAAAGAAAGGTGAGGCCAAGCCCAGCGCAGAATCGCTTGAAATTCATTCTAGTCAATATTTGATTTGAACGACTTGCGCTCTATTTCGAGAGACAATCACTTGATTATCCATCACTATGAAATCTCTTATTTCACCAGGGATAGAAAAACCTGATTTTGGATCTGCAGCGGTAAAATTCAATTGCCCATCGTTAAGTAATAATGTACCGTAACTGGCATCGTACCTACCAACTTCTGGCTTTACTGAGTGAAGGTTGCCTCCAAGAATTAGGTCTTTGTCTCCATCCCTATCAAAATCTGCAGCAGCAATGGCGTAGATCGGTGTTGACTGCGCTTGCCAAGGGAGTTCCTTTATAGTGAAGTTGAAGTTTCCATTGTTGATTAGGACCACTGTTGCCATTTGATTTGCCTGTAATTCAAAGGCTCCTTCTAGCTGCTCTTTGGAGAATATGTCCTCTATGGACGCATTTTTAAAGGATTTATAATCTGGATATTTCCTTTTCAATTCTTTTATCTGGTCGATTAGATTGTGTCTTAGTCCATAAGGATAAGCTTTTCCATTTGACTGATACTTGCTAAGAATGGCATCTAGCGTTCCATTTTGATCAAAATCTGAAGTGAATAGAGCAACGGGCTGTTCTTTAGTGGCCTTAAAACGACTATTTAATCCGTGGTTACCAATAACAAAATCTACATCTCCATCTCCGTCTAAATCTTCAGCGAGAATGGTATTCCACCACCCTGTCTGATTCTCTAGGTCCTGATTAGAAACCTCTTCGAAAGCACCATTCTTATTTTCAAAAACTCTGATGCTCATAAACTCTCCAACAACCATCAAATCACTGTCGCCATCACCATCAATATCAGGAGTGGCGCTATCTGTGATCATACCTAAATCCATAAGTTCAGGAGCAACGGATTTTGTTACGTTCTTAAACTGTCCAGTCCCATCGTTTTGTAAGATATAGCCGTTTCCCAGGATACCGTATTTTAGCAGTTTTGCCCCTTGACCGACAAATAGATCAAGGTCGCCATCTGTGTCAAAGTCTAGTACTGAGACGGTATTGGAATTAACATATTGGGTTGGATCTGGTAATAATTGGGAGGTTTGACTAAAGTTTCCTGTACCATCGTTTAGGTAGAGTCTATCTGAAAAGGCATTTGAGCCTGCACCGAATTCTATTCCACCTGAGGTCACATAAAGATCTTGATCTCCATCATTATCTGCATCGAAGAATACACTCTCCATGTCTTCAGAAATTTTGTTTTTGCCGAATGCTTCAGGGTTTGTGAATTCAAAAAACTCTCCCTTGTTAATGGCAATCGTACCTGCGAATTCTTTACTACCACCAATGTAGAAGTCTTGTAATCCATCTCCATTTATATCGGCTGAAGACATTTTAGGACCTTCTGTACTTTTCATCAGATAGAGCGATCTATCTACATCAAAATCGCTATATGCATTTTCCTCATGTAGATATTCTAGTTCAGTAAATTCATTGAATAGAGCAGGAATAGAAGAATCGACTTGAAGACCCATCTCGTTTTCTACCGGCTGGTCTTCCTTTAGTGTGAAAGTCCTATTCACTTCAATATTCTCATACCTGCTTACCTTACCTGTTGGCCAAATCACTTGTAAGTTCAGTGGGCTATTATCTTTAAGACCTAAAAGCGGTTTAGGGTCCATACTCGACTGAAAGCCTCTTATGGGTTGCTGCTCGATATAATAGGTATTTCCGTTTGAGGCGGTAGCCTTGATTTTTGTTCCTATGGCTAGGGTGTTTTGCCCTGTACCTTGAATATTGAATTTTATGTAGTTACCTCCTTGGGTCGATGCCAAATTCTCATAGACAAAGGCCTTCATGTTTACATTATTGACAACTAAGTCTAAGTCGCCATCATTGTCTAAATCACCATAGGCAGACCCATTGGAAAAACTTGATTTTTCTAACCCAAGGCTTGCTGTTTTGTCTTCAAAGTTAATCCCGTCAATATTTTTAAAGGCGTAGTTAGTCACCGGATTAGAAGGAATAACGTCCACGAGTGCCTTATAATCCACTACACTGTCAGTAATTATGGATTTGAACGCTTCTTCACTTGAAGCATATTGTAAGTAGTCTTGGTCTGTTAGGTCTTGATAGATCCCATTAGCCACATAAAGATCTCTAAAGCCATCATTATCCATGTCAAAGAATAAGGCACCCCAACTCCAGTCAGAAGCTTCAATTCCTGCAAACCGAGACATCTCAGAAAAGGTATTGTTACCATTATTTACTTGAAATGTATTTCTGGTAAACTGGTGATAGTAGTCATTTCCAACGCCATATTGATAGCGATTCCAATCTTCGAAGGTGGTAACTGTTTTTAGTCTTTCATATTCTTTAGGAAGCATCTCGGTTACGAAGATATCGTTGCGGCCATCGTTGTTCACATCGGCCATGTCAGCACCCATTGAGGCACCACTAATGGAGTTAATTTGCTGTGTCAATTCTTCTCGGAAAGTACCATCTTGATTATTGATGTAGAGATAGTCCCTTTCAAAAAAGTCGTTAGAAACATATATGTCATCCCAACTATCTCCATTCACGTCTCCTACGGTTACTCCTAGTCCGAAACCAATGATAGAACCATAGATACCCGCTTCCTTGCTAATGTCGTAGAAGATTCCATCTCTGTTCTCCATTAATTTGTCACCGCCAAGAACATCTCTTTTTGGCCTCTCATTTCTTCTTAGATCGAAGCTACCTATAGATTGATAGGAATTGTTGAGTATGTAGGCGTCTAAGTCACCGTCTTTGTCAAAATCGAAGAATGATGTGTGTGTGGTGTAGCCTCTATCGGCAAGGCCATAATCTTCGGCAGATTCTGTAAAGGTTAGGTCTCCGTTGTTTATAAAGAGCTCATTCTGTTTGTTATCTCCCTGTATATCTCCTGAATTGCAAACATAGATATCTAAGAGCCCATCAGCATTAACATCTGCCATTGTTACACCCGTGGACCAAGCCCTTGTACCATTAGTGCCCGACTTATCTGTAACGTCTTCGAATTGGAGGTTGCCTTTGTTTAGATAAAGCTTATTTGACTTCTGATTAGAGGTAAGGTAAATATCTGGTAGTCCATCATTGTTAATGTCTCCTATTGACACACCACCTCCGTTATAGAAGTTTCTATATTTATAAATATTGAACTCTTTATCGAATGTTAGGTCGTTCGAAAAGTCAATGCCCGTTTGTTCAATAGAGAGTAGACTAAAGAGTGGTTCTTTCTTTTCTGACGTGCAGGATGAAATGATTAAGGCAATTGAAACAGCCAGTAAGAAGGTTTTAATGTTTCGCATAGCACTTGGTCTCTTTACTCATTTATCTCGCTTGTTAGATCAGTAATTTTAGCTTGAACGAATCGGTCGTCTTTTCTTCTTACCGCAATTCTTCGGTTCCCGTCTATTTTAACTGAAATATCTACTTCATTTTCGAGCTCAACATCAAAGAATTTATTCCCCGGATACCAAGCTTCAAGTGTATCTATAATTACTGGCATTAAGGAGTCAGATGAGTATTTCTCATTCCAAGGAGACCAACCTGAATAATCGAATATAATATCCATTTCAGATATTATATTTTCTGCATCTGCTTCTGGGTAAAAGTGCATTTGAATTTTGGGGAAGTCTTTGTTCAAATTGTATTGTACGTAGCTGTCTCTTGTACTACTCGTTATCACGCCTTGTTTTTGTAGATCCCAACAGATTTCAAAAAACTCTTTTTTAGGTTGGCCTAAGTTTATACCCAAAAATAGGGAATCGTAACGGACTCCTTTGTCTAGTTCAGCTTTAGTGACTTTCGTGTATTCTGACTCACAAGAGAAAAGGAATATGGAAAGTAACGGTATTAATAGTCTTAACTTTTGCTTACCACTCATATACTTCAACAGGACCATTATTTATAAAGAACAAAAATAATCTTTTACCATTCAGCTCTACCGATTGGATGTCTCTAATTTGCCCATCAATTGTTAAGAATTCTAAATTATTACTATCAAATCCATCTTTTGAACCAAAAAGAACGAGGCCTTTGGAGGCATCATACCTACCGAATTGAGGTTTTACCAAATACTGGTTACCACCAAGTACTAAATCTTGGAATCCGTCTCCGTTTAAATCTTCTGAAGCCATAGCATATACAGGTGAATATTGAGCTTCCATAGGCAAACCAATTTTCTCGAATTGTTGGTTTTTATTCAAGAATAAGCTGGTTTCTAAAAGTTCTACATCGAATATTTCTGATTCATTCAGTATGTCTTTTTCGAAGAGATCGTCAATGCTTTTGTTAGCATAGTCCTTATAGAAAACTAATTGCTTTTTGAGAGATGGTATTTGCATGATGAGTTCATCACGGTCGTTTACGGGATAATACTTACCATCTCTAAGTTCACAGAAAATTTGTTCCACGGTACCGTTCCTGTCAAAGTCATTTCGGTACATTCTTGTACCCTTCTTGAAAAAGCTATTGAGGCCGTGGTTACCTGCCAAGATATCTAGTAAGCCATCATTATCAATATCTTCTAGGAGGAGATTGTGCCACCATCCTTCAGTGTTTGGCAATACTTTTCGTTCCGTAAGCTTACCATTTTCATTATAGAAAATGTTAATGGACTCCCAGTCTCCAACTACGACAAGATCTTGGTCACCATCATTGTCCATGTCAGCCCATTGGGAATCGGTTATCATGCCCAAATCCTTCAATTTTGGAGCGAGAGCTAACGTCACATCCTTGAACTTACCTGTACCATCGTTTTGCCAGAGATACCCACCTCCTCCTTTTCCGTAGCTATATGCTTCAAACCTTTGTCCTATGAAAAGGTCGATATCGCCATCTTTATCGAAATCTCCTGATGTGACTGCTCCTGTGCTGTAAGAACGAGAGGGTGGTAGAGCCTGATTGCTTAAAACAAACCCATTCACTGGATCATATATGAATAGGCGATCGTTGAGCGCACTTGAAAGTTGCCCAAAGGCCCTGCCTCCACTAGCCACAAAAAGATCTAAATCACCGTCACCATCTGCATCAAAGAATTCTGCATCAGTGTCTTCAGAAGCAATGGTTTTCTTGATAGATTCTTGTTCAGTTGCCTCAATAGAACCGTCCGGCTTAAGCAGAATGAGTTTGGCAAGCTCTTCTTTTCCAGCTCCCAAAAAGATTGTTCGATTACCGTTCGTATTCGTGTTAGCTATGGCAATTCCGGGGCCCTCATTACTATACATAAATGGTAGTAACCGTTCTCTGTCAAAATCTACAAAGGCGTTTTCTTTATGTTCACCTAACCAAATATCTGCCTTCTTAAATGTTGCTTCTCTTCCAATGATAGCTTTGCTTTCTTGAATCTTATCTTGTTCCAGGCTGAGCGTTTTTGCTCCGTTTATCGTGATGTTATACAAAAGCTCAACCGATCCATCAGGCCAAGTAAATCTGAGGGAGTCTATCAGTTTCTCATCTCCAAGCCCAAAATGAAGATTAGGCTCAACAGAACTTTCAAAACCTTTAGAAGGGTAGTTGTAGTTGACGAGATATTCGCCTCCTACCCAGATCTCCGCTTTAGAACCAATGGCAAAGGTATTTTTATTGGCTCCACTTGGTATAATTTTCAGACTGCTCGTAGAGGTTGTGTCTAAGTTGTTCCTGTAAACAGAGGCAGGCATGTTCACGTTATTCACAACAATGTCTAAATCACCATCATTGTCTAAGTCTCCATAGGCTGCCCCATTACTAAAGGTTTCCCCACCAAGTCCAAGCGCTTTAGCTGAAGATTCAAAGTTGAATGCTCCTTTGTTCAGATAAACAACATTTTCTACGGCATTCGAAGGCATAATATCAACTAGTGTTGTAATGGCATTATCCGATGTATCTATGAGGGTTTTAATCTGTTGCGCATTCGCCATGTAATTTAGGTAGTCCCTATCGAGAAGGTCTTTGTAGATACCATTTGAGACGAATATATCTTTTAAACCATCATTGTTAAGATCAAAAATAAGTGTTCCCCAGCTCCATTCTGTAGAAGAAACACCAGAGAGTCTACCTACTTCAAGAAATTGACCATTGCCAGTGTTTCGTTGCAACACATTTCTTGGGAACTGGTGGTGATAACCTTTAGATACAGTTAAGGAATATTTGTCCCAAGATTCAAAAATGGCTTTCGTGCGTTTTCTTTCCATAGTAGCGGGAAGCATTTCCGTCACCATTATTTCTGGTTTTCCGTCATTGTCTAAGTCGGCACCATCGGCCCCCATTGAGCCCATGCTAAGGCTAGAAAAGTAATTCTCAGCTTCTTCACTAAAGCCTCCTTTTTGGTTATTGATGTACAAATAGTCCCTTTCAAAAAAGTCGTTTGATATAAAAATGTCTGTCCAATTGTCTTCGTTAAAGTCTCCTAGCGTAATGCCCAATCCATACCCTATATCACTCGTAAATATTCCTACATCGAGGGTTATATCGGTGAAAACGCCTTCATCATTTCTCATGAGTTTATTCCCTCTATTATCAGCGCTTGGAATATCTCTTCGTCCTTCAACAATGTCTTGCCCTACTCCTACAGGTCTAATAGAGTTAGATAGAATGTAGACGTCTAAGTCTCCATCTTTGTCAAAATCGAAGAATGCTGCGTGAGTTGATAAACCCTCAATGTCGAGTTTATACTTTTCAGATTCTTCTGTGAATGTTCCGTCTTTTTGATTGATGAAGAGTTCGTTATGCCTGTTATCTCCAGAGGGTGGACCAGATTTACAGACGTACACATCTAGCCAGCCATCAGCATTTATATCAACAAACGTTGCTCCTGTTGACCAAATGTTTTCGCAGGCTAAACCCGCCTTTTCTGTGACATCCTCAAACTGCCAATCTCCTTTGTTTAGATATAGTTTATTGTTTACTAGGTTACCTGTAAAGTAAATGTCTTGTAGTCCGTCATTATTTACATCACCTATGGCTACGCCTCCTCCATTGTAAAAATTTCTGTAGGTGTAAGGATTTAACTCCTCTGTATATGTAAGCTCGTTTTTAAAGTCAATGCCAGAGGCTTGAGCAAAGTCTTCAAATTGCTTTTCATTTTCTTGTACACATGAAAAGACAAGAAGGAGTAATAAGAGTAGAGAAACTTTAATTTTCATGACAAAAAAAATGGGTTGCCAAACGACAACCCATTTTAATACATATTCTTCTAAATTCTAGTTATAACCAGGATTCTGAGTTAGAGGGAATGCCTCAGACTGAGAAGCTAAGATTTGATCATTAGGGATTGGGAATACATTTTTAAATGCATCGTTGTGTGCTGGCTTTTCCCACCATGCATCACCCCAAGCATCAAATCTGATCAAGTCGATTCTTCTTTGTGACTCTTGGAACATTTCTCTACCTCTTTCAGCTAAGAAATCCGCTGCTGTCATTGTAGTGAAGGCAGTTGCACCTGCTCTTGCTCTTACAGCATTCACATCTGCAAGACCGGCATTCCAGTTTCCAGCTAATCTAGACTGAGCTTCTGCTCTGTTCAAGTGAACTTCAGCAAGTCTGAATAATACATAGTCATTATCCATTTCAGCTCTTTGTCTAAGCTTAGAACTATACTTACCCATTCTAACTCCAGCTTGACGGCTACCGCTTGGAAACAGCTCGTTAATTGCAGGCGTATAATTGATAGGAGCTCCATCAGGATCGTCCGGATCAAATGCTAAATCAAGAATTGGGTTGCCATTGATGTCAAATTGCTCTCCAGCAATGAAACTTGCAGCTTTTCTAGCATCAGCATCATCAAAAGAATTGTAGAATGCTTCTAAAGAAGAGTAGCCATTCCAAGGCTGCTCAGCTAAATTATAAGTTAACTGAGAAGGATAATGTAGCGTCATTTGAGCGAAGTTCATTCCGCCAGCAGTTGCTTCATCATAAGGAATTGTCCAGATATGCTCAGGATTATCAATGTTTTCAGGTGAAAATATATCACTGAAATCACCTGATAAGCTGTATTCTCCTGAGTTAATCACAACGTCTGCAGCATCAATAGCTTCTTGCCATCTTGCAGTACCTGTATATACTTCTGCATTCAAGTATAACCTTGAAAGGAATGCTTGAGTGCTTAAGTTACTCACTCTACCATACTCAGCTCTTCCTTGAGGAAGATCAGCTAAAGAAGCTAATAATTCTGATTCAATAAAGTTGAATGCATCTACTCTGCTTGATTGAGGAACGTCAGTTCCTAATGCAGTAGGTATTTTAACTCTACCGAAAGAGTCCATCAATTTCCAAACTACAAATGCTCTTAGAACTCTAAGTTGAGCAACACCAGCTGCTCCACCTGCTCCATCAGCAATCAATCTGTTTGCTTCACCAATTGCGCTATAAGCATCTCCCCACATTCCATTAAGAGCTGGGTGAGTGCTATTCCAATTGTGTTGGTGAGCATCTATCCAGATACCACCATCAAACCAGTCACCACCTTTTTGCGTAATTACCACTTCATCAGTGGTAACCTCTTGCATTGAGAAGTAGTTCTGGTGGTTCGCTGATCCATTTCTAAGTCTAGCGAACGCGCCTTCTAATCCATCATCTGGAGTAGATCTCGTTACGTTTGTCGCACCTTGCGTATTAGCTGGTGTAAAGTCTTCGCTGAATGAATCATTCAACTGCTCTTCTAGGTCCGTACAAGAACCAAGAGCCGCGACTAAACAAGCCAATGTCAAGAGCTTTGCTGTCAATTTTATATTTCTCATTTTCTTTAAAATTAGAATCCAATGTTTAATCCGAACGTAAACGTTCTGTTACTAAAGTAGTTGTTTCTTCTGTCGATACCTGGAGCTAATACATTACCTCCGTCATCACCAACAGGATCTGGGTCAACACCTTGATAGTTCGTCAATACAAATGCATTCTGAACTGTTCCGTAAAGTCTAAGGTTTCTGATGAAATCATTAGAAGTTACATCAAAGTTGTAACCGATTGTCGCATTGTCAAGTCTTAAGAAATCTGCTTTCTCAACATAGTAAGAAGAGAACTGTGCTCCCTGTAAGTTAGGAAGTGAAAGATCAGTAACTGTTCTGTTGAAAGAGTTAATAGCTCCTGGATCTAGTGGCTCATAGAATGCTCTGAAAGTATTCACTAAGCTATGACCTAAAGCTGCTCTAAAGAATAAGTTTAAATCCCAGTTGCCGTAAGATAATTGGTTAGTCCAACCTAATTCTACAGTTGGAATACCATCGCCAAGTTGTTGCGAATCACTATCGTCATTCAAGATACTTGCAGGGTCAGAGTTTACAACTCCGTCACCGTTAAGGTCAGCAAAGATTGGCGCTCCGTTGTCATCAACTCCTACGAATTCAGGACCCCAGATTTGACCAAGTTGCTCACCAACTGCAACTCTTACCATGTTAGTACCATTCTGACCTGGAGCACCTAGGTTAGCGAATGATGTTTCTTCAATTACGTACTCTTCAAGTGTAGTTTGGTAAGAAGAAGCAACAATACCTGTTGTCCATCTTAAATCTCCACTTAAAAGGTCGTTGTAAGTAAGTGCCATCTCAATACCTTGAGTCTGAAGTTTACCTGCATTTTCGAATCTATTAGAGAAACCGAATACTGCTGGGTCAACTTGTCTATTCAAGATAAAGTCATTAATGTCTCTTTGGTAAACATCTAATGTACCAGTTAATTTGTTACCTAAGAATCCAAAATCAAGACCTAAGTTGATCTCAGCTTTTTCTTCCCATTTCAAATCAGGGTTACCACCTCTAACTCTAGATACATTACCACCAGCACCAGAATCATCTCTGTTGTAAGCGAATAAGTCTTGTGCAAGACCAGAAGGTCCTGGAAGTGATCCTGTAACACCATAACCAGCTCTAACTTTCAATAAGTCAATTCCAGAGATGTCTGCATACTCAAGTACGTCAATACCTGCGCCAACAAATGGGAAAGTACCCCACTGATTTTCTTCTCCAAGTTTTGTAGATCCTTCTCTTCTAACACCACCATTAACGAAGATTCCGTTACCAATAGTTAAGTTGAATCTTAAGAAACCAGCAATGATTTTTGCTTCAGGAGATTCGTAAGAATAAATGTTTACATTTCCTTGTCTTCCTAGTACGTTACCAGAAGCACCGATAATGTTGAATCCTAAATCATCAGTTGGGAAGTTACCTGCTGACATTCCAAATCCTGTGAACTGCTCTTCTTGGTAAGAGTAACCAGCTGTTAAAGTCAAGTTAGCATTGTCGAATTCCTTATCCCACGCAGCATAAGTTTCGAACAATGTAAATCTGTTCTCGTCAGTTTGTCTTTCAGCTAAACCGTTTCTACCTAATCCAGTGAATAATGACTCTCTAGAGAAATATCTTCCTTGAATTTGAGAACCGAACTGCTGAGCATAGTTAGCAGTAACTCTTAAGTTAGGTAAGAACTCATAACTGATTTGAGTATTGAAGTTCAATGTCTGACGCTCACCCTGATTTGTATTCTGCGCTAAAATTGCCACTGGGTTAAAGTTATCGAACAAGATTGCTTGGAAGAAGCTGCCATTAGGGTTAGTAATAGGAGCAGTAGGGTTGAATAATGATGCATATCTAAATGCTTCATTGAAAGAGAAGTCTTGGTTTCTCTGAGACAATGCCATGTTGAAGTTAATGTTCAACTTGTCATTGATAGCATAGTGATTCAAGTTAGCTCTAGCGTTAATTTGGTCGAAACCAGATTTGTCAAGAACACCTTCAATATTTCTGAAGTTCGTTGAAACTCTGAATGTTGTGTTTTCACTGCTACCTGATACACTTAAGTTGTGTACGTTAGAGATTGCGGTTCTTGTAATCTCATCTTGCCAATCAGTGGCAAAACCTAGGTCGTTACCACCGTTTGCAACATATGTTTCAGCATCCATAACTGGTTGAAATCTGAAAACTTGCGCAGCAGAAACAAAACCGTTGTAATCTGCTTGAAGAGAAGATCCGCCTCTTTCACCACTTTTTGTAGTTACTAGAATTACACCAGCAGAACCACGAGAACCGTAGATTGCAGCAGCAGAACCATCTTTCAATACGTTAATAGACTCGATATCATTCGGGTCAACGTTGTCAAGTGATGCACCAATTACACCATCAATTACAACTAATGGCTGAACGTTAGCTCCAACAGTTGAGATACCTCTTAGTCTTAGAGTACCTGGGTTGTTAGGGTTACCGCCTTTGTTGAATACTGTAAGACCCGGAACTTTACCTTGAAGTAAGCCTCCAGCGTCATTTACATTACCCTGGTTGAAGTCTTTAGCATCAATTGAAACTACTGAACTGGTGATCTCTTTCTTTTCTTGAGATCCATAACCTACAACAACAATCTCTCCTAGCTCAGCGTAGTCAGGCTGAAGCACGATGTTAATGGTAGTTTGATTTCCAACGACAACCTCTTGAGTTACGTATCCTACAAACGAGAATACCAAGGTTTCGGTGGCAGATACCTCTAGAGAATATTCTCCATCGAGGCTGGTATTAGTACCACGAGTAGTACCCTTTACCAAAATGTTAGCACGAGGAATGCCAAGTCCGTCATCCCCGCCAGTTACCGTCCCTGTGACGGTTCTCGTTTGAGCCAGTAGTGTTCCTTGGAAACCTACCGCTAAAACAAGAAGGATTAGTAAAAACTTTTTCATACAATCATTTTTAATTTTATTTGTTTCGAGGCCATATGTGGCCAAAAAAGTGCAATCGAATGGTTAAAGTACCACTATGCAGCGGCAATTCATAGCGCAATAAAACGAAAATTAACGCAATCGTTTGCAGAAAATCAAGCAGTACTTAAATCCCTCAGAGATATATGTTTTAGGTATTTCAACTTCATAAGTTAGATTAAATGATCTTGATTGATATTTCAATCAGTTAACATTTGGTTAATCTCAGTGCCAAAACAAGCAATCCTTTGCATGAGTTGGTGTCATTTTTAACAAAAGTGGTATCGAATACCTCCAATATTAGACTAAAACCCGAACGGACTCTATATTTAGCCAAACTTCTAATTTTTCATAAATGCAGTGGAATCAACTACTAGATCAAAAACAAAAAGGCGAACTTGAATCAAAAAGGACTCCGTTCGATAGAGATTTTGATCGAATTATTTTTTCTTACCCATTTCGTAAACTGCAGGATAAGACTCAAGTGCACCCTTTACCTGAGCAAGATTTTGTACACAATCGTTTGACACATAGTTTGGAGGTATCCAGCGTGGGAAGGTCTTTGGGAAAGGCCGCGGGCGAACAACTATTGGAAAGGCATCAATCATTGAAAGCCTTTATTTCTGCAAACGATTTTGGTGTCATCACTGCTTCTGCATCCTTAGCGCATGATATTGGTAATCCCCCTTTTGGACATTCTGGAGAAGATGCCATTTCAGATTACTTTATTTCAAATGCCGATAAATATCAATCAAATTTCAGCGAATTAGAATGGGAAGATCTTTGCAGCTTTGAAGGTAATGCCCAAGGATTCCGTTTATTGAATAAATCTGGATATCAAGGGTTGAAATTAACAGCACCCACTTTGGCTGCCTTTACAAAATATCCAAGGCCTTCAAAGGTTGCAGATAAGATGAAGCCTAGGAGAAGCCAAAAGAAGTACGGCTATTTTCAATCAGAAAAGGAAACGTTCCAACGCTTAGCAGATCAATTGGGAATGAAAGCACTTTCTGATAATCAGTGGGTGCGCCATCCTTTGGCATTCTTGGTAGAAGCGGCCGATGATATCTGTTATAATATTATAGATCTTGAAGACGGATTTAATCTAGGCCTGATTAATCATACCGATACAGTTGATTTTATGGCTCAAATCATTGGTTCCAGCTACCAACCAGATAAGCTCAAAAGCATTCCCAGTAAGATTGAGCAGATTGCTTTACTTCGGGCCCTAACGATTGGGAGCTTAATACAAGAAAGCGTGTCTTTATTTTTGGACAATGAAGAGGCAATTCTTTCAGGAGAATTCGATACCTCTTTAGCTGACCTGATTCCTTCTGCTTCGATTTTAGGAGAAATACAGAAAGTGTCCATTGCTAAAATCTACAGAGCTAAGGAAGTGCTCGAAATTGAGGCCGCTGGATTCAACATTGTGCATCTACTACTCGACTCCTTTGTACCAGTTGCTATTGGCAAAGAAGTGTCAATAAAAGACAAGATCAGATTCAGGCTTTTACCCGAGGATACCAAGTATGAAATTGAACATGCACCAAACACCTATTCAGCGGTGAGGTACTTACTTGATTTTATATCAGGGATGACGGATAGAAATGCTATGTCGCTGTATCGGAAAATTACAGGCATTTCCTTACCTGGAAATCGCTGATCCTACTCCTTATATATATAGGAGTTATTCAGGTATGATAAGAAAGGGAAAATATTACCTTTGTGGTCTTGTTCAAAAATGTGGTCAAAACTACCCCATATCGTACTGAAATACAGGATTGTACTGATCTCAATCCTGCTATTAATCACGGCATTTATGGCATACCAAGCACGGGATGTCAAGATGGCCTTCAACTTTAATACAGCAGTACCAAGCACAGATAAGAATTACCAATATTTTCAAGACTTTAAAGCCAGGTTTGGCGAAGATGGAAACATCTTGGTTTTGGGAGTAAAAGACAGTGCCCTGTATGAGTTTGAAAACTTTAATAGATACAGACAACTTAGTAGGGAAATTCAAGAATCAGATGGGGTTACAAACGTAATCAGTTTGGGTAATCTTCAAGAGATTGTAAAAAACCAAACCGACCGTAGTTTCGGCCTTCAAGATTTAATAGTAGAAGACCCTACTTCTCAGAGCCAACTAGATCTACTGCTTGAAAAAGCCGTACAGCTTAAGTTTTATACCGGCCAGCTGCTTAACCCAGACAATGGAGCAACGCTCATTCTGATTAATATGGAGCGTGAGGTGCTCAATTCTAGTCAGAGAAATGATTTAGTGGACCTTATCAGAGAGATTGGAGCTTCGTTTTCAGAAGATACAGGCATAGAGCTGCATTATTCAGGAATGCCTTTTGTACGTACTGTAATGCAGCAGAAAACAGATAAAGAGTTGAGGCTTTTTATCGTTTTGTCTTTGGCTGTTACCGCCTTAATCTTATTCCTATTCTTTAGATCATGGTCTTCTGTGGTAGTGCCACTAGTTGTTATAAGCGTGGTTGTAGTTTGGGTATTGGGAACCGTTGGTTTATTGGGTTACAAAATCAATGTGCTTACGGGTCTTATCCCTTCCATAATTGTAGTTATTGGTATTCCGAATGCGGTGTACCTAATAAATAAGTACCATCAGGAATTCGCAAGGCACGGTAACAAGACCAAAGCCTTAAGTCGAATGGTTCGTAAAATTGGTATGGTTACGTTTATAACCAACTGCACAACGGCCATTGGTTTCTTAGTCCTAATCACAACGGACATCAAACTCCTTAAGGAATTTGGGCTTGTAGCGGGCATTAATATTCTGGCAACTTTTATTGTCAGTATGATATTGATACCGGGTATCTTCTCTTTTTTACCAGCCCCTAAAAAGGAACAACTAAAACACCTTGAATTTAAGATTGTAGGTAAGTTTTTATCTCTACTTGACCTGTTGGTTCACAGACATAGATACAGGGTATTTGCTGCTACAGCTGTAATTGTTGGAGTTGCAATTGTTGGAGTTACTAAGCTGTATTCTGTTGCCTATATGGTGGATGATATTCCAGAGAAGTCACAGTTAAAGCAAGATCTCTATTTCTTTGAAGATAATTTCTCAGGAGTAATGCCCCTAGAGATTATCATTGACTTTGGTGAACCGAAGTCTACCATTAATGCAAGAAATTTAAGAAAGGTAGATCGACTCGAAAGAGCATTGAATCCTTTAGAGAATGTCTCTCAGCCCGTGTCCATTGTTTCTTTTGCTAAGGCAGTTCGGCAAGCGTTTTATAACGGAAATGCCCGGTTCTACGGTTTACCCAGCCCAAGTGATAGAAATGTAATCTTAAGCTATTTAAGTAATCAGTCTGATCAGACAGACTTCTTGAGCTCCTTTGTAGATTCAACGGGTCAGGTTATGCGAGTGTCGCTAAAGATTGCTGACATAGGTTCAGTCAGGATGGACTCACTTATCACAAATGTGATTGAACCTGAGATCCAAAAGGTATTCCCAGATGAAGAGGTGGAAACAGCAGTGACAGGATCTACCCTCCTATTTATCAAAGGGAATCAGTTCTTGATAGAAAACTTAAGGCTTTCTCTAATACTAGCTTTTGGCATTATCGCGGTAATCATGGCCATTCTCTTCGCTAATATTCGAATGATCATTATTTCCATGATCCCAAACTTCATTCCACTTGTGATGACAGCGGGAATTATGGGTTTCTTTGGCATTCCGCTAAAACCGAGTACTGCATTAATCTTCAGTATTGCGTTTGGTATTTCAGTTGATGATTCCATTCACTTCTTAGCGAAATATAGACAAGAGCTTTTTGCCAAAAACTTCTTCGTGCCTGTAGCCATAAGTAATAGCATTAGAGAAACAGGTTCCAGTATGCTCTATACTTCCATTATCCTTTTCTTCGGATTCGTAATATTCGTTTTCTCAGATTTTGGTGGTACCGTAGCGCTTGGTCTTTTAACCTCATTGACTTTGTTCTTTGCCATGTTCACCAACTTAACCTTGCTACCTGCATTGTTAATGGTTTTTGATAGCGGTAAAAGGAACTTAAACTTTCATCCTTTAATTGAGCATTATGAGTTTTACATTGAGGATGAGGACGAAGAAATTGATACTCAAAATCTGTTGATAAAGGAAAATGATCCGTTCTTGGGTTCAACCAAGGATTGACTTAGAAAGGGTAATAAAGTGAATAAATACAAAGAGTATAAGCAGCCAGAATTTGCTAAAGTAGGAGAAGATGTACTTCAATATTGGAAGGACAACAACATCTTTGAGAAATCTATTTCTACCAGAGAAGGCAATCCATCATTCACCTTCTTCGAAGGGCCACCTTCTGCCAATGGTACTCCTGGTATTCACCATGTAATGGCGCGTGCGGTAAAGGATATCTTTTGTCGATACAAAACACAAAAGGGCTTTCAGGTTAAGAGAAAAGGCGGCTGGGATACTCATGGTTTGCCCGTTGAGCTTCAGGTAGAGAAGGAACTGGGGATCAAAAAAGAAGATATTGGTAAGAAAGTTACCGTTGAAGAATACAACCAGAAGTGTAAGGAAACGATAATGCGTTTCAAAGACCAATGGGACGATGTAACTGAAAAAATGGGTTACTGGGTTGACCTAGACAACCCCTACATCACTTTTGAAAAGGAATACATTGAGACTTTATGGAGCTTGTTGAAAAAGCTCTACGATAAAGACCTCATTTATAAAGGATATACGATTCAGCCTTATTCGCCAGCGGCAGGTACAGGATTGAGTTCCCATGAGTTGAATCAACCGGGTACTTACCAAGATGTAAAGGATACGTCTATCACGGCCATGTTCAAGGAAGAAGGAACGGAAAACGACTACTTCTTGGCTTGGACCACTACTCCTTGGACGCTTGCTGCTAACAACGGCTTGGCTGTTGGTGCGGGAATCGAATACGTGAAGGTGAAGACTTTCAACCAGTACACTTTTGAGCCAATTAATGTGATTTTGGCCAAAGACCGAATCAATAACTATTTCAATCAAAAGGCTAAACCCATTGCTCTTGAAGATTATACGCCTGGAGACAAATTGATTCCGTTTGAAGTAACTGAAAGTATAAAAGGAAGAGATTTGGCAGGCAGAGCTTACGAGCAATTGATGCCTTATATTCCACTGGAAAAACCAGCTTTTACGGTTGTTGTTGGAGACTTCGTAACCACAGAAGACGGTACAGGTATAGTGCACATCTCTAGAACTTTTGGAGCGGACGATTACAGAACCTCTGTTCAGAATAATATGCCAGGCGTCTTTGTTAAAGATGAAGAAGGCAATGATGTACCGATAGTTGACAAGCAAGGTCGTTATGTGAAAGAGATCACAGACTTTGCTGGTATGTACATTAAGAACGAATACTATAAGGAAGGCGAAGCACCTGAGAAGTCGCTTGACGTACAGATTTCTATCAAACTTAAAGAAGAAAACAGGGCCTTTAAGGTCGAAAAATACGAACACTCTTACCCTCACTGTTGGAGAACAGACAAACCGATACTCTACTATCCGCTAGACTCGTGGTTTATAAAAACTACTGCTTATAAAGACAGACTAGTTGAGTTGAATAAGACGATAAACTGGAAGCCTGCAAGTACAGGGGAAGGTAGATTTGGCAACTGGTTAGAAAATTTGGTTGATTGGAATTTGAGTCGTTCTCGTTATTGGGGAACACCTTTACCAATTTGGGTATCTGAAGATGGCAAGGAGCAAATTTGCATCGGATCTATTGCTGAGCTGGAGGCGGAGGTTGAAAAATCTGTTGCTGCTGGCTTAATGGATTCATCATTGGGCGATGATTTCGATTTGCACAGGCCTTATGTTGACGATGTGATCTTGGTGAGTGAGTCGGGACAAAAGATGTTCCGAGAAAAAGACCTAATTGACGTTTGGTTCGATTCTGGCGCTATGCCATATGCACAGTGGCACTTTCCTTTTGAAAACGAGGATAAGTTTGAAAACAGCTTCCCGGCAGATTTCATTGCTGAAGGTGTAGACCAGACAAGAGGTTGGTTCTTTACACTGCATGCTTTGGCTGTTATGCTTCATGACAGTGTGGCTTTCAAAAATGTGATTGCCAATGGACTTGTTCTCGATAAGAGTGGCAATAAAATGTCCAAAAGATTGGGTAATGCGGTCAATCCATTCGAAACCATAAAACAGTTTGGCCCGGATGCTACGCGTTGGTACATGATTTCCAATGCCAACCCATGGGACAACTTAAAATTTGATATTGATCGTGTGGGCGAAGTACAGAGAAGGTTCTTTGGAACGCTGCACAACACCTATAATTTCTTTGCACTATATGCGAATTTAGATGGTTTCCAGTTTGAAGATGATGCAATTCCATTGTCAGAAAGAACCGAAAGTGATCAATGGATTCTTTCCAGATTAAATACCATCATTACGCAAGTAGATAAGGCATACGATCAGTACGAGCCAACCCTTACCGCAAGAATCATTCAGGATTTTGTGACAGATGAAGTGAGTAACTGGTATGTAAGATTAAACAGAAAGCGTTTCTGGAAAGGCGAATATAATCAAGACAAGAAAGCGGCTTATCAAACGCTTTATACTTGCTTGAAAACCGTTGCCAAATTAGGTGCACCAATTGCTCCATTCTTTATGGAGAGGTTATACCAAGATTTGAATTTGGTAAGTGGCAAAGAGGGTGCGGAATCAGTTCACCTCACAGATTTCCCTGTTGCAGACTCGGCTTGTATCAATTCAGATCTAGAAGCTCAAATGGCTTTAGCTCAAACCGTTTCTTCTCTCACGCATTCGCTAAGAAAGAAAGAGAAGATCAAGGTGCGTCAGCCACTTTCAAAAATCATGATCCCTGTTTTGGATGAACAAACGCGTCATTACGTGGAAGCGGTTGAAGATTTGATTAAGACTGAGGTAAATGTGAAAGCGGTCGAGTTTTTAGATGACACCTCTGGCGTTTTGGTGAAAAAAGTGAAGCCAAATTTCAGAACTATAGGAAAGAAATTCGGTCCTAAAGTAAAATTCGTGGCTGCCGCTGTGAATAAATGGGGTCAGGACGAAATTGCTCAAATAGAAAGAGAAGGTAGTATAGACTTGGCGCTCGCAGATGAGACGGTTAACCTTTTATTGGAAGACGTTGAGATCTCTAGTGAAGATATTCCTGGCTGGACAGTAGCCACAGAAGGTAAAACAACCGTAGCGCTGGATATCCACATGGATGACGAGTTGCGACAGGAAGGTTTTGCGAGAGATTTAGTGAACAGAATTCAGAATTTGCGAAAAGACAAGGGCTTAGACGTAATTGATAAGATTGCAATTAAAGTATCGAGTGATTCTGAAATGGTTCAAGGAGCGGTTGAGAACTTCAGTGCCTACATTAAGGAAGAAACACAAGCCTTAGCTTTAGCGCTGGCAAATGCCGATGACACTTTCGAGCAACTTGATATTGACGAAGTTCCGGTAGCCATATCTGTTCAAGTGACTAAATAGCCTTTGCAAAAACTCAAGTACTTCTATCTCACCATTGGACTTGTACTAGCAGACCAGATAATAAAGCTGCTGGTACATTCTAATATGGTTATAGGTGCGGGAGGGGAGATTAGGGTTTTTGGGAATTGGTTTAAGCTCCACTACATTCTCAATGAGGGAATGGCTTTCGGTCTAAACTTCGGTTCGGATTATGGAAAACTCAGTCTGACACTATTCAGATTAGTAGCCTCAATTTTTATAGGAATTTTGCTTTCTAAAATGGTAGACAAGGGTTACCATAAAGGTCTTCTTTGGTCTATAGCAGCTATTTTTGCAGGGGCTTTGGCCAATGTGATTGACAGTACTTTTTACGGTGTTCTTTTAGATAATGCTCCATATGATGCAATTACACCATGGTTTCATGGTCAAGTAATTGACATGTTCTATTTAGACCTTTGGGAAGGATATGTAGCAGATTGGATTCCTCTTTGGGGAGGAAGACGCGTGTCACTATTACCTATTTTTAATCTTGCCGATGTGGCAATCTTTATGGGGGTATTGGTGATCCTAGTTTTTCAGAGGCCGTTTTTTGCGAAGAAGGCTATTTAATCACCACTTCATTCACAATAGGTTTCCCCATTTCTTTGGTTAGCAACACCAAAATTTTGTCTCTAGACATACTGAGTTCATGCTTCAGTGGGGCTGAAGTGACATGTACATAGAGTTTTTTCCCTCGAATGTAAACTTTACTGGTGCGCTTGGCTATGGGCTCACCCATTACTTTTGCCCAAGAACTTACCAGATCAGTCTCGTTGAATTTATCGCTAATTCTAAAAGTCTCCAGCATATTCTGAATAGCATCCCCTATGGATTCTACTTCACCTTTTCTTCCTTTAGGAATTCTTTTATATAAGCGAGACATAAATCAAAAGTAAGGATATGCAACTAATGGTTTATGATAATTGACTATTATTCGACTTAACTACCAAAATCATGTTCTTGGGTAAACTATTCAAAAAATCAAAAAATGCTCGATTCCTCTTAATAGAGCTATTAATGATTTTTATTGGGGTGTATTTGGCCTTTTTATTTCAGAATTATTCTGAGCAGAAGAAGATTGATAAGGAAAGAGACAAGGTGCTCATCAGTTTGAAATTAGAGCTTGAGAACTTCCGAACGACATTTCCAAGATTTTCAGAAAGAAAAGAACGCAGAATGGGACAGCATTTTTTCTGCAAATGAAATGACCACTTTTTACACCTGGAGGTATTTGGAGCCGCAGTATAATTTTCAGGTAATTGAATATGCCTTAGACCAAGAAAGAACAGAGGTCGTCAATTTTGAACTTTACGATCAGCTGGCAAAACTTTACTCTTCCATAAAAAGGCTAGAGCATGCCGAAAGAATGATGACCGAGCAAGGCGAAGGCTATCGGAATATATCTCGTTCATGGCCCAAAGAATCCATGGAGTATAAAGCTAGAATGACCGATAATAGATTTCATTTTTACAAATTCCGAATCGCGGCTATTGACCGAGCTAATATTCTAGGGCGTATTGCAAAAACTAGTGAATATATTCTTGAAGGAATTAATGAACAGCTAGGAACGGAAAAGCAGAGAGAAGCTGAGATAAAACTACTGCACACATACTTAGAGGAGAATGTTGACCGTGAGCTTATTGGGGAGGTTTTTTTTAGGCTATTTTTCCAATTACACGAAAGACGAATTGCTCGTGTTATTTGAAGAATGGGATGCTAGTAAATAAGTGTGCCTAATCTTCTTTATAGACAAAAAGATCAGCTGCAATCTTATCGGCTAAGAGTTTGCCCGAATTGGTGAGAATGATAAAACCATCCTCTTCAAAGAGCAGGTCTTTATAGCTCATTTTCTCTAAGAGACTTCCATGTTCTTGCATCAAGTCAATGTTATACTTGTGTTTTAACAACTCTATATCTGTTCCCCATTTGGTTCGAATAGAGGTTAAGATATATTCATTGATTTGGTCTTCTTTTGAGAGCGTCATCACATCAAACGGAATCACTTTCTCTTTTAAGTTTTTGATGTATACCGCATTATTGGACACGTTGGCTTTTCTGAATTTACCATTATAAGAATGGGCAGAGGGACCAATACCTAAATACTTCTCATCTCGCCAATAGCCGCTGTTGTGTTGCGACTCATAGCCAGGCTGAGCGAAATTCGATATTTCATACTGCTCGTAGCCATGTTTGCGTGTGTACTCCAGCAAAATCTCAAACTGTTCTGCCGCATGGTCTTCATCAATAGGTTTAATTTTTCCTTTACCCAGCCAATTGCCAAATGCAGTTTTAGGCTCAATTGTTAGGCAGTAGGAAGAAATATGCTCGGGCCTCAGGAGAATCATTTGTTTCAAGTCCGCCATCCATAAGTCATGATTTTCACCAGGCAAAGCATAAATCAAATCCATACTTATGTTTTCAAAACCAGTTTCTCTAGCCGCATAAAATGTATAAATAGCTTCTTGGCCTGTGTGTTGCCTATTCATCCATTTTAGCTTCTCGTCATGAAAAGTTTGTGCGCCAATGCTCAAACGGTTCACTCCATTTTCATAAAGCATGGTTAGCTTTTCCTGTGTTAAGTCATCTGGGTTAGCTTCTAAAGTAATTTCAGGATTGCTAGAGAGGTTATATTCATACTGAATTACGCGCATGAGCTTTTTAAGGTGATCGTAACTCAGTAAAGAGGGAGTTCCTCCACCAAAGTAAACCGTGTAAATGGTATCTCTTCCTAGAAATTCAGATTGCATCTTCAACTCTGTGCATATTGCCTCCACCATATCGTCAATCTGTTTTAATGATTGCGTAAAGTGAAAATCACAGTAGTGGCAAGCCTTCTTGCAATAGGGAATATGGATGTATAATCCGGCCAAACTTTCGTTACTTTTAAATCATAATTCAAGTCGCAAAATGCGAAGTACTTTTATTTCCAGCTTACTACTCCTAACAACCCTTTTCTGTTCAGTTTCCCTGAAAGCTCAAAAAGGATTGAAGATTAATTTTGCTCAAAAGCAGAATGCGCTGTGGACAAAGTATAAGTATAACAATAAACCTAATGACTCTCTAGAAGCGATTAACGTTTTAAATGAGTTGGTCCTAAAACTTCATTCTGAAGGTTTTTTATTAGCTCAGTATTCCAATTTTAAGACCAAAGACACCTTTGAGGCAGACTTTAGAATTGGGCCACAATTTGAATGGTTAAATTTAAACTTGGGGAATATAAACGAAGACCTGCTTAGAAGAACCCGTGTAAGACCTAAAGAATTTCTCGGGAGGCCCATTAATCCTGAGCGTATCAATAAACTTGAGGAGGGAATACTTTCAGTTGCAGAAAATCGAGGATTTCCATTCGCGAGTATTCGATATGATTCACTTAGCATTCAGAATAATCAGTTCAGTGCCAATATCAATTTATCACTTGGGCCAGAGATTAATTTTGACTCAGTTCAGGTGGTGAATAATCGCCCGCTAAAGTCAAAGTTTCTCAGCGCTTATTTAGGGATTCGAAAAGGTCAACCTTACGATCAGTCAGTAATTGATGGGGTAGGGAGAAGATTGAGCCGCCTTTCCTATGTACGAGTAGTAGATAGTCCTGAATTACTATTTAGCAATGATCAAGGCCAACTTAAGGTTGAGTTAGAAAAAAGGCCTGTCAATACGATTGATGGCGTTATTGGCTTTCTACCCAATAACAGTAGACAAAACGGGCTGTTGATAACCGGTCAGTTCGATCTTGAATTACATAATCCGTTTTTAACGGGAAAGTACGTTGGAATTCACTGGAGGAGGTTGAGCGAAGAAACGCAGAGAATTCAGATGGAATATGAACATCCGAATTTGTTTTCTTCTCCGATCAATTTCAATGTTGACTTTAACTTCTTGAAGCAAGACACCACCTTTACTAGAAGGGATTTCACACTAGATTTCAGTTACAACCTGGGCGTGAACACTCGGCTCACCTTTGTTACTCAATTCCGAGGTACTGATTTGTTAGCCGCCTCTCGCTTCCAGAATGTCACATCTCTTCCAGAAATAGCAGACTACGATTTAACCAGCTATGGCCTTAATCTCGATTTTAATTTCTTAGACGACCCCATATTACCTAATGCTGGCGTAGCATTTAACCTTACTGGCTCCTTGGGCACAAAGAAAATACGGCCCAACTCAGATTTGTCTTCAGATCTTTACTTAGGAATAGACCTAAACTCCATTCAATATCAATTTGATTTTATAGCCGACTATTACTGGCCGGTTACCCAAAAGTTTGTGCTATACACCAATCTCAGATCGGGGTTAATATCAAACGACCGACTCTTTCTCAATGACGCATACCGGCTGGGTGGCTTACGCTCCGTCAGAGGATTTGCAGAAAGTGTTCTTTTTGCTACATCTTATGCCTATTCGAATATCGAAGGCAGGCTTTTTTTCGATTCACAATCATATCTGAATGTATTTGTTGATTTAGCCACTTTAGAAGGAGACTTTACCAATAATAATATCAGTGATAATCTTTTGGGAGTGGGGCTAGGCATTAACTTTACCACAAGCTCTGGTATTTTTAATTTTGTGTATGCCTTAGGCACCTCAAAACAGAACGGTCCTATTAATTTTAATCAATCAAAGATTCACTTTGGGTACTCCACACGGTTCTAGCATATTAACCGCAGTAATCTGGCAATCGAGAGATGTTTGGCTGTTTTTGTCGGTTATCTTCTTATTTATTCTTGCCTTCAGTAGATATGCTTTTCCCAAGGTTTTTGCTGCTACTTATTCGCCTCTAAAGTTTTTTACACTTAGATCTAAAGAAGATTTTGGTACAGGCCTAAGAATATTAAGTACTGAATATCTCCATTTTACTTTTGTGCTGTCTGCCGCCACGGTGTTTATTCTATTAGTATTTAATGATTATTTGGATGACAAAGCATTCTTACCAGCATGGTTAAATCCGTCTGATTTTGGAGAGGGTTTGCTTATTTGGATGGGGATGTCAGCTGTTTTTGTGCTCTTGTTTATGTTGAGGTATTTAATGATTAGTGGTTTTGGCCAACTCTTTAATTTACCTAACGGAATATCAAGGCACTTTCAAGAGGCACAATCACTAAATCAGGTCTTTGTGCTTTTTATATGGTTGGTAGTTACGGTTACTCTATATAGCCAGTTTTATTTTCCTGAATTTATCTTCAATACAATTCTGATTACAGCGCTGAGTTACTTGGTTTATCGTCAATTGAATCTTTACATAAAATTCCTAGGCACAGGGGGTTATAGTAAGTTGTTTATATTTTCTTACCTTTGCACCACCGAAATAATACCAGCGTTAATCGCGATTAAATTACTGTTGTAAATAGCCAAATAGGGAAAAAGCAGGGAAGTTTATGTCTAACAACACGCAAGAGGAGAGACTTACAGAAGTGAAGAGTCTTCTGGTTTCTCAACCTAAGCCAGCGGATCCAAAATCACCATACTATACACTCGCAAAGAAATACGGAATCAAGGTCGACTTTAGACCTTTCATTCAAGTAGATCCTATTTCAGCGAAGGAATTCAGAAAGCAAAAAGTAGATATACTAAAGCATTCTGCAATCATTTTCACAAGTAGAAATGCTGTAGATCATTTCTTTACAATTTGTAGAGGATTGAAAATTGAAGTGCCTGCAGACATGAAATACTTCTGTATTTCAGAACAGACCGCCAACTATTTGCAAAAGTACATTGTGGTTAGAAAGCGTAAGATTTTCACAGGTTCTAGAACGGCTAAAGATCTTCTTGAGATTTTGAAAAAGCATAAGAACGAAAAGTACTTATTTCCTTGCTCTAATATTAGAAAGGATGATATTCCAAATTTCTTAGAGCAAAATGGATATGCTTATTCAGAAGCTATTATCTATGAAACGGTTGCAAGTGATTTATCAGATCTGGATAACGTTTATTACGATATCATAGCCTTTTATAGTCCTAGTGGAATCAATTCATTATTTGTAAACTTCCCAGACTTCAAACAAGGGAATACTCGAATTGCTGTGTTCGGTCCAACAACGGCTAAAGCAACCAAGGATGCCGGTTTAATTGCAGACATTCAGGCGCCAATGCCCAATGCACCTTCAATGACAGGAGCCTTAGAACTCTATATTAAAAAGGTTAACCAACAATAATTAACTGAACACGTAAGGTCTTTTGTCGGTTAAGTTGCTAATAAGAGAAGACATTTAAATAAATGGTATATCTTTCTCGTTACAGACATATGACAAAGGTTCTAGGTATACTTCTTGCCCTTTGCCTCTTCCAAGGGGTTAGTATTGCTCAGCAAGATGCGCAGTTTACCCAGTTCATGTTCAATCCATTATACTACAATCCAGCTTCGGCAGGCTTGTCTAATGGTAATACTGTAACCGCAATACATCGGTCACAGTGGTTTGGATATGACGGAACCATTAACCCCTCTGGTGCTCCCACAACCCAAATGGTGAGTTATAACACCAGCTCCCAACTCTGGAATGGAGGCTTGGGAGTACATTTCGTTAACGACCGCTTAGGCCCATCTTCAAATTTAGAATTACAGATTTCAGGGTCTTATTTTATTGATCTACCCGGAGATGCTTCAGTCAGTATGGGACTTAAGGTCGGATTTTTCTCCAGCCAACTCAATTTTGATGATTTAGTAGTGGTTGATCCTACTGATAACCTCATTATCAGTGGCAGTGAATCTCAACTGAGGCCAGACTTAGGTTTTGGCTTTTTATATAGAAGAGGAAATTTTTTTGGTGGTTTAAGTGCAAATCACGTTATTCAACCTGAATTTGACTTTGGGACAGGTCAAATTTCCAATCAATTATTTCGGCACTACTATTTTAATGCAGGTTTTGATTACCCCTTAACCGCTCAAATAACACTCACGCCATCGGTACTGATAAAATCTGTAGGTTTATATTCCTACAGCTGGGATATCGGTGTTGTGGCTAAGTACAACGATCAGTTTTGGGGAGGAATAGCTTACAGGCAATCGGAATCAGCTTCACTAATGGGTGGATACAAATTAATGAAAGATCAGGGCCTGACTTTAGCATATGCAGTTGATTTAGTGCTATCAGATGCGGCCAGTAAAGAGCCTACCTCACAAGAGGTTATGTTGATTTACACCTTCGGATCGAAAAATGGGACAAGAAATCTTGGAAAGAATATCATAAGAACTCCAAGGTACCGTTACTAATCAAAAGTTTTGTTAAAGTTATCAATTGTAGAATTTTCCTCGGATGGATGGATTAATAGTAAGAAAATACTATTTTTCGCGCTTATTCGCGGGGTCTGTAATGTGAATAACAGAAGAGCAGACGAATAAACTATAAAACTAAACAAATGAAGAAGTCTATTTATGGACTCATTTTACTATCGCTAATCGGGTTTTCTACCGGCTGTAGTATGTTCGAAGGCTTCCTTGGAGGGGGAGGTAAAGAGCAAGGCCTGATTGATGAAGGCCAACTGATTGGTGTTTTAGACAGAGAAGGATGGTACCAGGAACTACCTTATGGTATGGTTCCTATTGAAGGTGGCACTTTCTTCATGGGTCAAGCTGATGAAGATATTGCGGCTACGCAAATCAATTTCAACAGACAAATCACTGTGAGTGCTTTCTTTATGGATTCTGAAGAGATCACTAATAACGAATACAGACAGTTCTTATATAAAGTATCTGAGTTAGCACAAAACGGAGATAGATATTGGGATGCTACCTTATTGGCTGAAGTTGTACCAAACCCTAAAGTTTGGGAAGAAGAGTTTACTTACCATTATGGTGATAGAATGACTCAATACTACTTTGAGCATCAAGCATTCGATGATTATCCTGTAGTAGGAGTAAGCTGGAATGCTGCCGAGAAGTTTGCTGAATGGAGAACTATCAATTTGAACTTGGGTCAGCAGGCTCAGTTTGAAAAAAGTGGAGGCTTCGGTTTCGGTGGAAATAAAAAGAAAGAGGCTGCTGCGGCCGCGGCTGCTAATGCAGGACCTCAACTTGGTGCAGCTGGACCTAGCGGTGCTGGTGCTCCTGCAAGTACGTTTGTAGATACCTCTCCAATAGAAACAAGATATCCAAATTTTAGAATGCCAACTGAAGCAGAATGGGAATATGCTGCAAGAGGAGGTAAAGAAGTTGTAAAATACCCTTGGGGTGGTCCATACATCAGAAATAGAGACGGTTGTTTCTTGGCAAACTTTAAGCCAGGCAGAGGCGCTTATGATGATGACGGTCACGCTTATACCGCACCAGTAAATTCATTTTTACCTAATCCATTTAACTTGTATAATATGTCAGGTAACGTGGCTGAATGGTGTAGAGATGATTTCTCTCCGGTTTATAATCCACTAGTTTGGGATTTGAACCCAATGTTTACTTACGACCCAGATACACAAAGTGATAGTCCACATTACGGCAAAAAAGTTGTCCGAGGTGGCGCATGGAATGACGTTTCGTATTACTTACAAACTGGAACAAGAACTTTCGAGTATAGAGACGTAGCATCTGCATCTATTGGATTTAGATGTGCTATGGACTATCTCGGCAATTAAAAAATAATCTAATTTAAAATCTTCAACCCAACCAACCCTTATTAACGATGGCTAGTAAATTCACTCAAACCTTCTACGGCAACATAATGCCGAAAATCTACGGACTAGGAGCAGCTGTAGTAATTGTAGGAGCAATGTTTAAACTAAACGGATGGGAAGGTGCAACGCAGATGCTTATTCTAGGTCTAGGTACTGAGGCATTAATATTTGCATTCAGTGCGTTCGAACCAAAATCAACTGATTATACAAAGCTTCTTTACGATCACACAAAATCGGGAGACGCAGCTGGTCCAAAAAAGGATGATATTTCTTTAAACAAGATGTTGAAAGAAGCAGCGATTAGTAAAGATGGTTTACAGAACCTTAAGCAAGGTATGGACAACTTAGCCACTAACGCTAAGCAAATGGCAACTATGACGGGTGCTTCTGTAGCGACTGAAGAGTATACTAAGAATGCTAAAACAGCAGCCGCTTCTTTGGCTAAAATTGATCAGTCTTCTTCACAAGCAGCTACTGCTTTTAGTGAGGTGGCTACTACTGTAAAAGGATCTGGTTCTAATCAAGCACAATTGAAGTCTGCGACTGAAGCGTATCAAGCGCAGTTGAAAGATGCGGCTACTCAATTGCAAGCATTATCTGGTGCTTACAAGGCTGAACTTGGAGACACAGAGGCAGTTGCTAAGTACATGAAAGGTTACCTTTCTAACATGGAGTCTATGATTAAAGGAGCTATGGCTACTGCTAAGCAAACAGAAGAGTTCCAGTCTCAAATGAGCTCGCTGAACAATAACATCACATCTTTGAACAAGGTATATGGTGCAATGCTTTCAGCAATGAAACAAACAAACTCTTAATCTGAGCGAATATGGCTGGAGGTAAGGAATCCCCAAGACAGAAGATGATTGGCATGATGTACTTAGTACTGACTGCCCTTCTTGCATTACAGATTAAGGACTCAGTTCTTGAAAAGTTCATTCTAATCGAGAATGGATTATCAGTATCGAACGAAGCTTTGTTCGATTACAATCAAAGCACCTTAGAAGACATTCAAGCAGACGTTGCTAACCAAGGTGCTAAATCGGGTGATTTAGCTGTACAAGCTACTGCTGAGAATGTGAGAA
Source organism: Roseivirga sp. (assembly GCA_965661455.1). GTDB lineage: Bacteria > Bacteroidota > Bacteroidia > Cytophagales > Cyclobacteriaceae > Roseivirga. The sequence continues at coordinate 278,831 of CBFIDV010000001.1, forward strand.
AATATACCAATGGGCTAATTGCTTATTTGGATGATATGAAACTTGAGGTAGGCAAGATGTCTGCTGGTGGCGATACGTCAAAAATCTATGAGCGTTCTACATTGAAAAAATATGAAGAGCCTTCTAATTATTTTGTTGAGCAGAAGTTTGCGGAGCAACTTAAGGAAAGACTAGATGAGTATCCTGTTCAAGTGAATGCAGCAATTGAGAACCTAGGAAAAGGTGGAATGAATTCTGAATGGATGAATTCCGTTGCAATTGATGCCAATGACATTAAGTTTTACGAGAACAATCAAGAGGAAAAGAAGAAAGACTATGCTCACTTCAATTTCTATAAAGCTCCTTTGGCATCTATTTTGGCTCAGATGACTTTCTATAAGAATCAAATCTATAGTAAGGAATCTGAAGCTTTAAATAAGCTAAAAAACCTAGTAGGAGCAGCAGTTGATGTTGATCCTTCGTCAGTGCCTGACTTAGGCGGTTTAGAATCAGCGCCATCTGCACCTAGAGAAGAAAGAGCTTCTACTGATACAGATAATGCTGCCACAACACCTCAGACTACCCCCCGTAATAATGCATCCAATACCGAGGGGACTGAGATAAAGACAGAAGATTTTCTTAAAGGAAGGTTTGCTGGTATTGATTATGCACAAGCAACAGTGTTATCAGAATCTAATCTAGTAACAGCTGGTTTGGACTTCAATGCTCAAGCTATTCTTACTTTAGGTAATTCATCGTTACAACCAACGGTAAAACTAAACGGAAGTGATGTAGATGTTGTGAATGGTAGAGGAGTAATCAACTTTAAAACTTCCGCTAGTGCTGGTGAATATGACGCTAACGGTTTAGCGACTAAGTCGTTTGAAGTAGAAATCGTAGCAGATGATGGAACGGGAAATCAAATTTCAAGGACTACTACTCACGAGTATACTGTGGCTAGACCAGTTATTGATGTAAGATCTCAATCAGTGGAAGTGTTATACCTAAACTGCGCGAATAACTTAAATATCAATGTGCCGGCTTTAGGACCTGCTTACCAACCAAGTTTTAATGTAAAAGGTGGAACATCCACAATGGGAGGTCAGAAAGGTGAGGTTGTAATAGTACCTACTCAAAGAGAGGTTGCTGTAGACGTTTCAAGTGCGGGACTTTACATTGGTACAAGAGAGTTTCAAGCGAAGCCAGTTCCACTACCAAAATTTGAAGTACGTCCTGATGGTCAAGTTTATGATGCAGCGAATGGCTTTGATGGCAGACCAACGTCACTTACTTTATTTTTAAGATCTGATGCTGATTTTGGAGAAAGATTCCCAGATGATGCTAGTTTCTTAGTAAGTAAAGGAGAGATTAGTTTGGCAAGAGGTAAAACCACTAAAAGATCTATTCCTATTAGCACTGCAAAGGGAAACTGGGATATTTCACAAATCAGAAGCCAAATGCAATCAGGCGACAGAATAGTCGTTGTGATAGAAGAAATCACGAGAATTGGATTTGACGGTAAGACTTATCCTATCACGTTCTCTGGAGACGCGACAATCAATATTAACTAGAATCATGAAAAAAGGTATAGTATTCATATTTCTGCTAGTCATTTCAGTTGGAGCTTTTGCTCAAGGAGCTGAAGAAGGTGCTGGAGTAGATCCTGCCAAGTTCTTGAGATCTATAGAAAGCACTACCAAGGTTGCTGGGCTCGAAAGTGCTAAAAAGCAGAATAATGAATACTCTATCCGTCCGATAAGAGATGAGGACGTTATGTTCAGCATTAGACTTTGGTCTAAAATGAACTTTAACGAGAAACTCAATTCAAGTTGGAATGCCCGTGAGTCTAGAATGACTCAGGTGATCATAGACGGTATTGAAGCTTTTTATAAAGCTAAGAATGAGGCTTTAGATCAGCAGGTAGGAATCACGCCTTATCAGACAATTGAGTCTGGTAACTCAGGTTTCTCTGATGAGGCAATTATGTTAGAGGAGGACTTTAGAGATAACTTAAAGGATAACTCTACTGCGCAAGGAAACTATGACGAGGCTTTAAGGGTGAATGACAGGAATGAGTTAAAGATTCGAGATAATGGAGTTTTTAGGGAATTGTCTGATGCTAAGCTTGACTCAATTATTGACGTTGAGTTCGCGGAAAGAGCTGGTGCGAAGCCACTAGATCCTAAAAATAAGGGAGATTTGGAATCTATCTTGATAGAAGAAGATTTGATCTTCGACAGAAATCAGTCTTTAGCGAAATGGGATATTGTGTCAGTCACTTTAATTGCTCCATCTAAAGCATCGGCTGTTGGAGCAGAAAGTGAGATCGTAAGGATCAAATACCAAGATCTTAAAGATTACATTGACAAGGTCTACGCTGAAAGTAATAAGGATGTAGCTTATTGGTACAATCCTAAGAACCCTCGAAATAGGGAAATTAACTTTGCTCATGCCTTTGATCTAAGATTGTTTAGTTCTTACATAACTAAGTTCCAAAATGCTGATGATGATAATATTCAAACCTTATTTGGTAAGAGTGATTATGATTATTCTATCATTGAGCTAGCGAGAGAGAAAAGATTCGAGTTACTAGAAAAGATGCATAATCTCTGGGAGTACTAATTCTAGAATAAGAATATATAAATTGAAAGGAAGCTATTTGGCTTCCTTTTTTTGTTGGAAGAAATTCTGAACCAGTCGCGTCCTTGTTTCTCCAATGAGCTCAATGAGTTCTTGTTCTGAGGCAGACTCAATTTTAGTCATGGTTCGATACTCTTTCAGAAGCTTGTCTACGGTTACTCTTCCTAAGCCTTTTACATTCTCAAGTTCAAACTGAAAGCTATTTTTACTTCTTAGGTCTCTGTGGAAGGTTATGGCAAATCGATGGGCTTCATCTCTTAATCTTTGGATCAGTCTTAATGATTCTGATTTTTTATCAATATGTAGCGGGAATTGGTCTTCTGGGAAATAGAGCTCTTCTAGTCGTTTGGCTATACCTATGATGGGAATCTCTCCATAAAGTTGAAGTGACCTCAGCGCATCACAAGCAGCATTGAGTTGCCCCTTACCTCCATCTATTACAATCAGTTTAGGCAAAAGAGCCTCTTCCTCCAATAAACGTCTATAGCGCCTTCCAACTACCTCTGTCATTGAACCGAAATCATCTGGTCCAATAACTGTTTTAATCTTATAGTGACGATAATCTTTCTTTGACGGGCGCCCCATTTTGAAACACACCATGGATGCCACAGGGTTTGTACCTTGAATATTTGAGTTGTCAAAGCATTCAATATGTGTAGGCAACTCCTTTAATTGAAGATCTTTTTGAAGTCGCTGCAGAACACGATTTCCTTTGTCTTTCACATTATCTAAGGCTTCGTACTTCTCTTTCTTGGCAAACATGGCATTCTTTAAAGAGAGGTCTATCAACTTCTTTTTATCCCCAATTTGAGGTTGGATTAATTTGAGGTTTTCAGCATCTACTTCAATTGCTTTATTGATAAGGACTTCTTTCGCACTACTTTGATATTGATCTCTAAGTTCAACTATCAGAAGGAGGAGTATGTCTTCATCAGTCTCGTTTAGTTTTTTCTTAATCTCAGAGGTTTGTGAGAGGTTAATTGTACCATTCTTGATTCTGAGATAATTGACAAAGGCATACTTCTCATCAGAGGTTATCGTGAAAACGTCAAGGTCTGCAAGCTTAGGGCTTACTACCACAGATTTGGACTGGAACCTATCCACCATATCTAACTTTTCCTTATACTTCTGAGCTTGCTCGAACGCTAACTTCTCTGCGGCCTCTTGCATGCGTTCCTTGAAGAATTGCTTTGGAACAGTCAAACTACCTTTTAAGATATTCTTGGCTTGCACAATCTCCTTCAAGTAATCTTCTTCCGTTTGTAGTCCTTCACATGGCCCTTTACAATTGCCAATATGGTATTCTAGACAGACCTTGTATTTACCTTTGCTAATGTTCTCTTCCGACAGATCGTAGCGGCAGGTACGAAGCATAAATAGGCTATTGATCAGTCGCAGTACATTGTTCATCACCTTTACATTGGCATAAGGACCAAAGTATGTACCGTTGGATGGAATGAATTTGCGCGTGCTATAGATCCTGGGAAAGCGCTCATTAGACACGCAGATATAAGGAAAAGTCTTGTCGTCTTTCAGCAGGATATTGTACCGTGGTTGATTCTGCTTGATGAGATTATTTTCAAGCAAAAGCGCATCGAACTCTGAATTAACAAGCGTGACTTCAATGGCTTTGATTTCACTTACAAGTTTGCGTGTCTTACGATTTATGCCGCTTGTTTTAGAAAAATAACTGGAGACTCGTTTGCGTAGACTTTTAGCCTTACCCACATAGATTAAGACTTCATCAGCATCGAGAAATCGGTAGACTCCAGGGTTATCAGGAAGCTTGTTTAAATCAGAAGGACTGATTCGAGTAATCTCCATGCACGAAATTATTAAGCTACTTTCTATTAATCTAACATATCGCTAGATAGATAAAAGATTTTGGCTGGTTCTGAATTTTACCCCTAACCCTAAAGGGCGAATATGAATTACCTCTTTTGAGGAACAAAGGATAATTCAAGACTTATAGTCTCATAAAATCTTTTAATTCGGAGAAAATAATCAGAGTGGTCAGTATTTAATAAATATCATCATCGTAGATGATGGTACTATCGGATTCAGACATTACATCTTCAAATTTCTGGCAGTCTATTTCCATATTTAAATCAGCAGGTCTTTCAAATAGTGTTTTTTTAATACCAATGGTGGTATCTGCATAGACTCGCTTCATAAATTCTGCAACTATCGGGAGGGCGGTTCTTGCTCCTTGTCCGTCAGGCCATCTGGTAAAATGAATAGATCGCTCATCACCTCCAACCCAGGCACCAGCTACTAGATCGTTAGTAATACCCATAAACCAACCATCCGAAGCATTTTGTGTAGTTCCAGTTTTGCCACCAATAGAGTTTTCTTCTTGTTTGTAATCGACTAATTCATACCCAAACACTGGGTTCCATAACCTAATCGCTGATCCTGCTCTTACTGTTTCTTGTAGCATATTCAGCATAATGTAAGCGACATCTTCTGAGATGGCTCTTTTCTTTTTTGGGGGCTCATTATATATGATATTCCCAAATCGATCTTCTATTCTACTGATATAATAAGGTTCAATATTTACCCCTTTGTTGGCGAAGGTGCCATAGGCACCAATTAGTTCTTCCAAAGAAGCTAATTCTGTTCCCAAGGCAATTGAATAATAAGGAGGGATTGTGCTCTTAATTCCAGCTCGCCTAGCCATGTCGGTAACTTTGCTCGGTGAGACTTTCTGCATAACTCTTGCCGTTATTGAGTTAACGGAGTTCGCCATTGCTGACTTTAGTGTCATGAGTTCTCCAGTAAATTCATTCTCTGCATTAGAGGGGGCCCATATTTCATCACCATTTCCAGTAGGAATAGCTACTGCTTCATCTTTAAAAGTATAACATGGTGAATACCCTTGTTCTATTGCTGTGGCATATACAAAGGGTTTGAATAGAGACCCTGGTTGACGTTTTCCTAAACGTACATGGTCGTATTTAAAGTGCTTATAGTTAATACCGCCAACCCAGGCCTTAATTGCTCCCGATTTGGGGTCTGTTGCCATAAATCCGGCTTGTAAGAATTGCTTGTAGTACCTAATTGAGTCGATAGAAGAGAAAGTAGTATCTATATCTCCCTCCCAAGAAAACACTGTCATGGGTTTTTTCTTGTTCAGGTAAAAGTCAACTGAATCAGATTCTTCACCGTATTCCTTGACTAAATTTCTATAGGCAATTGTTTTTGGCAATACGTTATCTTTAAAGAAGTTTGGGATCTCTCTGCCATCATTGTCAGTCCACAGATCGCGCCCTTCTTTAGCTAAAAGCGTATCAAACTTCAGTTGAATAGCACTCATGGCGCTATCCATTGCCTGTTCAGCATAAAGCTGCATGCGGCTATCAATTGTAGTGTAGATTTTTAATCCATCTCCATATAGGTCATAGCCTAATTCTTCTGCCTTAACCCTTAATTCTTTTCGGGCTTCTTCCCTAAAGTATTGCGCCAAACCCACATTTTGATTTTGCTGTTTAAAACTGCTTAAATCTATGTCTTGTATTTTTAGACTGTCGTAAGCCTCCTTTTCTAAGAAGTCATATTTCACCATTTGGCTCATGACCACATTTCTTCTTGTTTTTGAGTTTTGTGGATTCAAATCTGGACGATAGGTGGTCACTCCTTTTTGCATGCCTGCTAGTATGGCTGCCTCAGGAATGCTAAGCTCATCTGGTAGTTTATTAAAGTAAGTCTTCGCAGCAGATTTAATCCCATAGGCATTATTACCAAACTCTACTGTATTGTAATACATGGCCATAATCTCCTCTTTTGTGTAAGAGCGTTCTAGTCTTACCGAAAGAATCCATTCCTTAGTTTTGTAGATCAATTGTCTCAAAGGGCCGCGCTCAAACTTTCCTCTATCTTCAGGGGCTACTACTCTGGTGTTAAATAGGTTTTTGGCTAACTGCTGACTAATGGTACTGCCTCCACCTTTTGGGTTGAAAGTGAGTACACCATAGGCAACTCTGAACATACTTTCTAGGTCTATACCAGAATGCTGTCTAAATCGAATGTCTTCAGCAGCTAAAAGTGCGTTGATCAAATTACCACCCAATTCATCATAGGTTACTGGATTTCTGTTGTCTCTAAAGTAGCCTGAGCCGAGAGGCACACCATCGGCAGTATAGAGCATTGAAGTAAGATTCTGCTCGGGGTTTTCTAACTGGCTATAAGATGGTAGCTCACCAAACCAGTTATTGTAATTATTACTTACTGCCCATAGATAGGTGGGAAAGATTACCACAAAGCCTATAAACCCAATCCAAAATAGAATAATGAGTTTTTTAAGCGTCTTTCTGTGTTTTGCAATGCGTTCCTTTAATCCCATTTACTTGTAGAATCTTTTATTGAAGTTTAGGTATTCCTCTAAATTTTTTGTGCCGAATAACTTAGTGAAGTTATCTCTTGAAATCTCAAAGGTACTGAAATTGTCATCAGCACTTAAATTCATATTATTCAACGCTGTATCTAGTGCGTCGTTGTATCGTTCTGCTGCAGTTTTTGTTTTTAGTGGGTTTACAAAGAGTACCTCCAAATTTCGACCCTCATCAAAACCTATTTCACCAATGCTCAAAAACTGATTGGCAAAGTTTTCTGTGTTGAATGCTTCCACCTTCTTTTTAATCTCCTCTTTGCTATTCAATTCACTATCGAAAAGAATAATGATTAAATGAATTTGTTGAAAGTCTTCGCTGTATTCAGACCCTAAACTCGAAATTACCTGTTCTTTCTGAGGGTTGATAGCTTCTTTGAGTTGCTTAGCATAAGACACCAAGTTATTCTCTGGATACTTAGCTATGTATTGGTCTAAAGCCTGCTCGTAAGAAACTATACTCTCAGTTTTTGCTTTGAGTATGGCCGCTAATAGCTCTACGGTTGGCAGGAAGTCCACATCTTCAAAAGAGGAAAGTATATTTCTCGTAATTCTGTCTGCCTCCAAAAAACTACCTGATTCATATAGGTTGTAAGCTTGGGAATACTGAGCTTCTAGTTGTCTTGTCCGCTCTGCTTTTTCTTCGAGGTATCTTGGATTTACTAAGAGCTTGGCCGTTAGTGTTTCTGGGAACTCTCGAATGATCTGTTGTTTGTATTCTTCAGCGATAGAGGCATCCTTATCTAAATAGAGCGTATATAATGAGAATAAAGCATCTAGTCTATGCTTGGTTTCTGGGAAGCGACTAAGAAGGGTTTTATAACTCTCAATGGATTGATCGTTGTCTTCAAATCCTAATCGATATATTCTTCCTAAGTTGAAATAAGCATCGGCCATTTCTAAACCGAGTTTCTCTTTTTCATCTGCTTTATACGGAATTTCCGCCTTAAGCCTATCTTTTTCAGCGCTGCGGCTGTCACCAATATTTTCTTCAACTGCTTCCTCCTCTTCTTCGCCTGCGCTGGCGTCTAATGCATCGGTATTTATTCCAAAACCCGATGCTATCTTAGAGGATCTTCTCCAGTTATCTTCAAGAGGTCGGTTGCCCCATTGCCTCTGAAATTCTAACTGGCCTTGATTAATGGCAGCACTGTTATAGAAATACCAGCCTTCACTACCTACATCTGCATTGGTACTGGTTGGCCTTATCGACTTCTTTTCTTTACTCTTCTTTAAAGCTTCTCTAGCGTCAGCATCTCTCTCATCTAAGTATCTGTCTAAAAAAGCGTCTAAAGAAACGGGGTTCATTTCTGCCAAAGAGAGGAGGCTATCATTTAGGTCGATGACATTTAGTTGCGTAACGAAATCTTTCAATAGCACTTGACGCTCTTTAATTTCTACATAGCCTTTTTCTGATTCCGTAAGCTTAGAAACAGCACTGTCGTAATAGAGGCTAGACTGTTTAAAATTCTGGTATTCGTCATAGTAGATCTCTCCAATTCTTAAATATGATAAGCCCTGTTGCCTTTGGTTGGGTTGTTCAACCGTTGTTGCAAGTCCGTAATTTTCTATGGCTCCTTTAAAGTTTTCGCGTTTTTGCTCTACCTGGCCCATGGCATAGTAGATAATGTCTTGATACTCGAAGTTTTTCCCGTCATCGAGCATTTTGTTGAAGTCTTTGTATGCTTTGTCTAGACTGGCCTCAGATTTATAATCGCTATAAACCATTTTATTCAACCTGGCGTGAAAGAGCAATTCGTAAGGAGGAGTTCCTTTTGTAACCTTATCAAAATAGGTGTAGGCATCACTTAACTCTCTATTCTTTTCGGAAAGCTGGCCTAAGATAAAGCTTGTTCTGAAGCGCTGGTCTCTGTTTTGAATAAGTTGGTCAATGCCCGACAATGCTGAGAGCATTCCAGCTTCATCTCCTTCCACTTGTCTCAGATATGCTTTAACTACCCGGTATTCTAACTTATTCTCATTATTCAGTTCTTCGTTCAACTCAAGCACATTGCTCACTTCATTGGCAAAATCAAGAGAGCGCATATCTATGTATGTTCTCATTAAGGCAATGAGTGCTTTGTGGCGCATGTCATTGTCTTTGCTTGTGGTGTTTATATATTGAAAGGTCTCAATAGCAAATTGAAACTCTGCTCTTAGGTGTCTAATCTTACCAATTGTTAAGTAAGCATCGTCAACCCAATCGCTGCTTTTGTACCACTCTATAATCTGAGAAGACTTTTTAAACGCATCGTCTAACTTTTCTTTATTACTGCTAATGGAAGAGCTGTCAATTTCTGGGAATATGTCCAATACCTCGTTAAAGTTGTATTGGTAGTTATCTTCTAGTTGTTGATATACCTCGTTCAAATACTGGTCGGCATAGAAGTAGCCGTTAAACCTAGCATTCATATTTTGGTATTTCTTAGATTGACAGCCTAATACGGTCAATAGTATATAAAGACAAAAAAATCTGGTGATATGTAAAGTCCTGATTGCCAAGTTGAATAGTCAGCATTATTCTCAACGAATTAAAGTCGCAATTAATACAATTTAATAAAGGCGATTATCTAATAATCAATATTTTTGTTTCACTTGATTTTGTAAAGTGGCTCGATTTAAAAAGACTCTATCTAATTGGTTAAATACCAGACATATCTTCATCATTCAAAATGAAGAGAACTTCTCTGAGAAGGCTACTTATAAATTTACTTATGCCAAGATCGTATTCTTTGCTTTTCTCATCTTCTTGGTTGTTCTAGCATTCAGTATTTATCTGGTGAATACGGCCTTGGCTCAGTGGTTCAATCCGCGTTTTGCCGAGCAAGAAACGCGCAAAGAGCTGGTAAATATGACGCTCTCTCTAGACTCATTAGAGCAACAGTTAGACAGTCGTGATGCCTTTATCTCTAGTCTAAAAAAGGTGCTTGAAGGAGATGTAACAACAGATGAGGTAACAGACAATGAAGAAGCTGAAGTTGTAGAGCAGAGTGACATGTCTAACGTGGCACAAATAGATTCTGCATTTAAAGCGGAGTTTGAATCCGGGGGCGACTTTCTTTTTATGGATGACTTGAGCACGGAGTCCATTCGAGATATTTATTTCTTTTCGCCTATTCGGGGGTATAACATCACAGCCAAGTTCGATCCTCAGAACAAACACTACGGTATAGATATCGTTGCTAATAAGGATGAACCAGTGAAGGCGATTGCAGACGGCACGGTGGTTTTTTCTAGCTGGACACAAAATGAAGGTAATGTGATTGCCATTCAGCATAGAGAAAACTTAATATCGGTTTACAAGCATAATTCAACTTTGACAAAGCAGCTTGGAGACTTTATTACGGCAGGGGATATTGTAGCAATTATTGGTAATACAGGGGAGTTAACTTCTGGCCCGCATTTGCACTTTGAACTATGGTATGATGGCAACCCTGTTAATCCGGAGGAGTTTATTTCCTTCTAAGCAACTGACTCAACTGAATAATACGAACTCAACTAGATCGACATGTTTTCTAAAGATGAAAAAAAGACCAACGAAGACTTAAGCCAGACCAGTAATATAATAGGTATGGAAACCCAATTGAATGGAGACATTGAATCTGTTGGGAACATACGTATTGAGGGTAAGGTTTACGGAAATACCAAAGCCAAGGCTAAGTTGGTAATGGGTGTAGAATCATACGTTGACGGTAACGTAGTGGCAAGAACTGCAGAAGTTGCCGGGAAAGTAAAAGGTAATATTGAAATCTCTGAGGTTTTAACGCTGAAACCAACAGCCGTTATTGAAGGGGATATCCTAACCAATCAGCTGATCGTGGAACCAGGAGCAACCTTTAATGGAGGTTGTAAAATGGGACATTTAGCCAAGGAGATTAGTATAGCACAACCACAAAGTCGAGTTTCTGAAAAAGCAATCAAAAGAGCCTAAGCAAACGGGCAATCAATATCTGAAGTACTCTCAGTTGGGCCTTCAGCTGTTCGTAACCATTGGCCTTTGCGGTTTTCTTGGTTTCAAAATGGATGACTGGTGGAATAATGGTAATTCACTTTTTGTTATTCTAATGGTATTAATTGGTACTGGTGGAGCCATCTACCAACTCTACAGGTCTTTGCCTAAAGACTAAATCGGTTTCTCGTAGCACCCAGCACCCAGCATTTAACATCTAAAGTTCAGCTTCTCTCTTTCAACTTAATCCCTACCTTTGCGGCATGAAATCTCTCAGGAGTCAGGTCATCTCTTCAATCGTACTTTTTGGGGCGTTGATTGGCTTATTCTATCTGTTGCAATCAATTGAGTCTACAGCAAAACTCATTCATCCGCAGTTTATGGGAATACTTATTTTCTCATTTCTACTGGGTTTGTTGGTTGTCTTTCTAGGAGACTGGGGAATGCGTAATATGGATGCTCAAAGTAGACCCAACCTTTTTCTGGGTCTAACGGTAATGAGGATGATATTAAGTATGATTTTCATTGGGATAATTGTCTTCACAGGGCTCGAGCAAAGAGTGCTTTGGGTGGGTAATTTCTTTATGATCTATTTAATCTATTTAGTGTTTGAAATCGTCACCATTCTATCTAACTTGCGCGCGATTTCGGCACAGGGCGAAAAACCATGATGAAAAAAAGCAGAACTAACCTACCCAAATTACTGATCATTAGCGCCTTAGTTGCTTTGTTCAGTATAGCAAATTCCACTAGTGTTTTAGCAGCTTCAGATAGCGGAGAAGGAGGAGAAGAGGAGAGTAAGACTGAGTTCATTATGCATCACATTGCCGATGATTATCAGTGGCACATCATTACTCTTGGGCACACTCACGTGTCTATTCCACTTCCAGTAATTCTTTACGATTATGACGACGGCCTAAAAGTATTCATGTCATCAGACTTTTACGATGAACATCATGAGCCAATTGCACATGGTAGTTACATGATTGACCATGGAAAAATCATAAAAGTAGGAGAAGAGCACAATGATCCAGATCACGCGGCTACTGTAGAGGAGCATCACGGACCAGGTTCAACTGGTGAGCACCATGGTTCTGAGGATATGGAAGAGCATCACGAAGGTGATGAAGAGCATCATGCGGGTTCAACCGAGGGTTTTCTAGACTTATCCATTACGAAAAATGTAGCCTCACTTATTTTAAGTATGGTTATCCTTATTGCAGTCTTCTTGACAGTTGCAAAAGGTTATAAAAAAGGAATTTCGGCTCCGAAGGGCGTTCAGTCTTTACTTGAGCCAATCATCGTTTTCATTAGAGACGATATAGCTAAGATGAATATTGGGGCAGATAAGTATGAGCGTTTCATGCCTTATTTGTTGACACTGTTCTTCTTTATCATGTTTAACAACTTATTAGGGCTTACACCCGGTGCTGCTAACCTTACAGGTAACATTGCAGTAACCATGTGTCTGGCATTGTTCACTTTTGTGATCACGCAGTTTAATGGTAAGAAAGCATATTGGATGCACATTTTGTGGACTCCAGGTGTGCCACTTCCATTAAGACCAATCATTCTTGTTGTTGAAGTAATTGGAATTTTCACTAAGCCAATCTCTCTTACCCTTCGTTTGTTTGCTTCTATTACAGCAGGCCACATTGTGGTATTGAGTATTATCGGTTTAGGATTTATTTTAAATAGTATGGTTGTGGGTGTAGTTGGAACACTGTTCTCTACTATCATATTGTTAATAGAAATACTAGTGGCATTAATTCAGGCTTACGTATTTACATTGTTTTCATCAATGTATATCGGACAGGCTGTTGATGACGGCCACCATTAATTAGAACCATTGTTTCATATTTTAATAAACAAATTATGTTATCTATTTTATTAACTGCTGGTTATGCCCTAATGGGAGCTGGTATTGGTGCTGGTCTTGTTGCAATTGGCGCAGGTCTTGGCATCGGAAAAATTGGTGCTGCTGCTATGGAAGGTATGGCAAGACAACCAGAGGCTGCAGGTAAGCTTCAGTCTGGAATGTTGATCATTGCTGCACTTATTGAGGTAATTGCGCTATTTGGTGTAGTTGCTTGTTTCCTTTTAGCTGTAAACAACGATATCGTTTCAGCACTTTAATTCATTTGAATGAACTCAGACTAAGGCATTAGGCCGGTCTGAGCTCATTCTTTTAAAAGATAGAACATGGATTTACTATTACCAGATACCGGTTTATTTATTCTTCAGACAGTGGGTTTCCTTATCCTACTTTTCATTTTAGGAAAGTTTGCTTGGAAGCCAATTCTTGCTGGCCTGAAGGAAAGAGAAGAAACAATTGAGAATGCGCTTCAATCCGCTGAGCAGGCTAAAGAAGAGATGCAGGCACTTCAAGCAGATAACGAAAAGTTATTAGCTGAGGCAAGAGCAGAAAGAGATAGTTTGTTGAAAGAAGCTTTGAACGCAGCGAATAAAATTAAAGAAGAAGCTAAAGAAGAAACATCTAAGATCACTTCAAGAATGATTGAAGATGCAAAAGCTAGCATTGAAAATGAGAAAAGAGCCGCCCTTGCTGATGTGAAAACTCAGGTTGCTGCCCTTTCTCTAGATATTACTGAAAAAGTATTGCGTACACAATTGAGCGATAAGAAAGCTCAAGAAGCATTGGTTGACGAGTACGTGAAAGATTTGAACTTAAATTAATTCTGACGAATGTCTGAATATAGAATTGCTTCCAGATATGCTAAGTCTTTACTCGATCTTTCGATTGAGAAAAAGCAGTTGGAAGAAGTAAATAAAGATATGCTCATGTTTTCTTCAACTCTTGAAGAAAACAGAGACCTCTTGTTAATGCTTAAGAGTCCTATTATTACGCATGACAAGAAGTTAGCCATTCTTAATAAGGTATTTAAGGGCAGAGTGAATGATTTGACTTTAGCCATCTTCCAAATTCTCACTAAAAAGCATAGAGAGGGTTACTTGCCTTTAATTGCTGTTGAGTTTCATCATCAGTACAATGCTAAAAAGAATATTGAAGAAGCAACGGTAACAACAACTTTCCTTCTTTCAGCATCATTGCGTAAGGAGTTTGAAGAAGTTGTTAAGAAAATATCACATAAAGGAGTAGAGCTTACTGAAAAAGTAGATGAGTCTCTAATCGGTGGATTTGTACTTAAAATAGGCGACCGTCAGATAGACGATTCTGTGAGTTCCAAATTACAAGCATTAAGAGTAGAGTTTACTAAGAACCACTACGAAAAGGCTTTTTAAAAAGAATTATAACATTAACTGTAATATAAAATGGCAGATGTAAGACCTGATGAGGTTTCAGCAATCTTAAGAGAGCAACTCTCAAACTTTAAATCAGAAGCTGAGCTAGAAGAAGTAGGTACTGTACTTCAGGTTGGTGATGGTGTAGCTAGAATCTACGGACTCTCAAAAGCACAGTCTGGTGAGCTTTTAGAGTTCGAAAATGGTTTGAACGCACTAGTACTTAACCTTGAAGAAGACAATGTTGGTGCTGTATTACTAGGTGAGTCCGCTGGTATTAGAGAAGGTGACACTGTAAAAAGAACTGGTCGTATTGCTTCTATCAATGCTGGCGAAGGCATGGTTGGTAGAGTTGTAGATACACTCGGTAATCCAATTGATGGTAAAGGACCAATCGAAGGTGAAACTTTCGAGATGCCACTTGAGCGTAAAGCTCCAGGTGTAATCTATCGTCAGCCGGTAAATGAGCCACTTCAAACGGGTATCAAAGCGATTGACTCGATGATTCCAATCGGAAGAGGTCAGCGTGAGTTGGTAATTGGTGACCGCCAGACTGGTAAAACAGCTGTAGTTATTGATACCATCATTAACCAAAGAGAATTCTACGAAGCTGGTGAGCCAGTATTCTGTATTTACGTGGCTATTGGCCAAAAAGCATCTACTGTAGCGGGTGTTGTTGCAGCACTTGAAAAAGGTGGTGCAATGGACTACACAGTGGTTGTTTCTGCTTCTGCTGCCGATCCTGCTCCAATGCAGTTCTTTGCTCCATTTACAGGTGCATCAATTGGTGAGTACTTCCGTGATACAGGACGTCCAGCTTTAGTAATCTATGATGACCTTTCTAAACAGGCGGTTGCTTATCGTGAAGTTTCTCTTCTATTGAGAAGGCCTCCGGGACGTGAAGCATACCCAGGTGATGTATTCTACTTGCACTCTAGATTATTAGAGAGAGCTGCTAAGGTGAATGACAATGATGATATTGCAGCTGCAATGAACGACCTTCCTCCTTCATTAAAGGGTAAAGTAAAAGGTGGTGGATCATTAACTGCACTTCCAATTATTGAAACACAAGCAGGTGATGTATCTGCCTACATCCCTACAAACGTGATTTCAATTACTGATGGTCAGATCTTCTTGGAAACTAACCTATTCAACTCTGGTGTGAGACCAGCGATTAACGTAGGTATTTCAGTATCTAGGGTAGGTGGATCTGCTCAAATTAAATCAATGAAAAAGGTAGCTGGTACGTTGAAGCTAGACCAAGCTCAGTTCCGTGAACTAGAGGCATTTGCCAAGTTTGGTTCTGATCTTGATGCTGCTACTCAATTGACTATTGATAGAGGTAGAAAAAACCAAGAAGTATTGAAGCAAGCACAGTTTGCACCAGTTCCAGTTGAGGAGCAAGTGGCAATTATTTACGCTTCTACTAAAGGCTTATTAGATCCTGTTCCAGTAGAGAAGGTAAAAGAATTCGAAACTGAGTTCTTAACTGTTCTAAGAGCAAGCCATGCAGATGCATTGAACGTGTTGAAAGCAGGAAAGTTAGATCAAAGTGCAACCGACACGTTAGTAAAAGTTGCGAAAGATCTTTCGTCTAAATATTAATTAAATCACGGGTTTCGGCCCATTAAGTATAGCTTATGCCAAGCTTGAAGGAAGTAAAAGAAAGGATTAAATCGGTTAGCTCTACGCAGCAAATCACCAAAGCCATGAAAATGGTGGCGGCTGCAAAGCTGAGAAGAGCGCAAGACCGTATTATCCAATTACGCCCTTATTCAGAAAAGCTTTCGGGATTGTTAGCCAACGTGTCTTCAGGTAATACTGAAGAGGGTATGACTACATATTCTGAAGCCAGAGATGTAGAGAACGTTTTATTTGTACCTGTAACTTCTGATAGAGGTCTTTGTGGTGCATTTAACGCGAACGTCTTTAAAGGAGTAAAGGCAGCAATGAGATCTGAGGAACTTGCGGGGGCAACTTTTCATGTGCTTCCAATTGGTAAGAAATCTTACGATTTCTACAGAAAGACAGATCTTAACGCAATTAATGATTACTGGGATGTGTTTGGTAACCTATCTTTTGATTTGGTGAGAGAAGCAGCTGAGTTTGCGATGGAAGGATTTGAAAACGGTACTTACGATAAAGTGGTACTCGTTTACAATGAATTCAAAAACGTAGCAACTCAAATTGTAAGAGCTGAGCAATTACTACCAATTGTTGAAAACGAAAAAGATGAGTCTGAGAGTAACGTAGATTATATTTATGAGCCATCTCAAGATTTTATCATAGAAGAGTTAATTCCAAAGTCATTAAAGATTCAATTCTACAAAGCTGTTTTGGAATCTAATGCATCAGAGCACGGAGCTAGAATGACGGCAATGGGTAAAGCAACAGATAATGCTGGCGAATTACTTAAAGAGTTGAAATTGACATACAACAGAACACGTCAGGCTGCGATTACCAAAGAGATCCTAGAGATTGTAGGTGGTGCTGAGGCTTTGGCTGCTGATAGTTAAGAATTAGTTTTAAAAACTATAAATTCAACCCTGATCATAATTTGATCAGGGTTTTTTATTGCCATGAGAAAACTGATACACTTCGTTCAAAATCTAAGCTTAGATATTACCGCAGGCTCATTAGTTATGAGCCTGTTTATAGGCAAGTTGTTTGAAGTAGCTGTATCAAATAGTATGTCGTTGGGTCTGGCATTAGCCATTTGGTTGATCTATACAGGAGATCATTTGTTAGATGCAAAAAAGGTAAAGGAGCAGATGAACAATCCAAGGCACGCCTTTCACAAAAAGTTCTTTCAGATCATTTCGGGGAGTGCGCTTGTTGCCTTTTCTGTTGGACTTTGGAACTTGAAGTTCTTACCCGAGCGCACAATTATTTTTGGTGTTGTATTGGCAGGACTAAGTTTGCTTTATCTCGTTTATTCTTTTACGGCTAAGCGAGCCTATAATAAAGAGCTATTTGCAGCTTTAGTATATGCTTTTGGGGTTTCTGTGGCACCATTAAGCGTACTTGAAGGCTTTCAAACAGAACACCTTTGGACAGTTTTGATTATTGTTCTACTGGCTTATTCAAATCTTTTAATCATTTCTGATTATGAGTCACAGGTAGATAGAGAGGACAGTCAACAATCAGTTGCTTTGCGCTTAGATAACAAATGGTTCAAGAAAGTAATCATAATTTGTTTAATACTCTGTTTTTTACTTACCCAGGCTTATTGGTTTGAGACAGCAAATACCTTCGCCTACCTTGTTTTTATGCTGATGATACTAGTATTATCTGGGTTATATGTAAGGCCAAGGTGGTTTTCTAAAGGGCTATTGTACCGAATATTAGGTGATGGCATTTTCTTTCTTCCAATTCTCTATTTGCTGTGAAGAACGACTTTAATTCAGTTGCCAAGTGGTACCAATTTATATCCAGAGCAGTTTTTGGAGGCGTATTGTTACAGGCCCAAGTACTGAATCTAAGTGCCTTGAAGAAGGGGCAGAAAGTACTCATGGTTGGTGGAGGTGATGGGGAATTACTAAAGCATTTCCCTGAGGATCTAAATCTTCAGATTGATTATGTAGAGCTTTCACAACATATGCTTGAATTAGCTCAACAGAAGGTAGGGGATCATAAAATAAGTTTTGTTCAACGAGACGTTTTAGAGCATGAGGGTCACTATGATGTGATTATTTCTAATTTCTTTTTGGACTGTTTTGGTGAACAGACGCTGCCTGAGGTCATTAAACATCTTGGCTCGCTATTAAAGCCTAAAGGCTTATTAATGGTGGTTGATTTTGCTCCACCTCAAACGAGTCTGGATCGTATGCTGCTCTGGGCTATGCATAGGTTTTTCAAAGTATTCTCGAAGTTAGATTCGAATAGACTACAGCCAATTCATAAAAAGATTATGCAAAACAGATTTGATATTATTCGGTACAGCGAAAGGTACAAGCTAAGGCTTTTTGCAGCTGTTTACCAAGCTACCTAGCCAATGCCCTAAAGGTGAAGCTTTTGCCATCTTGAAGAATCACCTTGATCACGTTGATTCCTCTTGACATGTAATCAGTCTCCAATTCAATAACAGCCTTTAGTGGATCTAATTGAATCTCTTCCTTAAGACTTATTTTACCATTAAGGTCGAAGACCTGAATAATTGCGCTTTTTTTCTCCCTTAGGTTGTGAGAAAGTTTTAATACTTCTCCAATACTTACCGGGTTAGGGAAGATGTCTATTCTTACCTCATTTAATCGTTCTACATAGACTGATCTCACTTCTGAGTAGTCATATTCACCACTAAAGTCAGTTTGTCTGAGTCTATAAAAGGAGAAGCCGTCTAATGGATTTCTGTCAACAAATTGGTAGTTAATTACACCTTGACTATTTCCTGCTCCATCTATATTGGCAATTGGTTCAAAGTCCATTCCGTTGACACTTCTTAGCCTGTAAATTAAGTCAGCATCCTCAACCTCGTTGGGGTCCAGTTTTAAATTACTATTCCCATCTGGGTCTGTAATTAAAGTATACCAGATATTAATGAATCTACCACCATCAGTTCTTTGGATGGCTAATGTGTCAGGTTCTAAAAAATTGTCGTAGGTAGTACCACCAATAACATAGCTCGTTACCTCTGCATTGTTACCTGTGCCATGGTCAATATCGTAAGTCTGTTCTTGAACAATATCGTTTATGGCATCGCTCGCAGAAATTGGGCTTGTGCGAGTGGAATCACCTGATACATTATTGATATTGATTGTGGTAATGCCGGATTGGCCATGAAGACCAAGGGATATAGTAAGGAAGCCCAACAAGTAAATTAGCCTGTAGCACTTAGATGACTTAAGTGAAAGATTGAAATTTTTAAGGCACATAGCCATAATCATATACTATTAAAGAATAACACGTTGGTTGAGGCGTAATTCTATAATGCCGGCTATGCAGTTATGAAAGTTGGTAGAGGTAATTGTTGTGTATGGCTGTTATCTGCGTTTGAACAGCAATTATTAGTCGGTAAGTGAAAGGACGTTGAATGTCGGGAATTTTTTTGATTCAACAACAGAGGTTTGTTAAAAATTTATCGCAATCGAGTGCAAAAAGGTGAGTGTTACTACATCAATAATTACCTAATGATCAATCGCTTAGTTATTGAATGTTGATTATTCACCTTAAGTCTAATGAGGTAGGCACCACTTAATTAGAGTTGATATGTCAATTGTTGATCTAAATGAGACTCTCTTCAACTCCTAATAGTGGAATGTTCCAAATTCTGAGGAGATGCTTAATTTTTTAGAATTACCAGCTTCAACCCTGCCCACAATTTGAGCATCAATATTGAAGGATTTTGAGATGGAAATCACTTCCTCGGCATGCTCTTCATCGATATAGATTTCCATTCTATGGCCCATGTTGAAGACCTTGTACATTTCTTTCCAGTCTGTGCCACTTTCTTCTTGAATCATCTTGAATAATGGAGGAACCTTGAATAGGTTATCTTTTATGATATGGAGGTTATCAACGAAATGAAGAATCTTTGTTTGAGCACCACCGCTACAGTGAATCATTCCACCAATCTGTTGCCTTAAATTTTTAAGTAACTCTACTACAACTGGGGCGTAAGTTCGAGTAGGTGAAAGCACCAGTTTGCCGGCATTTAGTGGAGAACCTTCAACCTCATCTGTGAGACTCTTTGTACCTGAATAGACTAGGTCTTCGGGTACGTCATGATCGAAACTTTCAGGGTATTTGGTCATGAGTTCTTTAGAGAAAACATCATGCCGAGCAGAGGTCAGTCCATTGGAACCCATACCGCCATTGTATTCATCTTCATAAGTTGCTTGTCCAAAAGAAGCTAACCCTATAATCACTTGACCGGGTTTAATTTTTTCATTCGTAATAACATCCTTACGTTTCATTCTCCCAATCACAGTACTGTCAACCACAACAGTTCTTACTAAATCACCCAGGTCTGCAGTTTCTCCACCAGTTGAGATAATATTAACCCCATTGTCTCTAAGCATTTGAAGTACCTCTTCAGTGCCATTAATCAATGCGGAAATGACTTTACCGGGGATCAAGTTTTTGTTTCTACCAATGGTAGATGACACTAGAATATTGTCAGTGGCGCCTACACACAGTAAGTCATCAGTATTCATGATAATTGCATCCTGTGCTATTCCTTTCCATACACTAAGGTCTCCCGTTTCTTTCCAATACATGTAGGCTAAAGAGGACTTAGTACCGGCACCATCGGCATGCATAATGTTGCAGAAGGCATCGTCATTGCCCATAAAATCTGGAACCACTTTGCAAAAGGCTTTTGGAAAAAGGCCTTTATCTAAGTTTTTGATGGCATTATGGACATCTTCTTTTGAGGCAGAAACGCCTCTTTGCATGTAACGGTCGCTCATAGTGAGGGGGATTATGGCACAAAAATAAAAAAGCCTCCGTAAAGGAGGCCATTCTATTCGTTTAGTTTCTTCTAGTCTTCAATTTCAATCACCTTAAACTCTGTTCTACGGTTCTGTTGATGTTGCTCCTCTGAGCATTCAGCAATACGATCGTTTGTACATCCATTGATCAATTGTGACTCACCGTAGCCTTTCGCTACAAGTCTGGAAACACTTATACCTTTGCTTGCAATGTAATCAACAGCAGATTGTGCTCTTCTTTGTGAAAGATCTTGGTTAAAGTCATCGTCAGCACGTGCATCGGTATGAGAGCTTAACTCAATTTTAATTTCTGGATTATCTAATAACAACTGCACCAGCTTATCCAATTCAACAGCGGCATCTGATCTAATTTCTGCACTACTTAAATCATAATAAATATTATCTAAGACAATGGAAGCGTCCAAGACAATAGGATCCAATGTAACGTCTTCGTTAAAAACCTTTTCCTTAAATCGTTCAACTAGTTCTTCTTGTGGAATGCCTTCGCCTATAGTTGTGAAGATTTTTCTAACCGTAAAAAAACCATTGCGTTCGCCTATCAAAGTATATTCTTTTTCTGCTTCAACGGGAAAGCTATATGTTCCTGCTCTGCTACTTAAAACGTCATCAACAATTTCACCATTTGGGTCCAATAGCTTTACACGAACATCGCCCAAAATGGCTTGCGTAGAATCAGGATTTCGTTGGTAGGTTGTTCCCCGTAGGGCATAAGTAATGCTCTTCAAATCACTTGAATTGTCTACAAATGAATAGAGATCATCTGAACCAAGCCCACCTTCGCGGTTAGAGGTAAAGAATCCTTCGAATGGGTAATCGGAATAGATTAGTCCAAAATCATCAGCGGGGGAATTAAACGAGGGTCCTAGGTTGGAAATAGTAACGACTCCACCTTTGTTTTCTGCTGCAAAGAGGTCTAGCAAGCCAAAACCCGCATGTCCATCCGATGCGAAATAGAGTTTATTATCTGGAGCCACATACGGAAACATTTCGTCACCCGCTGTATTGATGTCTTCGCCCATGTTCGTTACATCTGCCCATCTGCCTCGGGCATTTAAGGTTGCTCTATAGATGTCCGAACCGCCAAATCCTCCAGGCCTATCACTAGCAAAATAAATTGTCTGACCAGATTGATTAAATGTTGGGGAAGAATCCCACGCGTTGGCATTATTAATTGGCATTGAAACGGCATTTGACCATTTGTCATTCTTCTTAGTTGAGATGAATAGGTCTACACTGCGTCTCCCTCGTTTATCATCAGGGTTTCCTTTTGCAAAAACCATTGTATTGCCATCGGGTGAAAAGGCAATTGATCCTTCATTCACTTCGGCTGAGTTGATGCTTGCTGGTAACATAGTCACCGAATTAGACTCAGCTTCTAATTTGGAAATTGAGACTTTATAAATATCAGAATAGGGTTGATCATAACGTTCGAACATGCTGGTCTCTCTTGCTGAAGCAAAGTAAAGTTCGTTGTTAAAGAAGTAAGGACTGTATTCTGCATTTTCACTGTTTACGCTCAGTCCTTTCAGGTCAACATTTCTCACATTCAATGAAATACTGTCCAGTTTGGCTAAATTCTTCAATTCTTGTTGTGCACGCTCTTTGTAAATTTCTACACTGGATACTTGAACATAAGATTCAAGAACCGATTTTGCCTTTTCGTATGCTTCAGTGCTTTTGAGAACAAGAGCGTAGTTGATTGATAATTCTTCATTATCGTAATTTCCCTCAAATGCTTTTTCATAATAGGGGATGGCTTCTTTTGGTCTGCCCAGCTTGCGATAAGACTCGCCTGCAAAGTAATTGAGGTCGGCTGCATCAGGATTAGATGACAGTTCTTTCTCAATGTCCTGAATGGCAAGGGCATAGTTTTGATCTTCTATGTAGCTTTTTAGAACCTTAGGTGTTTTATCGTCTTCCTCTTTTTGGGCTGCGAGTTGAGCTGCATTTTGCGTTCTGCCTAAAGTGGGATTAGCCGGAGCAGCAGTACTTTTCTTTTGTGGTTCTTGTACTCCCAAAAAGTTGGTTTTACTAGAACTACAACTAAGAGCTCCCAAAAAGACGACTAATAATAAGAAGTACTGAATACGTTTCATAAAGCCCCTATAACTTATCTATACTACGTTTTTTTGCGTCTTAAAGTATCGAGAGAGCCAACTATCTGCTGCCAGCTTTAACCAGGCGTTGTCTAATTGTTCTTTCGTTTGGATATTGTTATCAAAAAACGTTGAATCAGGTTGAATGTTTCCTTTTTCTACTTCCTGCTTCAATTGAGACATTGGAATTATCGCTACGCCTTCACCTTTTAAGAAGGCTATATTCATTCTATTAAAGAAGTCTATTTTTAATTCGGTTCCCAACTGTTGTACAAAACGGAATTGACTGTCAATGGAACAACCACTCGCCATGTTGAAATCTTCATCGGCCGAAACAATCAAGAATAGATTGTGTAGAACAGTTGTTGACGCGAGTAAGTCTTGACCATGTGCAGCCCAGCTTGTAATAAATGCACCAGCTTTTTCCTCAATCAGCTTTAATTCTTCTGGCGTAAATGGTCTATCGGACTGATAAATCCAGGTTCTTGCTGAGTCACTTAGTTTTTCAAATGGTGTTATCATCAATACTATTTTTGCCCAATTAAGAACAGAACAAGTTTAGAAGCTTAGAAATTCAAGTCGTAGTTAAAGTCCTTCATTTTTAGCAATGAGTTCGGCTAAATCAAGGACTTCTACTGATGCTTCTTTTTCTTTATTCTTAACACCATCTCGCATCATAGTCATGCAGAAAGGACAAGCTGCTGCAATAACATTCGCACCGGTAGCTAAAGCTTCTTCAGTTCTTTCAATGTTGATTTCTTTATTCCCTGGTTCAGCATCTTTGAACATTTGTGCACCACCAGCACCACAGCATAAGCCTTTGGTACGGCAACGCTTCATTTCTACAAGATCTGCATCTAGTGCCTCAAGCACTTTTCTCGGAGCCTCATAAATATTATTTGCCCTGCCTAAATAACAAGAGTCATGATATGTAATCTTTTTGCCTTTGAACTCACCGCCTCCTTCTAGGCCAACCTTTCCATCATTAATTAACTCTTGCAAGAATGTTGAATGATGAATGACATCATAATTTCCACCAAGCTCTGGATATTCATTTTTAATGGTATTGAAGCAGTGTGGGCAAGCGGTTACAACTTTCTTAACCTCATAACCATTCATAACCTGAATATTGGCCATGGCCTGCATTTGAAATAGAAATTCGTTTCCAGCTCGTCTCGCAGGGTCTCCAGTACAGGTTTCTTCTTCTCCTAATACGGCAAATGAAATACCCAACTTATTCAAGATTTTGACAAAGGATTGGGTTACTCGTTTATATCTATCATCAAAAGATCCGGCACAGCCTACCCAAAATAATATTTCTGGTGTCTCACCGGAGGCCATCATTTCGGCCATTGTTCTCACTTGATTCAAATTTGAACTCATATCTATGCTTATTATGAAGGGTCTTTAATTTCTTTAGCCCAGTTAAATCTATCGGTAGGGGCAAATTTCCAAGGGGCAAAGCTAGTCTCAACATTTTGAAACATGCTATTCCAAGAGGCAGGAGAGCTAGATTCTTCCATAGCCAGATACCTTCTCATTTCAAGGATAATAGAGAGCGGATCTATATTGACAGGACAAGCTTCAACGCACGCATTACAACTTGTACATGCATTAATTTCTTCTTTGGTAATAAAGTCACCAAATAAGGATTTACCATCATCGAGTCCTTTGCCACCTTTAGCAATGCTATTACCTACTTCTTCAGCCCGATCTCTCGTGGCCATCATAATTTTTCTTGGCGAGAGTTTTTTGCCTGTTTGATTCGCAGGGCATTCTGAAGTACATCTCCCGCATTCGGTACAAGAGTAGGCATTCATAATGTTCACCCAACTTAGGTCGTTCACATCTTTGGCACCGAATCTGCCAATTTCTTCTGGTGGAGCATCAGAGCCTTCAGCAGGCATTCCTAGCATCATTTTCACTTCATTCGTTACGATTGGCATGTTTTCCATTTTGCCTTTAGCAAATAGATTAGAATACCAAGTATTAGGGAATGCCATAGCAATATGAAGATGCTTGGAGTACGTTACATAAAGTGCGAATCCTAAAATGCCAACAATGTGGAACCACCAAGCAAATCTCTCAATCATAATTAGGTTTGCTGTGCTTTGTCCTTCAAAAAGCGGAACTAAAAAGCCACTGAAGAAGAATTTACCCGTAACAGGATAATGATCATCAGCACCTTGTATCAGCATGTCAGTCGCATTCATGGTAAGAATAGCAAACATGAGAATGATCTCGATAACGAGGATAAGGTTAGCGTCTAATGTAGGCCACTTCCTCATTTCTTCTCCAGTAAAGCGTTTTACATTCAATACGTTTCTTCTTATCAGGAATACTACACAAGAGAAGAGAACACCAACCGCTAAGAATTCAAATACATTAATTAGTACGGTGTAGAAATCTCCAAGTAGGAGAGCGAATATTCTGTGCGTACCTGCTATGCCATCAATAATGAATTCGAGTACTTCTAGATTAATAACTATGAAGCCTACATAAATCAAGAGGTGAAGTAAGGCAGGGATAATGCGCTTAAACATCTTCTGTTGACCAAATGCTACTAAGAACATAGTGCGCCAACGGTCTTGTTTATTGTCGTTTCTTTCTACTTTCTTACCCAAAAAGATGTTCTTTCTTATTTGGGTAACTCTCTGATAGATGAAGTAGCTGGCAACCGCTACTATTACTAAGAATGCTATTTGAGATATATAAGCCATTAATTACTGCTTTAAACTGCTCTGCTAATGCAATTCTGAATTTATTGAAAATGTTTTGTACGAGTTAACTTTTTGCATACTTTTGTGCCTCCAATTGAGGGTGCTGTAGCTCAGTTGGTAGAGCATCGGACTGAAAATCCGTGAGTCGGTGGTTCGAATCCACTCAGCACCACGAAAGCCTCTCAAATGAGAGGCTTTTTTGTTTCTAGCCTCAGCAATCGTTTGCAATATAATCATTGAAAAATTAGTATGCATGCATAACAAATTATTTCAACCACAAAACTTCTTTCTCTGATAAAAACCTCCAGTGACCACGTGGGAGGTCTTTTTTAGTGAGGCTACCAAACATAACACGGTCGAGCTTTTCTACACTGTAGCCTAAATGTTCGAAGAGTCTTCTTACAATTCGGTTTTTCCCAACGTGAATTTCTATTCCTATCACTTTCTTATCCTCGCTTACAATTCCAAGATCGTCTACAGGAACAACTCCATCTTCAAGCTTGACACCATCGGCTATTTGCTGAAAGTCCGCCTTAATTAATGGTTTATCAAGCGTGACCTGATAGATCTTTTTCATTTGGTGCGATGGGTGCGTTAGCTTTTTTGACATTTCACCATCGTTTGTAAAGAGGAGTAGACCCGAAGTAGCACGGTCTAATCTACCGACAGGAAAGACTTGTTCTTCACAAGCATTTTTCACTAAATCCATCACCGTTTTTCTTCCTTGTGGGTCGTGAGTGGTGCTGATAAATCCTTTCGGTTTATTTAAGAGTAGGTAGACTTTCTTTTCAGTCTTTAAGACATTGCCTTGATACTTAACGATTTGGTTGGGTTGAACTTTGTAGCCCATCTCTTTAATAACCTTACCATCAACTCGTACCTCGCCTTTTTCAATTAGTTTATCTGCCTCTCTGCGAGAGCAAATACCAGAATTCGCGATATACTTGTTTAGTCGAATGCCTGCTTCAGCGGGCTTATCTTCTACAATTTTCTTGGATTCGTAGTCGGGGGAACTGACTTTTTTACTGGACTTGAAGTGCCTTTTTTTGTTTCTCATAGCTTGCAGTATCTCTACTGGAAGCGTAAAGGTATCTATTCTTCAGCAGTTTCTTCAGGTTCTTGTGTTTCTTGATGCCCTATTTCATTTTCAGGCGGACTGAAGTCTTTTGGAGTAGGTAAATCTTTAATGCTGTTAATTCCAAAATAGTCCATAAAGCGGGTAGAAGTGCCATATAGCAAGGGCCTACCTATTGATTCTGCTTTACCTTTAATCTCTACCAGTTCTTTCTCGAGTAATTTCTGAACGGTATAGTCGCAATTAACACCACGAATTTGCTCGATCTCTGATTTTGTCACTGGTTGCTTGTAAGCAATTATAGAAAGTGTTTCAAGTGCTGAAGTGGAGAGTCGTTTCTTTGACTGTTGCTTGAGCAGTATACCAATACTGGCTTGATATGCTGGTTTAGTCAAGAATTGGTATCCGCCACCACTATGTGTAACCTCAAATGAGAAGGATTCCTCAGCATATTTTGTTTTAAGTTTTTCAATGCTCTCTTCAATATGCTCTTTAGGCACTTGAGCTTCAAACATCTCAGAAAGACATTCTTGTATTTCGGAAAACTTGATAGGTTTTTGGGCACAGAAAATTAATGCCTCAATATGCTGAGTAAGGAAGTCCATTAGCTTCTCTTAGAAAGCTTGGCTTCAATAGAATGCATGGTGTGAGGAACGGCCATAAGACGCTCTTTAGAAATGAGTTTTCCGGTATCTACGCATATACCGTAAGTTCCGTTTTTAATGCGAACTAATGCATTTTCCAGATTAGTGATAAATTTTTGCTGACGAGCTGCGAGCTGGTTTAAGTTTTCTTTTTCCAATGTATCAGCACCGTCTTCTAATACTTTCGTGGAGTTATTAGTAATATCTTCTCCAGAATCTCCTCCTTTATTTAAACTCCTTTTTAATTCGTTAAGCTCGTTTTGAGCTTTACCTATCTTATCCATGATGAGCGCTTCAAATTCTTTTAACTCATTTTCTGAATATCTAGATTTTTCAGTTTGGCTCATTTCTATAGGGTTTTAGTTCGTTTAAATTTGCGCTAAAATAAACTTGCGTTTACGAATTGCAAAGTATTAATATGTTTTTTGAATGAGGGATAAAACAATTGAAACTTTGTCAATAGCACAGAATAGTATTGTAAATATTCTGATTTAACACAAAGAAAAAGGCCCTATTCAGAGCCTTTTGTTTAGTAATTTAATTTAAGAGCAGCAGCTCTTTTTCGCAGTACAGAATTTTCAACTTTCAAGCGATATTTCAGGCGCATGTAGCGAGCAATCACATCTACTCTCTTTCCCTTTTGTAGATACTTATCTACAGTTTCATTGATTAAGCAATTCATTTAGTTGGTCTGGTTTGTTCTTAATTGAGTATCTCAATATAGTTAACAATTAATTAATACACTTGTTTTATCTAGTGTAAAAATGACCATTGACAATAATAAATTTGGCTTATAAGGATATGTATAAAATATTATAAACTTTTTAGAACCTTGACCCGATAGCGACCCGATCTTTTATGAAGTTTACTTCACCCGATGTTGTAATTACCTCCATCAATACCATGTAATAACCTACCCTGGCTTTTCCGCCATTGCTCAGTGTTCCATCCCAGGTAAAGAAGCCCTGTTTACCTACAAGTGCATTCTGAACTACAGTTCTAACCACGTCTCCTGAAGCATTTATAATCTTGATCGTAACGGTATTACCAGGATCATGGAATTGATAATTGAGCATGGTAAAGTTACTTCCACCGTCTATTGATGTGCTATAATTTAAGAGAACTGGCCTAGTGGAGCTACCAGATCCATTTTGCTTGGAGTAGGCATAGAATGAAATTTTAGGGTTACTTATTCCCGTAAAGTCCAAAGAGATTAATACTTCTCCAGAAAATGTAGATGTTGGTATAATGTTGAGAGAACCATTTCCTGGGGTTGTCCTGTCATCGGTACCTTTAAATATTCTAGAAGTAGTTCTTACATCATTTCCTTGCCAATTAGAAATGAAAGCGACATCTGTTCCTGTAGTAAAAACAGATTCAAAGCTTTCAGCAGCTGGAAAGCTATTAATTTGGCAGCATACATATGTTGGTATCGCAAAGAGCAATACCATAAATGTTAGTTTCATGTTGTGCTTAGGTAATCTAAAATAGTAATTTTGCGGCTCATTTAGGTGTAAAAGCTTAATAATCAAAAGATTTAACAAAATGAAAATAGCAGTTGTAGGGGCAACCGGTCTGGTAGGAGGAGAGATTCTGGAGGTTTTAGAAGAACGTAATGTTGCTTTTGACGAATTGCTTTTAGTTGCCTCAGCAAGATCTGCAGGTAAGGAAATGCAGTTTAAGGGCAAGACATACAAAGTAATTACTCTGCAAGATGCGCTAGATCAGGCACCTGACTTTGCTATTTTCTCTGCTGGAGGTTCTACGTCTTTAGAGTGGGCACCTAAGTTTGCTACTGCAGGAACTACTGTGGTAGACAATTCTTCGGCTTGGAGAATGAATCCTGATCATAAGTTGGTTGTGCCTGAGATTAATGCCAGCGAGCTTACAAAGGAAGACAAGATTATTGCTAATCCGAACTGCTCAACTATTCAAATGGTGGTGGCACTTAAGCCGTTACGTGAAAAATATGGACTCAAGCGAATTGTTGTTTCAACGTATCAGTCCGTAACAGGCTCAGGAAAAGGTGCTGTTGATCAAATGATGAATGAAAGGGCTTCAAAGCCTACTGATATGGTGTATCCTCATAAAATCGATATGAATGTTCTTCCTCATATTGACGTTTTTCAAGAGAATGGATATACCAAAGAGGAGATGAAAATGATCAACGAGACCAAGAAGATTTTCAATGATCAGGATATTGCGGTTACAGCCACAACCGTACGGATACCAACAATGGGTGGGCATTCAGAAGCCTTGAATATTGAGTTTGAAAGAGACTTTACTTTAACAGAAGTAAAAGAACTGCTTCAAGCGCAAGAAGGTATTATTCTTCAAGACGATCCGGCAAAAAATCTTTATCCAATGCCACTTACAGCACATAAGAAAGATGAGGTATTTGTTGGTAGATTAAGAAGAGATGAAAGCCAAGCGAATACCCTAAATATGTGGGTTGTCGCTGATAATTTGAGAAAAGGAGCGGCTACGAATGCTGTTCAAATCGTAGAATATTTACAGAAGCAAATGGCCTCAGTTTGATAGAAGAATTGCTTCATTCAGATATACAGCTTTTTATAAAAGAACATGCAAATGTCAATGTTCAGCAACTGGCATTGCAAAAGAATAAGTATCCAGATTGGCCATTCAACAGAATTCTAGATCAAATACAGTCTAGGCAGAAAGCGAAAAAGAAGCTGCCTACTTGGTATAGTTCAAAGTGTCTCCTATTTCCTCCAGCTATTTCCATGGAGCAGTGCTCTTCTGAATCTACTGCTAAATACAAGGCATCACTCGTTAATGGGGAGCGAATGATTGACCTCACAGGAGGATTCGGTATCGATGTCTCGTTTCTCAGCAAATCTTTCGAAACGGCTACTTATGTAGAAAGAAGTGAGTGGTTGTGTCAGTTGGCGAAACACAACTTTTCAGCTCTTGATCTGGATATTGAAATTCGAAATTCTACTGCCGAGGAGGAAATAGGTAGTGGCGAATCCTTCGACTTGGTTTATTTAGATCCTGCAAGAAGAAATGACGAAGCACAAAAAGTTATTAGACTTGAAGACTATTCACCAAATATCTTAGCCTTACTTCCAGAAATTCTAGAAACGAGCAGGCGCTATATGCTTAAGGTTTCGCCAATGTTTGACATAAAACAGGGGCTAGAACAACTGACTGGTGTTGAAGAGGTACATGTGGTATCAGTAAAAAATGAGGTAAAGGAATTAGTGTTTTTAGGTTCTGGGGAGCTATCTTCTGGACCTAAAATCATCTCCATTAATTTGCAGTCTGAAGACGAAGTGTTTTCATTTAAATATGCTGATGAGGTTAATTCAGAAGTTGAGATTAAGCCTATTTCTAATTACCTCTATGAACCTAATGCCGCTATTATTAAAGCGGGTGCATTTAAGCTAGTGGGTCACAAATACGGGCTTGACAAACTTCATTCAAACACCCACTTCTATACTTCTGAGGCTTATGTATCTAGATTTCCTGGAAGAGTATTTAAAGTCATTAAAGAGGTAAAGCCTACAAAAAAAGACTTGAAACGCGTGCTACCCGAAATGAAAGCTAATGTCTCCATTAGAAATTATCCGCTTACTGTTCAACAAATTAGGAAGAAAACTGGATTGAGAGAGGGGGGTGAATACTATCTTCTTGGATTTACCGATGCTGAAGCAAAGCGCATGATCTTATGCGAGAAGCTTGATTAAGAAGAGTAATATTAAAAGGCTTCCGTAGTATTTTAGAACCAATATTCTATTCTGAAGGCTCATCCACCATAAGGCTCTCCAAGGGCTAATGATTCCTAGTATCAGAATACCGATGCAGATAATAATTAATATGTCGACAAGTGAATTCATAAAAAAACCCTATACGCAATGTATAGGGTTTGTATTTATTTTAAGTAACGCTTAAAGCGTACGTTTTACTTCTTGAATTTCGAAACCTTCAATGATGTCTCCTACTTGGATATCGTTGAAACTCTTAATACTCAAACCACATTCGTAACCGGATTTAACTTCAGCAACATCGTCTTTGAAACGCTTGAGCTGCCCAATATCTCCCGTGTAAGCTACAATACCATCTCTGATTAGTCTGATCTGGTTGTTTCGCTTCACAAAACCATCGGTTACATAACAGCCAGCTACCGTACCAACTTTAGAAATCTTGAAAACTTCACGAACTTCAATGTTCCCAGTGATAACTTCTTTCTCAGTAGGCTCAAGTAATCCTTCCATCGCATCTTTCAGCTCGTTAATAGCATCATAGATAATAGAATATAGTCTGATTTCGATTTCTTCCGTTTCGGCAATTCTTCTCGCACCGCCAGAAGGTCTTACTTGGAAACCGATAATGATGGCATCAGAAGCAGTTGCTAATAGTACATCCGATTCTGAAATCTGACCAACCGCTTTATGAATGATATTAATTTGAACCTCTTCAGTAGATAGCTTTAAGAGTGAATCACTTAATGCTTCAATAGAACCATCCACATCACCTTTAACAATAACGTTGAGTTCTTTGAAGTTACCTACCGCGAGTCGTCTACCAATCTCATCAAGCGTAATGTGTTTCTTAGTTCTTACACTCTGCTCTCTAAGTATCTGCTCACGTTTCGATGCAATTTCTCTTGCCTCACGGTCAGTATCCATTACATTGAATCGGTCTCCTGCTTGAGGAGCTCCTGCTAAACCAAGCATTTGTACTGGGGTTGCAGGTCCAACATCAGTTAGTTTATTACCTCTGTGGTTGAACATGGCTTTTACCTTTCCATAGTGTGATCCTGCTAGAACAACATCACCCACTTTCATAGTACCGCCTTGAACCATCATGGTTGTTAAGTAACCTCTACCTTTATCAAGAGTAGCTTCTACAACCGTTCCAACCGCATTTTTATCTGGGTTGGCTTTTAATTCAAGTATTTCAGCCTCTAGTAATACTTTCTCCAGTAAGTCTTCAACTCCTTGCCCTGTTTTCGCAGATACTTCTTGGCATTGATATTTTCCACCCCAGTCTTCGACCAGAATATTCATTTGAGAAAGCTCTTCCTTAATTTTATCTGCGTTGGCGTTAGGCTTATCAATCTTGTTGATTGCGATAACGATAGGTACTTCTGCTACTTGAGCGTGATTAATAGCCTCTTTAGTTTGAGGCATTACGTTATCATCAGCTGCTACTACAATAATAGCAACATCGGTAATTTTTGCTCCACGAGCACGCATGGCTGTAAATGCTTCGTGACCTGGAGTATCTAAGAATGCAATTCTTTTTCCTGCCTTTGTTTCTACATCATAAGCACCAATGTGCTGCGTAATACCACCGGCTTCACCAGCTGTTACGTTCGCTTCCCGAATGTAATCTAATAGTGAGGTCTTACCATGGTCAACGTGACCCATTATGGTAACGATAGGAGCTCTATCGATTAATTCTTCTTCCGTATCTTCTTCTTCTACAACATCTACCTCTTCGTCAGCTGATGTAAACTCGACATCGTAGCCGAATTCATCTGAGATGATTGTTATCGCCTCGGCATCTAGCCTTTGGTTGATAGAAACGAACATACCTAATGTCATACAAGTAGAGATGACATCATTAACAGAAACATTCATTAAGCTGGCAAGGTCACTAGCCGAGATAAACTCGGTTACCTTCAATACCTTACTTTCTTCTTGCTGTTGAAGTATTCTTTCTTCCGCGGCTTCCGCGGCAGCAGAACGCTTCTCTTTTCTGTATTTAGATCTGTTCTTTTGATTTCCCTTAGAACCACCACTCAAGCGAGCGAGTGTTTCTTTGATCTGTTCCTGAATTTGCTTGTCTGTAAGCTCTTCTTTAGGAACTCGTTTTCTATTGTCTTGACCTCCTGATCTTCTGCCTCTCTGTTGGTTTCCACCAGCACCTTGATTGGCTTTCTCGAATTTTTGGGTAATTCTTTTACGCGGTCTTTTCTTTTTATCGTCTGACTTGCCGCCTTTATCATCTGATTTACCTTTCTTCTGCTCTTTAGGTAATTCAATCTTACCAACAACTTTAAGTCCTTTTAAAGAACCAGCTTTTGCTTTTATTACACTTTCAGGATCTTCAGCTTTTGCCTCTACTTTAGGTGTTTCCTTTGCTTTTGGCTTTTCCTCTTTGGCGGGCTCAACTTTTTTCGGAGCTTTCTCTGCCTTTTTCTTAGGCTCAAGGTCTATCTTATCAAGAACCTTAAGACCTTTTCTGTCTTCTTCAACTCCCTTTTCATCAGCTTTTGCCTGAGGCGCTTCTTCAGCTTTTGGCTCCTCTTTTGGTGCCTCGGCTTTCGGTTTTTCCTCTTTTGTTGGCTCCTTAGCTGGTTCCGCTTTAGCCTCAACAACAGGTTCCGGCTTTACTTCTGGAGTCGGTTCTGGATTAGGTTCAGCAACAGGCTTTTCTACAGCTTTGGGCTCTTCTTTTTGAACAGGCTTAACAGGTTCTGGTTTTGGTTCAACAACTTGTTTTGGCTGTTCTTCAGGAATTTTCGTTCCTATAGTAAGATGAGAGGCTTCCTCTTTTTCATGTGCAGAAGCAGCGAATTCCTTTGCTAAAATACCATATTGTTCTCCTGATATTTTAGCATTAGGGCTGCTATCCACCTCATGGCCTTTATCAGTCAAGAAATCAACGATGGTATTTCTACCTACGTTTAATTTTCTCGCCACTTGGCTTAGCCTCATCATTTTTTCTTCAGACATACTCAAATATCCCTTTTTTTAAGGTTTTAATAAAATGTTCTATTGTTCGAACTCCTTTGTTAATATTTCGAAGAGAAACTTAACAGTTTCTTCTTCCAACTCGGTTCTTCTAACAATATCATCTGCGTTTAGCATCAATACACTTTTAGCGGTATCGAGACCAATACGTTTTAATTCGTCAATAATCCAGCCGTCTATTTCATCAGTGAATTCGTCAAGATCTACATCCTCCTCTTCAGAGTCTGCAAGCTCTCTAAATACATCTATCTCCATGCCCACTAGCTTAGAAGCTAGTTTAATGTTTTGACCTCCTTTACCGATAGCCAAAGACACTTGGTCTGGTTTTAAGTAAACAGCAATTCTTCCAGCATCGTCAAGTATTTTCATACTTGAGATTTTCGCAGGACTCAATGCTCTAGAGATATATAGGTCCATATTGTCTGTGAAATTGATCACATCAATATTCTCGTTTTGTAATTCACGAACGATACTATGTATTCTAGAACCTTTCATTCCAACACATGCTCCTACTGGATCAATTCTATCGTCATAAGACTCTACAGCTACTTTTGCTCTTTCGCCTGGCTCTCTTACAACCTTTTTAATGGTTATGAGGCCATCAAATACTTCAGGAACTTCGTTTTCGAAAAGTCTTTCCAAGAATTCTCCAGATGTTCTAGAAAGGATAATTTTTGGATTGCCATTAACCATGTCCACACGGTCAACTATGGCTCTCACATTTTCACCTTTTCTAAATCTATCTTTTGAGATTTGTTCGTTTTTAGGAATACTAAGCTCGTTACCTGCGCCATCTACTAAGAGTACTTCTCTCCCTAAGATTTGATAAACCTCTGCGATAATGAGTTCACCAACAAGGTCTTTATACTTCTGATAAAGAATATCTTTCTCAAGATCTTTAATTCTTTGGATAAGTGTTTGACGTGCAGTCATAACGGCTCTTCTTCCAAAGTCTTCAAGTTTAATTTCTTCAGCTACTTCTTCGCCAATCTCAAAATCTGGTTCAATCTTTCTTGCATCAGTAAGGCAGATTTTGTCGTAATCCCAAATATCTTCAGAGTTATCGTCTACAATTTCTCTAAAACGCCAGATTTCTAAATCACCTTTATCAGCATTAATAATGATGTCGAAATTGTCATCTATTTCGTATTTCTTTCTAATCATAGTTCTGAAAACGTCTTCCAGAATTCTAATCATAGTTGGTCTGTCTACATTTTTAGTTTTTGCAAACTCTGCGAGTGACTCAATTAATATTCCACTGTCCATTTTGATTACTTAAATGACACTAAAACTTTTGCTTTTTCTATTTCATCAAGAGGAACATTGATTTGCTCAACTTCCTTCTTTTTCTGAACTTTTTTCTCTTTCAACACTTCTAACGAAGCTTTCTCTACGTTTACCAGTTCTCCTTTAAATTCCGATCCATCCTTCATTTTAAACGATAAACTTCTACCTACATTCTTGGTATACTGTCTATGTAGTTTAATCGGATGATCCAATCCAGGAGAGCTCACTTCCAATACATAAGCATATTCAATTAAATCTTCAAGCTCTACTTCAGCAGCAACTTTTCGACTTAAGTCGGCACAATCATCAATGTTTATGCCTTTGTCTCCATCTAGAAGAATTAAGAATTTAGTTTTACCAGTTACACCTTTAGAGATAACATCTACTATGAAATGATTCTCGTCATTAATGTGACTCTCCGCTATTTCCTTTATTCTATCTACTAATTCCATGTGTAAAGAAGCAAAGAGGGGACTCAAGGTCCCCTCTGGCTATTTCCATAAAGAGATGCAAAATTAGCTTTTTTTTCGTTCTATTCAAATAGGAGATGGTAAACGTGCTAAATCTAAAAAGTCATAGTATTTTCGAAACAGATTTAACACCATGAAACTCAATCTTACATCACTCAGTATTCTGCTCTTTGTTGTGATTTCTTGCAGTGATTCTGCCAAGCAAAATAGCTCTGAATCAAGTTTAGCGCTTAAAGAATCACCTAAAGCTAATGCTGATAGCCTGTTCAACTTTGTTAAAGAGCAAGTAGCATTTGGGCCGAGAGTGCCAAATACAGAGGCGCACATCAAAACTGCCGATTGGTTGAAATACAAATTTCAATCATACGGGGCTAATGTTCAGTTTCAGGAATGGAAAGACTTTGTCTTTGATGGTACAAAAGTCAACCTTAAGAATATCATTGCCTCAATCAACCCTTCTGCAAAAAAGAGAATAATGCTTTCGGCTCACTGGGATACTAGACCATTCTCTGATCAGGATAGTGAGGATCAATACGCTCCTTTCGATGGCGCTAATGATGGTGCTAGTGGTGTAGCAGTGCTTTTAGAGGTTGCAAGACTTATGTCAATGAATAGCCCAGAAGTTGGGGTAGATTTTATTCTTTTTGATGGTGAAGATTGGGGGGAACATGTAGAAGAATCTGGAACCGAGTTGCGCGAAGGACTAAACAGCTGGTACTGTTTAGGGAGTCAATACTGGAGTAAGAACAAGCATAAAAGAAATTACTCTGCTTATTACGGAATCCTGTTAGATATGGTTGGGGCAAAAGATGCTCAGTTTCTATACGACAGTGTTTCTAAACAATATGCAGCAAGGATATTAGATAAGGTATGGTCCAATGCTCACGCCTTGGGCTATGAAGATACGTTTATCAAGGCTGATGGCTTTGCAGGGATTACGGATGATCATGTTTTTGTTAATCAAATTGCCAATATTCCTATGATCGACATTATTGATTTTAGAACGAATGGTGCAACATCTGGCTTCACCCCCGTTTGGCATACTCAAGATGACAACCTAGAAAACATAGAAAAAGCCACTCTCGAGAAAGTGGCTAATGTTTTATTATCAGTCTTGTATAATGAGTAACTACTTGAGAAGCGACTCTAAATAAATACCATAACCTGATTTTTCTAGCGGTTCGGCTAGTTTGATTAGCTGTTCTTTATCAATGAAGCCCATTTTATATGCGATTTCTTCTAAACAAGAGATCTTAATTCCCTGACGTTCTTCTAAAATTTGAACGAATTGTCCTGCTTGAATCAATGATTTGATAGTTCCAGTATCTAGCCATGCAGTTCCTCTATCCATTTGGCTTACCTTCAGCTTGCCCCTGTTTAGATAGGTTTGATTAATGTCTGTGATTTCCAATTCTCCTCTGGGACTGGGTTTCAAATTCTTGGCAATTTCGACCACATCATTATCGTAAAAGTACATGCCAGGTACAGCCCAATTCGATTTCGGATTTTCTGGTTTTTCCTCTATCGAGAGT
The DNA here is from genome assembly GCA_965661455.1 of Roseivirga sp. Taxonomy (GTDB): domain Bacteria; phylum Bacteroidota; class Bacteroidia; order Cytophagales; family Cyclobacteriaceae; genus Roseivirga. The sequence goes on from CBFIDV010000001.1 coordinate 316,048, forward strand.
GCTTTCATCTCATCATCAAATTCTACCACACCATATCTTTCTGGATCATTTACTCTGTAGGCATAAACTATGCCTCCATCTGGGTCTGTGTTCTCTCTCAAAAGTTCTGGTAATCCAGACCCGTAGAAAATATTATCTCCAAGTACTAAAGCAACCTTATCATCCCCAATAAACTTTTCGCCTATAATAAAGGCTTGGGCTAATCCTTCAGGTTGAGGTTGCTCTGCATACTCAAAAGAGCAGCCAAATTGTTTTCCATCACCTAGCAGCCTTTCAAATAAAGGTAGGTCATGTGGAGTTGAAATGATTAAGACCTCCTTAATGCCAGCAAGCATTAAGATAGATAATGGATAATAAATCATGGGTTTATCGTAAACCGGCATTAGTTGCTTGCTCACGGCCAATGTTAAAGGATGTAGCCTAGTTCCAGACCCTCCTGCTAGAATAATACCTTTCATACTTGATATTGATTTTCGTAATAATCTCTGTAAGCACCACTTGTAATGTGCTCAAGCCACTCTGTGTTTTCTAGATACCAATCTACGGTTTTTGACATTCCTTCTTCAAACTGAAGTGATGGTTCCCATCCCAATTCATCTTTAATTTTAAATGCGTCAATGGCATAACGCATGTCATGGCCTGCTCTATCTTTCACAAAAGTGATGAGCTTTTGAGAAGTGCCTTTCGGTTTGTTCAGTTTTTCGTCCATTACATCGCATAATAGCCTTACAATGTCAATATTCGTCCATTCATTAAAGCCGCCTATGTTATAGGTTTCTTCAAGTTTACCATCATGGTAGATAACATCGATAGCACGGGCATGATCAATAACAAATAGCCAATCGCGTATATTTTCTCCTTTGCCATAAACGGGTAAAGGGTTACCGTTTTTTATGTTGTTAATACATAAAGGAAGAAGCTTTTCCGGGAACTGATTGGGACCATAATTATTTGAGCAATTAGATATAATTATAGGTAACCCATAAGTATTGGCATAGGCTCTAACAAAATGATCTGAACTTGCTTTTGATGCGGAATATGGAGATTGAGGATCATATGGTGTTGTTTCTAAGAAATACCCAGTTTCACCTAATGAACCATACACTTCGTCAGTCGAAACGTGATAAAATCTTTTATTCTCATAACTTTCTTTCCAAATATCTCGCGCTGAATTCAACAGATTTACTGTGCCTATCACGTTAGTATTTACAAATGCTAATGGGTCGGTAATCGAACGATCTACATGTGACTCCGCAGCCAAATGAATAACCCCCTCGAATTGTTCCTTTTGAAAAAGCTCAGATATAAAGTTTGCATCGGTAATGTCTCCTTGAACGAACTTATAATTATGAGCTTCCTCAATATCTTTCAGGTTTTCAAGATTACCAGCATAAGTGAGTTTATCAAGGTTGAATATTTCGTAGTTGGGATACTTGTTAACGAATAGCCTTATGACATGACTACCAATAAATCCAGCCCCCCCTGTTATGAGTAATTTCTTATTCAGTTCCATAGCTGTAAAATTAAGACTTAAGTGAAGATCACGATTTTCTATTCGATAAAACATGAGATATCTCAAGTTAACTGACAAAAATTAAAGATAAGCAGTTGCCTAACGATCGTTTGTTTGCTTTTTATAATTGAGTAATTTTGGAGGAGAAAGGAACGGAAGGAAAATGAATGAAAATCAGAAAATGATTGCGGATATGATCCGTGATTTCGGTGCTAAGGAAATAACACCTTTTAGAAATCAATGGGATGACGATCAAGAATTCCCTGTGGATGTACTAAAGAAGTTTGGAGAGCTAGGCCTTATTGGAGTGTTAGTACCTCAAGAGTATGGTGGATCAGGCTTTGGATATCATGAATATGTCACCGCAGTATCTGAGGTGGCTAAAATAGATCCAGGAATCGGGCTATCTGTAGCCGCGCATATTTCACTTTGTACGGGCCACATACTTCAATTTGGAAACGAAGAGCAAAAGAAAAAGTGGCTTCCAAGATTGGCGTCTGCCGAATGGATTGGTGCTTGGGGCTTAACTGAGCCTAATACAGGATCAGATGCTGGTAACATGAAAACCACTGCCAAGAAAGATGGAAACGAGTGGGTAATTAATGGTACTAAGAACTGGATTACCCATGGCAAGTCCGGAGATATTGCTGTAGTTATTGTAAGAACAGGAGAGGTTGGTGATTCTCACGGAATGACTGCTTTTGTTGTGGAAAGAGGAACTCAAGGTTTTAAAGCTGGAAAGAAGGAAGACAAACTTGGAATGAGAACTTCAGAAACAGCTGAGATGATTTTTGAAGACTGTCGTATACCTGAAGAAAATATGTTAGGTAAAGTAGGCGAGGGGTTTATTCAGTCTATGAAGGTGCTAGACGGAGGAAGAATTTCGATTGCAGCCTTAAGTTTAGGAATTGCTGAAGGCGCTTTTGATGAGGCTTTGAAATACGCGCAGGAGAGACAACAATTCAATCAGCCAATTTTCAATTTTCAGGGGATCAGTTTTAAACTAGCCGATATGGCTACCAAAATAGAGGCAGCTAAGTTACTAACAGCTAGGGCGTCTGAATTGAAAAATAATAAGAAACCGGTTACAAAAGAGTCTGCTATGGCTAAGTATCATGCTTCAGAATGTGCAGTTGAATGTGCAACCGAAGCTGTTCAGATATTTGGTGGATACGGTTATACAAAGGATTATCCTGTAGAGAAGTATTACAGAGATTCTAAGCTTTGTACAATTGGCGAAGGCACTTCTGAAATTCAGAAAGTTGTGATTGCGCGTCAGGTTCTGAAAGACTAGTTTAATTATTTGTAGATCAAGCATTTGATTCTCAAAAAAGATTGTACTTTTGCAGTCCGATTTGAGAGGAGGTGTTTTAAGTCATGATCATAATTAACGTAAAAGAAAACGAATCAATTGATAAAGCTCTAAAGAGATTTAAGAAGAAGTTCGAGAGAACGGGTGTTTTAAAAGAGCTTAGATCTAGACAGGCATATGAAAAGCCTTCTGTTAGTAAAAGAACAGAAAAAATTAAAGCTGCATACAAGCAAAAAATGTATGCGAATGATAACTACTAAGCATTCTTAATGCAGTTATAAATTACTATGTTAGTACTGCCTAATGGGTGGTTCTAACATGGTTAATTCTTTCCTGAGGTACATATCATTTGAAAAACGTTACAGCAAGCATACTGTAACTTCTTACGAGAACGATCTTTCTCAATTTCAGGACTTTACATTAAACCAGTTTCAGATTTCAGATTTAACAGAAGCAACCCAGCTTATGGTGCGCTCTTGGGTCTTGAGTCTTATGGATAACGGTACTTCTCCAAGGACTGCCAACCGGAAAATTGCTACCCTTAGATCTTTCTATAAATTCTTGCTTAAGAGGGAGCTGATTAAGAAAGATCCAACCTCAAAGATAAAATCACTCAAAACTCAAAAGGAGTTACCCTCTTTTGCAGACGAAGGCGAGTTTTCTATTTTCCTAGATCGAGTTGAGTATCCGGATGGAATTGTAGGAAAGCGAGATCAAGTGACCTTAGAACTTTTGTACGGAACCGGAATTCGGCTAGCGGAACTGCTTCAACTCCAAGATAAGGACATCGACTTTCACAAATCCTCCATAAAAGTTTTGGGAAAAAGAAATAAGGAACGTATTGTGCCTATATCAGTTAGCTTAAAAAAGTTAATGAAAGAGTACATCGCTGATAAAAATCATGCTTTCTCTTCAGACCAAAGTGCATCTTTAATCGTAAATAATAGTGGGGGGGAAGCATATCCTATGTTGATATACCGAGTCGTAAAGAAATATTTGAATCAGATTAGCTCATTAGATAAAAAGAGCCCCCATGCGTTGAGACATACCTTTGCCACTCATTTATTAAATAAGGGTGCGGATTTAAACGCAGTAAAAGATTTATTGGGTCATAGCAGCTTAGCAGCTACCCAAGTTTACACACATAATTCTCTTGATAAGCTGAAGTCAGTATTTGACCAAGCTCATCCTAAAGCATAATTTTTAACCTTTAAAATTTAAGATCATGAAAGTACAAGTTCAATCAATCCATTTCGATGCAGACGCAAAACTTATAGACTTTATTCAAATGAAGTTGGACAAATTGGAAACCTTTTATGACAGAACAGTCGATGCAGAAGTTATTCTTCGTGTGAATAACCAAGGTGTAGAGAATAAAACTGTTGAGATAAAATTGAACGTTCCGGGAGATCAGCTCTTTGCAGAAAAGACTAACGGTTCTTTCGAAGCTGCCACTGATTTATGCACAGAAGCGCTGCGCAAGCAGATTAAAAAGCATAAAGAGAAAATGACAGCGCATCATTAAAAGAAAAAGCCCCTCTCGAGTTTCGAGAGGGGCTTTTTTTATAGTCCAAATTCCGATTTGACTTTGTCTACATAATCTAGCTTTTCCCAGGTAAAGAGCTCTACCTCAAATTCTTGAGCTTGATTACTCGAATTAATGAATGTCTTCTTAATAATCTCGTTTTTCCGTCCCATGTGGCCATAAGCTGCTGTTTCCGTGTACATAGGATTACGTAGTTTCAATCTTGTTTCAATTGCGTAAGGCCTCATATCAAATACCTTCGATACCTTTTCTGCAATCTCACCATCTTTCAAATCTACCTTGGCAGTTCCATAGGTATCAATAAAAATACCCATTGGTTCAACAACGCCAATTGCGTAAGATACTTGGACTAAAACTTCGTCAGCCACACCTGCAGCCACCAGGTTTTTAGCAATATGTCTTGTAGCATATGCTGCTGACCTATCTACTTTTGATGGATCCTTTCCTGAAAAAGCACCGCCACCGTGCGCTCCTTTACCTCCATAGGTATCTACAATAATTTTTCTACCCGTTAAGCCCGTGTCACCATGAGGACCACCAATAACAAATTTACCGGTCGGGTTAATATGGTACTTTATCTCATCGTTAAAGAGAGCCTGAATGTTCTCAGGTAATTTGGCTTTTACTCTTGGGATCAAAATCGTTTTTATGTCTTCACGAATCTTCGAGAGCATTTCTTGATCTTGGTCAAAATCATCGTGCTGTGTTGAAACTACAATTGCTTCTATTCTTTGGGGTACATTGTCATCAGAATACTCAATTGTTACTTGAGATTTTGCATCGGGTCTTAAGTAGTCAATTTCGCTAGACTCTCTTCTTAATTCTGCCAAGACTTGGAGAATCTTGTGAGATAAGTCCAAAGCCAATGGCATGAAGTTCTCTGTCTCCTTGGTAGCATAACCAAACATCATACCTTGGTCACCAGCTCCTTGTTCTTCTTTAGAAGCTCTGTCTACACCCCTATTTATGTCATCAGATTGCTCATGAATAGCAGAGAGTACTCCACAAGATTTGTAGTCAAACTGATAGTCTGCTTTCGTATACCCAATATTTTTGATTGTGTCTCTTGCTATGCGCTGTACGTCTAAATATGTATTAGACTTTACTTCACCGGCTAAAACAACTTGTCCTGTTGTTACTAGCGTTTCGCAAGCCACTTTTGATTCAGGGTCGAAGGCTAAAAAATTATCAATTAAAGCATCTGAGATTTGATCTGAAACTTTATCTGGATGTCCTTCAGATACAGATTCTGAAGTAAATAAATACGGCATACTTTAAATTTTTGTAGCGCAAAAATAGAATTAAGATCGAGATTTAAAAAGTAGAATAGATTCTTCTAATTTCCATAAAGCAAAAAGATAGTAGGTGCTTTTTTGAGAGATACATCCTTCATGTTCCATTTGCCTACCGGTTTTGTCTG
>CBFIDV010000001.1:321848-351105 GCA_965661455.1 Roseivirga sp.
GAAACTTTATCTGGATGTCCCTCAGATACAGATTCTGAAGTAAATAGGTATGGCATACTTTAAAAATTAGTGGTGGCAAAAATAGGATTATGAATGGGATTTAAAAAGTAGAATTGATTCTACTAATTTCCATAAAGTAAAAAGATAGTAGGTGTTTTTTTGAGAGATACATCTTTCATGTTCCATTTGCCTACCGATTTCGTCTGAATCATCTCTTCTTTTCCGGTTACATCCTTTGCAACACATAAGAATGAGTCCTTCCTACAGACTTTCAAAATATCGAACATGAGTTGTTCATTCCTGTAGGGCGTGTCCATGAAAATCTGGGTCTGATCTTTTAGTTTTGACTCTTTCTCTAATTCTCTCAATTTTTGTTGACGTTCTTTTCTGTCAATTGGGAGATAGCCGTGAAAGGCAAAACTTTGTCCGTTCATACCGCTAGCCATTAATGCCATGAGAATGGATGATGGACCCACTAAGGGGATGGTTTTTATTCTAAACTGATGAGCTAAATGGATAAGCCTCGCTCCGGGATCGGCAATACCTGGACAACCAGATTCTGAAATAATACCTCCAATTTTCCCTTCTATTATCGGTTGAATAAGATCAAAACACTCCTCAAATGTAGTTTTCTTATCCACTACTTCGAATCGTAGATCTTCAATTACTAAACCTAGTTTAAGAGAGCTAATGTATCTTCTTGCCGTTCGCAGATTTTCCACAAAGAAGATATCACACTTCTTAATCGCTTCTTTTACCTGATTTGGGATGACCTCGGTCTGTGTGTCATCAGAAATTACATTTGGTATAACGTAGAGCATAATGAGAAGCTAGTTATTGAGGAATGTATTTACACCTTGAAAAAATTCTTGAGGCTTTTCGGCATGGAGCCAATGCCCAGCCTCATTAATGGTTTGGTAAGTGGTGTTTGAAAAGGAACTGTTTATTTCTTCTTTGTCTTCATTTAGAATATAATTGGAATTACCTCCATTAATAAAGAGCGTTTCTCCCGAATAATTTGAAAACGTTGGCTTGCCAACTTCTTCAATATTTCTAGCGATAACATCTAAGTTCATCTTCCATTTGAAACCATCAGAGGTTCTGGCTAAGTTCTTTAATAAGAATTGACGTATACCAAATTCAGGGATTAAATGCTTTAGTATGTCATCGGCTTCGTTTCTACTTTTTAGCTCATTCACAGGCACTGAATAGAATGCATCTATTATTGTTGAATGATGTACAGGATAAGCCTTTGGTCCTATATCTGCGATAATGAGCTTATTAATAGCATCTGGATAGCGTTCAGCAAAAGTCATTGCAGTTTTACCCCCCATAGAGTGCCCAATAAGATTAACACTCTGAAGGTCTAAATGGTCTAGGAGTTCTTTCAAGTCTTCGGCCATTGCCCAATAAGAAAACTCTTCATCATGAAAGGAGTTTCCATGGTTTCTTTGGTCAACTAAGACCACTAGGTAGAACTCGCTCCACTTCTTGGCGAGCGTAATCCAATTGTCTAATGAACCAAAAAGGCCATGAAGAATTACTAGAGGCTCTCCATTTCCCAAGATTTTATGATTTAAAAGGCTCATGGTTTTAGGGCTCTTAGGTATAGTTGAATGGTGTTTTCAAGACCTAAATATAGTGCATCACAAACCAGGGCATGACCAATGCTCACCTCTGCAAGGTTTGGAACATTAGCCGCAAAGTATTTCAGGTTGTTCAAATCTAGATCATGACCCGCATTAATACCTAATCCATTATCGGTCGCAACTATAGCGGCCTCATGATAAAGTGCGACCGCCTTTTCTGGAGATTTCGGAAAGTCTTTGGCATAGGGCTCTGTATAAAGTTCAATTCTATCAGTGCCTATCTGTCCCGCTTTTTCGATCAGTTCCTTATCAGGCTCAATAAAGATAGAAGTTCGAATGCCCATGGATTTTATTTGATCGATTATGTCTTTGAGAAAGTCCTTTTTGCCAATGGTGTCCCAGCCTGCATTGGAAGTTAACACGTGAGGGGGGTCTGGTACCAAAGTGGCCTGTTCTGGCTTTACCTCTTCCAAGATTCTCAAAAATCGTTCATCGGGGTATCCTTCAATGTTAAATTCACTGTTGACCACTTTCTTTACATTATAAACGTCTTGAGTGGTTATATGCCTTTCGTCTGGTCTAGGGTGAATAGTAATCCCTTCGGCACCAAATTTTTCTGCATCAATAGCCACTTGTACCACGTTTGGGTTACTACCACCTCGAGCGTTTCTTAAAGTGGCTATTTTGTTAATGTTCACGCTTAGTCTAGTCATTCAAAATTGTCTTTATTGCGTAACTTTGTGTGCAAGTTAATGATTTCAAAAATCGTAATTTTATTACCATGAGTCTTAAAGAACAGATAGAAGGAGATATTAAAAAAGCCATGTTGGCAAGACAGAAAGAAGAATTGAAAGCACTGCGTGCGATTAAATCGATGATTCTAATGGCCGAGACAGAAAAAGGAGGCTCTGGAGACATTTCAGCAGATGCCGAAATGAAAATGCTCATGAAAGCAGTAAAGCAACGAAAAGACTCAGCTCAGATTTATAAAGATCAGAACAGAGAAGATCTTTATGCGGTAGAAATAGCAGAAGTTGAAGTAATTGAGCGCTATTTACCAAAACAACTGTCTGAGGAAGAAATAACGGCAGAAGTTAAGCGTGTTATTGAGCAAGTTGGTGCTTCAGGCCCTCAAGATATGGGAAAGGTTATGGGAGTTGCTTCAAAAGCCTTAGCAGGCAAAGCAGATGGAAAGACCATTTCAGGTATTGTTAAAAAGCTTTTAACCAGCTAATTGAAAACCCTCGATATTATTCTTTTAATTCCCCTAGTTTTTGGAGCTGTTTTGGGCTTTAGAAAGGGGTTATTGCTTGAAATTATAGGCATTCTAGCTTTTATTTTAGCAATAGTTGGGGGATTCAAATTAATGGAATTGGGGATAGTCTACTTGAAAGACTATTTCGAGGGAATTGATCATTTACTTCCCTTTATATCATTCATTGTAATTTTTTTGGCGATTATACTACTCATTAATATGCTGGGTAAAATCGTTAAAAAGATGATTGATATGACTCTTTTAGGCGGTGTTGATAAGTTTGCAGGTGCTGTTGTAGGAATGGTAAAGTGGGGGATAGGAATAAGCATAATCCTCTTTTTAACAATCAATTTTGGTATTGAGCTGCCAGGACAAGACCAAGATTTGGTGCTCTATCCATTTCTTGTTGATCTCGGTCCGAATATTATTGGTGCGTTAGATGTAGTGTTACCATTTGCAGAAGAAATGCTAGAGTCCATTAAAGAGTTATTAAGCCCGATTTGATTCTTTTAGTAGATAATTACGATTCCTTCACTTATAATCTTGTCGATTATTTCAATCAGCTTTCTTGTAAAGTTGATGTGAAGAGAAACGATGCGCCTTTGAGCGAATTGTGTTCAGATAAGTATAGCGCAGTTGTTTTTTCTCCTGGCCCTGAATCACCGGAAAAGGCGAATCATTTAATGGCGGCTATTAGCTATTATCTTGCCAATAAGCCTACTCTTGGCATTTGTTTAGGGCACCAAGCAATTGCCCAAAGCTTGGGAGCAAAGTTGGAGCATGCAGACTATCCAATGCATGGCAAAATCAGCAAGATAAAAACTCAAGGTGGGGTTCTTTTTAAACGGCTTCCACAAGAGATTGAAGTCGTTCGATATCACTCTTTAATCAATACAGTTTTACCTGATTCCGTGCTGCCGACTGCTAGTACAAACTCGGGAGAGCTTATGGCTTTTGACACGCAGCCTGACATTATGGCTCATGGCCTACAGTTTCATCCTGAAGCGGTTTTAACACAATATGGCCTTGAAATGCTTAGAAATTGGCTTACATTTTATAATATTGTTTAAACCAACCCCAATCAATTAAGAACTTTGGCTTGTTAATTGATGTTACCCAACAAAAGTGAAGTAAATGATAGCCAGTGAGTTGATTAATCACATGATTCCCCCATTAAAACCAAATGACGATGGTCATAAGGCTATTGTATGGATGGAAGAGTTAAGAATGAATCGCCTACCTGTTATTGAAAAAGGTAGATTCCTTGGCTTTATTACTGAGGAATCAATTCTTGAAGAAAACGATAACAAGCTTTCCGTATCCGAATATTATCTGGAAGGAGAGCAGTGTTTTGTTTATGACAAGCAGCACTTTTACGATGTAATTAAAACAGCGGCTGAGCATGAAACACAAATGGTTGCCGTATTGAACGATAAGGGATCGTTTGAAGGAGTTCTCGCGTTAGAGGATACGATAAGTGCTTTTGCAGAATCTACTGCAGTTCAAGAGCCGGGAGCAATCTTAGTCTTAATGATGAACCAGAGAGATTACAGCTTATCTGAGATTAGCCGTCTCATAGAGTCTGAGGGCGCTAAGGTGTTAAGTGCTGCGGTAAATTCAGATTCCAAGGACATGTCTATGCTTCGTGTTACCCTAAAGTTGAATAAGACTGAAGTATCTCATATAACTGCTTCTCTTGAACGATTTGGCTACAAAATTATCGGGAGATTTCAAGAGGAGGAGATTAAAACGAATGATCAAGAACGCTTTGATTTATTGATGCGTTACCTCAATATCTAAATCATGAAAATCGCTATACATGGAAAAAGTACTGGGCTAGAAGCGCAGGCCTGTATTGGTGATATGTTTCGTTTGATAGAAGAGAGCGGCATTGAGGCAGACATAAGTGCCCAGTATCAGCTGGACTTGGCCGAGAAAGACTTTTCAACCGCTCACCTTAAAACTTTCAAACTAGGAGATGACCTAAGCGGGTATGATTACTTATTTAGCTTAGGTGGTGACGGAACAATATTAGATTCAGTTACCTATACCAATGGCTCAGAATTACCCATTGTTGGGATTAACCTAGGTCGATTAGGCTTCTTATCTACTACGCCAAGAGACGAAATATCATTTGCGATAAAGAGTATACAAGAGGGAAATTTCAATATTGAGTCTCGGTCATTGGTTCATGTAGATTCAAATCAAAAACTCTTTCAACCCTTTAATTTTGGTCTTAACGAATTCACAATTGTTAAGAAAGAGACATCTTCTATGATTGTGGTTCATGCCTATGTGGATGGAGATTATCTAAACTCTTACTGGGCAGATGGCCTTATTGTAGCTACACCCACGGGCTCAACTGGTTATTCATTAAGCTGTGGAGGGCCACTGGTTCATCCTCAGCAGAAGAACTTTATCATCACTCCGGTAAGCCCTCATAATTTAAATGTGAGGCCAATTATTCTTTCCGACCAAAGTGAAATAACCTTCGAAATTGAGGGCAGCAGCAGTCAATTTATGGTGTCTTTAGATTCTAGATCGCAAAGTATAGACGATACCGTAGAGATATCCGTTAAGAGAGAGGAATTCGAAGCAAAGTTGGTTCGCTTTCCTAAAAACAAGTATTTTGATACATTGCGACATAAATTGAAATGGGGATTAGATGCTAGAAATTGACTTAACAATATTTAACTAGCATCGAGATTTAGATGGGTATTTTGTTCTCTAGCTTGCGATCATATCGTACGGATATACTGGCCAAATCAAGGGTTTGGTTAGTGATAATGGCTTTTTTTAGCATTCAAACGGCTTATAGCCAAAACACTGAAATTGGATTTGAATTAGGTTCCTACAACTACCTTGGAGATGTTGTGAGAGAATATGATTTGAGCAATCAAACCATGGGTGCGCAGTTCTTCGTAAGAAAGCATGTGAACAGCGGATTGAGCTACAGAATTTCTGTTGGCTTTGGTAGTGTTACGGGTGTTGACGATCAGGCCTTTGACGTATTTTCAGCAAATAGACAAGCCTCATTCGATGGCGATGTTGTGAACTCAGATTTCCTTTTTGAATATCATTTCTTGGATTACAGAGATCCTAGGTCTGACATTTCTTGGACTCCATATGTTTTGGTAGGAGCAGGTATCTATCAGTTTAAAGGTACCGATCAAGATTTTGAAACTTACAATACTGGCTTAAAAATGAGAATTCCTGTTGGTGTCGGACTTAAATTTCAATTAGATAGAAGGTGGGTGTTAGGTGTTTCTACGTCTGCAATCTCCACTAATTCAGATCAGATTGATAATGTTTTTGAAGCCACTTCCGGTAGCAAAAATTTCCAAGCGGGAAACCCCAACGATAATGATTGGATGTTTTTCACTGGAATATCTCTCAGCTATACATTTTATAGGATAGTCTGTCCTGTTCCGTTCTTTTAACAGGCTTGATAAAGAGCTTATTAGCTTTAAAAAACCAATAGCATTTTCGTACATTCGCGCTTGGTTTTTTGAGAAGCAGTCTAAATGCAGCGCGAAATAGATCCAAATAATCTTCCTGAGCATATAGCCATCATAATGGATGGTAATGGACGTTGGGCCAAAAAGAAAGGTGCAATGAGGGTTTTTGGGCATAAAAACGCAATAAAAGCTGTTAGAGATGCTGCTGAAGGATCTGCTGAAATAGGCATAAAATACGTTACACTTTATGCTTTTTCAACGGAGAATTGGAACAGACCAAAGTTGGAGGTTACTGCCCTAATGGAGCTATTGGTGTCTACGCTTAATTCTGAGATTAAGACCCTCATGGATAATGACATTAAGCTAGCGACTATTGGAGATACGGCCAGCTTACCGAAAAAGTGTCAAGCAGAGCTTCAAGAAGCGATTGACAAAACAGCCAATAACTCAAGAATGACTTTGGTTTTGGCGCTTAGCTATAGTGGTAGATGGGATATAACTCAGGCTACAAAGGCTATAGCAAAGGATGTTTCTGACGGAAAGCTGAATGCTGAAGAAATTGATCAAGAAAAGATCGAAGAATATTTAAATACAATAGGGATACCAGATCCTGAATTGTTGATTAGAACAAGCGGAGAACAACGCATAAGTAATTTTTTGCTCTGGCAAATGGCTTACACTGAGTTCTTCATTACAGATATACTCTGGCCTGACTTTAGAAAAAAGCACTTAAGAGAAGCAATTCTCGCTTATCAGGAAAGAGAACGAAGGTTTGGAAAAACCAGTGAGCAATTGAATAATAAGTAGGATGAGAAAATTGGTTTTGGCACTAAGTTTTACACTGCTGGCTAGCTGTTTGGTAGCACAGGTAAGGTATGGTGTTAACGCTGGTCAAGGCGTTCAAATCGATTATACCAACCCAAAGGTTTTTGAGATTGCTGAGATCAAATTTACTGGAACAAATGTATTGAGTGAAAGGGCTCTGATCTCATTTACCGGAATCAAAGTAGGAGATAGAGTGCCAATTCCTGGCCAACAGATTTCTAATGCTATAAAGAAACTTTGGGAGCAAGGTATCATCGCAGACGTCCAGTTTTGGTTAACAAAGACGGAAGGCGACAGAGCTTTTCTAGAGGTTCGATTAACGGAAAGACCAAGAATTGTTCGTTTTGATATTGAAGGCACAAATTCAAGCCAAGCCACAGAGATTAAAGAACAAATAGGGATTATTGGTAAGGTAGCGAGTGCTCCATTAATTAAGAACTCGGAAATTGTCATAAGAAAATTCTTCCTAGAGAAAGGCTATTTAAATACAACCGTTAGGACCATACAGGAAAGAGATACTTCTAGTACCGATGGAACTCGACTTAAGTTTATTGTAGACAAAAAGTCGAAGGTTAAGATCAACAAAATCTATTTTGAAGGGAATAACGAACTGGATGATTCAAGGCTTAAGCGAGCTATGAAAAACACAAAAGAGCGTTCGCGCTTTTGGTTAATCTCTCGTTTAGTGGATCAGGTATTTAAGACCAACCCTAAATCTGTCAGAAACTATGTTGACTCTTCTTACACTGTTTCTAAGAAAGACTTAAAAACTTTCATCAACGATAACGTGAAGCTCAACATTCTCAAGGGCTCAAAATTCATTAAAAATGATTTTAGAGACGATAAGGTCTCCATTGTGAGTGCTTTTAATTCTGAAGGATTTAGAGATGCAGAGGTTGTTAGTGATGAAATAATCAATATTGACGATGAGTATATCGACCTTAAAATCAAGGTGGATGAAGGAAACAAATATTACATCAGAAACATCGATTGGGTCGGTAATCTCAAGTACACTGACGAATTCTTAACTGAAAAGCTCGGAATCTATAAAGGCGATGTTTACAACCGAGATAAGATTGACCAACGAACCCTTTATGATGGTGAAGCAGGGGATGATATTCAGTCATTATATGCAGACGATGGTTATCTCTTCTTTAGCCTAGATGTGGTAGAAGTAAGGGCAGAGAATGATTCTATTGACCTGGAAATGAGAATGTCTGAAGGAGAACAGGCAACCATTAAGCGAATTATCCTGGAAGGAAATAATAGAACGAGTGATAAAGTTGTATTAAGAGAAATTAGAACCCTTCCAGGTCAAAAGTATTCTCGTAAAGAATTAATTAGAACAATTAGAGAGTTAGGGCAACTAGGTTACTTCGATGCAGAACAGATTAACCCGCAGCCAATTCCTAACCTTCAAGACGGAACAGTAGATATTGTATTTAGTCTAGTTGAACAGTCTAGTGACCAGATTCAGTTGTCAGGTGGTTTTGGTGGGCCGTTCGGTTTCATTGGTACGGTAGGGCTAACCTTGAATAACTTTTCAGTAAAAAGCATTGGTGATTGGGATAAGTGGAGGCCTTATCCAAGTGGAGATGGTCAAAAATTATCCGTCCAAATACAGTCTAATGGTAGAAGGTTCCAGAGTTATAATCTTGTATTCTCAGAGCCATGGTTAGGTGGAAGAAAGCCGAATAACTTCTCAATTGGTTTAAATAGAACAGCCAATAGGAGTATAGATTTCTTTAATAATAATGACCTTATCGGTTTCTTAAAGGCGTCTGGCTTTACCATTGGTTTAGGTAGAAGACTGAGATGGCCGGATGATTACTTCACTATTAATAATACGATTAGATACCAATTCTATGATGTATTCAACTTTGGTAATACACTTGGTTTCTCAACAGGTCAGGCGAACAGTTTAACTTTTAACACATCTATTTCTAGAAGTAATATTGACAACCCTCAATTCCCTAGCTACGGTTCTACCTTCAATTTGGCTATTAATGCTACACCACCTTGGTCTGTATTGAATCCTAGCCGTTACGATGGCGATTTAACTGAAGAGCAGCGCTACAGATTTGTGGAATACCACAAATGGATGTTGGACTGGTCTATGTTTGTACCAATTAGTAAGAAGCTAGTGGTGAATGCTAGAGCGCATTTAGGTTTTATCGGTACGTATTCGGACAAAACAGATTCAGGACCATTTGAGCGCTTCTTCCTTGGAGGTAATGGACTTAACGGAGGGAACAACTTTATTATTGGCCAGGAAATTATTGCCCTTAGAGGTTATGCGGATAACGTAATTGATCCAGTAGACCCTAATACAGGGTTTAGAGGTGGTATTATCTACAACAAGTTTGTTGCTGAAATGAGATACCCAATCTCTCTCAAACCATCATCAGTAATTTATGTATTAGCATTTGGTGAGGCAGGTAATGCATGGACTGACTTTGCAGAATATTCACCAAGAAAGTTATTTAGAAGCGCAGGATTTGGAGCAAGATTGTTCTTACCAGCATTTGGTTTATTAGGTGTTGACTGGGCATATGGTTTCGATCAGGACAATTCATTCACCCCTGCCATCGTTGGAGGATCACAGGTTCATTTTTCTATTGGTCAACAAATCCGATAATCATGTACAAATCCAACTTCAGACTTTTTAGCTTTTTAATAATTTTTAACTTTGCCGCTGCTTATTCCAGCGTAGCTCAAAAAATAGGCCATTTCGATTCAGAATTTGTACTTGAGCAGATGCCAGAATACCAACAAAAGCAGAAGGAACTAGAGGGGTTGGCACAGGCTTTTACCAAAGAGGTACGGAGTTTGTATGATGAGGTACAGAAGCTCAGATCGGATCTCAGAGTAAATGAGGTTTTGCTTACTCCAGCCATGAAGCAGGAGAGAGAGCAAGAGATTTTGACAAAGGAACAAGAAGCTCTAAAAAAGAACACAGAGTTTTTTGGTTATGATGGTCTCTACTACAAAAAGATTGATGAGTTGGTGCTGCCATTGAGAACAAAAGTTGGACAAGTAGTTGAGGTAGTGGCAAAAAAATATGGCCTAGATTATCTCTTCGATAAAGCAGCAGATGTTGGAATAGTATATTCTAACCCAGTTCATGACTACACAGAGTTTGTGCTAGAAGAACTAGAATTAAAGAAAGAGAAAGAAAACTAAAACATTAAAATAGAAATCATGAATCGCAAAATGTTAGTGTTAGCTGCACTATTAGTATTAGGAGCAGTTAAAGTGCAGGCACAAGAGTTCAAAATTGGATACACCTTTCTAGATGGTATCGTATTCGCTCAGCCTGAAATGGAAGCCGTTAGTTCTCAATTAGAAACCACTAGATCTCAATTGACTAAGCAGGTTACTTCTAAGCAGCAGGAGTTACAGGGTAAAATTCAAGAGTTTCAGACTATGGCTCAAGATCCAAACGCAGTTCAATTAGTTCTTCAAGAGAAAGAGAACGAGATTAGAAAGCTTCAGGCTTCACTCGAGCAATTTTCTCAGCAAGCAGATCAAGCGTTTAATGGCAAGCAAGCAGAATTGATGAACCCTCTTTACGAGAAAGTTCAAGCGGCTATTGAAGAAATTAGAAAAGAGAAAGGCTTTGCGATGATTATTAATGCGCAGGCTGGTGCTGCAACTAGTATTGTATTAGCATCAGATGAGGCCTACAACATCACAGAAGATGTATTCAAAAAATTAGGTGTACCTATGCCAGAAGAAACCCCTACCGCTGAAGGTAACGGGAACGACTAAAAACTTATTAATCATATTAGAAACCCCTTCGTTTGAAGGGGTTTTTTTATTTTAACCCAATGATTATTCCCAAGCCACTTCAAAAAGGAGATAAAATTGCCATTCTCGCTACGGCAAAAAGGCTAGAGTCTTCATACGATTTGGGCATTGACTTGTTGAAAGGCTGGGGGCTGGTTCCTGTCATCTATGATTCTGCTAATGCTGCTTCTGGGTATTTTGCGGGTGATGATTCTTTAAGGGCTGACGACTTTCAGCAAGCCTTAAATGATGATAGTATCCGGGCCATTCTCTTTTTGAGAGGAGGTTATGGAAGCACCAGAATTATTGATGAAGTTGACTTTGGTAAGTATACCGTTAACCCTAAATGGCTAATAGGCTTCAGCGACTTAACATCTATTTTGTTAAAGTCAATTGCGTTAAATGTTCCTGCTATACACGGACAGGTGGCTGTAACGTTGGGAAGAGATAAGAAAGCTGATGAAGTTTTGAAGAGAATGCTTTTTGGAGAGTCATCCTTTGATGTGCCTCTCAGCCATTCAGATTTGACTATTCCTGGACAAACTGTTGCACCTATTGTTGGAGGTAACCTTTGTATGATCTGTAATAATTTGAGCACCGCAAGTGAGATTGTTTCGGAAGGAAAGGTGCTATTCTTAGAAGAGGTTGGTGAGGAGTTTTACGCGGTAGATCGTATGATGACCCAACTTAAAAGAGCAGGGAAGCTAGATAATCTCAAAGGATTGATACTTGGAGACTTCAGCTCCATTTCCGATCGTCAGTCTTATTTTAAGAAGACCATTCAAGAATGGATTCTAAGATATTTTAAGGACTCAGACATTCCCATAGCTACAAACCTGAGCGCAGGACACGAAAAAGTGAACTACCCTTTACTGTTTGGTTGTAAAACTGAGATAGAGGTAACAACTGAATCCCTCAAACTTCGATACCTTAAATAAGAAAACCAGCTATTAAGCCTGCTAGGATTATAAAAGGGCTGGGCACTTTGGTGAATGCCAATAAGACAAAAGTGCCAATAACAACAGAGACGTTTAGCACAGAATTCTCAATGGGTTGAAAAAGAATAAACGCAGCTGCGGCTACCATTCCCGAGCTGGCGGCAGTAATGCCTTCTAGAGATGCTCTAACAACTCTGTAACGTTTTAAACTATCCCAGAATCTAATCACAAAGAAGATTAAAAAAGTACCGGGTAAGAAAATGCCACAAGCAGCAATGAAACCACCTAAGATCTGACCGCCAAGTCCCAAGTCCCTTACCGATAGTGCACCAACAAATGAACTTACAGAGAACACAGGGCCAGGTACTGCCTGTACCATAGCTAGACCAGAAAGAAATTCTTCAGAACTGAGATAGCCTTTAAACTCTACAAATTCTGTGTTTAGGAAAGGAATGAGTACCTGACCTCCCCCAAATATGAGGCTTCCATTTCTGTAGAAATTTTCAAAGAGCAAAACAAAGCGATCTTGGGTAAATGCACCTAATAATGCTGCTGCCACAAGTACTAAACCCCATAAAGTAAAATTTCCCCATTTGATCTTAACCTTCTCTTTCTCTTCAATCTCCTGCTTTTTATAGTTAAAGGCAGTAATGACTCCTGCAAAAACAAGTATGATTGGCAGCGCAGCGGGTTTAGAGATAAAATAGGTTATAATGGCAGAAAGCACCATTAGCAGGCCTGCCGTACGAGTATTCACCACTTTGGAGGCAATGGTATAGGCTCCGTAGCTTATAAAACCAACAGCCATGGGCTGAATAAACTTGGTGAATTCCAGACTAAAGTTTTTCGTTTGATACGAGTTTACCAGAATAGCTGCTGTTGTCATGAGCGTAACAGCAGGTAGCATCCAAACCAATAAGGTAAGATAAGCTAAAGGTGCTCCTCCCAAACGGAAGCCAATGGCAGTGACAGTTTGAGTAGAGGTAGGGCCCGGTAGTATCTGGCAAAGCGCATTCAGCTCAATTAATTCTTCTTCCGTTAGATATCGCCTTCTTTCTACAAGCACTTTTATGAACATAGCAATATGTGCTTGCGGCCCACCGAATGCGGTTACAGACAAGAGTAATACATCTCTCAGGAAAATGTAATATCGTATGCGCTTAATCGCCACGATTAAACTTACTTCTTTAAACCAATTTCAGCCAAACGCTGATGCAAGAATTCTCCTGCAGTGATACCTTCATAAAGTTTAGGGTTCTTGTGATCAACGCAGTTGTTTAATACGCTCAGGTCCATTTCCGACCTTGGGTGCATAAAGAAAGGGATCGAGAACCTAGAAGTTTTCATTTGCTCCTTTGGTGGGTTCACTACTCTGTGAATGGTTGACTTCAGTTTGTTATTGGTATGCCTAGAGAGCATATCTCCAACATTCACAATAATTTGTTCTGGCAGTGCCGTTATTGGAATCCATTTATTGTCTTTTCTCAATACCTGAAGACCGTCTGCGCTCGCGCCCATTAAAAGGGTAATCAAGTTGATGTCTCCATGTTCCGCTGCTCTTACTGCATCTGCTGGTACCGCATCTGGATTTTCAATTGGGAAGTAATGAATGGGTCTTAGAATACTGTTTCCATTGTGGACTTTATTATCGAAATAATGCTCCTCAAGGCCTAAGTATAGCGCAATGGCTTGAAGCATTTTAATGCCCGTTGATTCTAATGTTTTATAAACCTCTAGTCCTATAGCTTCCATTTCTGGTAGTTCCGTTGGCCATATGTTATCAGGATATTCTTTTTTAATTGGATCGCCATCAGTAACATCCTGTCCTACGTGGTAGAATTCTTTAAGGTCACCCGTTGTTCTCCCTTTTGCATGCTCCTTGCCTTTGCCAATGTAACCGCGCTGTCCTGCTAATTCAGGTACCTCATACTTTTGCTTAATCTCATCAGAGAGGCCAAAGAATGACTGAATAGTAGAATACAATTTCTCTGTCATTTGATCTGTCAGACCATGATTCTTTATTGCAACAAAACCGATGCTATTGTATGCATCGCCTAAGGCTTGTACAAAAGCTTTCTTCTTGTCTGCATCACCTGAAGTAAAATCTGCTAGATCGAGTGACGGAATTTCATCGTATAACTTGGAGCTCATCTTCAATAACTTTTCACGAAAATAAGCATTTCAGAAATGAGTTATGCACTCAAAATGGCTTTCAGTACTTTCAGCGACTTTATTTCTCCCATAGAACCCAAATGAATCTGATAGTATTTGAGAATATGGTCTAGAAGAGTCCTCCTCGTTTCGTTTCCTACGGCTAATTCGTGCCCATAAGGCTTACTCATTAATTCTGTTAATAGTCCTTCCTCATTTTGATCAATACTTACAGAATAGCCAGATTCACTTATCTGATGAACGAAATCTGCACCATTTTCAGGACCAAAACCAATCTGATGGGTTGTTTTAATTAAGAGCTGCAAATGGAAATTCTGAATATTGGTGAGTTGAGTGTCAAAAAGTTCTAGCGAATGAAAAATGAATCTAAAGACGTTCGAATTATGAGATTCTTCTCGCAGTACTTTTCCCAGCACTTCAGTTAAGAAAATACCTATGGTTCTTTTAAAAGGGTCGAATGGTATGGAACTATAAGTTAATGCAAACTTAGCCTCGGATACCCGTTGTATGTCTTTTCCTGGCTTGTTATAGACTGTCATGTCTAATAAGGACAGTGGCTGATAAAGAGCGGATTTCCCTTTAGATTTATTCGATCTAACCCCATTTACGAGATAAGACTGCATTCCAAACTGCTCAGTATAGATTTTAACAATTATAGAAGTCTCCTTGAATTTTGTACTGCCAAAAACAATGCCTTGAGTAGAGTATAGCATCAGATCACTACTATTTTACCAACGAATGTTTCAGAGCCATCTCTATTGGAGCTAAAGACTAGATAGACACCTGTTGATACTCTGGCATTGCTTAAGTCTCTTACATTCCAGATGGCTGTGCTGCCATTGGCTCTTATGTCTTTCACCAATTTGCCCGATACATCTGTAATTTTTAGTCTAGCGTTATTCACCAAGCCTTCCAGTATCACGTTGCCTTGAAAGCTTGGCGATACGGGGTTTGGATAAATCTTAACATTTGAGTGACTTGCTTGTCCTTCGGTGGCATCACTTCTGAATGAAACCGTTCCCTTATCTGTAGAGATGAATAATTCTCCAGACTTTGGATTTAGAGTTATGTCAACAATTTGATTACTAGGTAAAGGACTATTTTCTTCTGTAAAATGGTATATCAATTCTTCACCTGTTTCTGAGAATAGCCAAAGCCCATTGTTTAACGAACCAAACCATTTACGATTGGCAGGATCAATTGAAATGGACGTAATATGCTCATTTCTTAAAAGTAGTCGGTTCTCAAAAATTGGAATGCTTGCCGTTAAAGATCTATTTTCTAAGACTTCATCTGGACTAGGGTAGAAAGCTACTCCACCACTTGTAGCAAACCATAAGAACTCATCTTCATCGTAAGCAATGTCATTTACTTTCCTTCCGGGTAAGCCGCCTTGACCACCATTAACATTAAGATAGCGTTCGCGGCCTGAGGCTTCATTGAAAACGAGAATACCTCCTCCTTCATTTTCATCAATATTCATCCATTTATCACCATTATTGGCAATGAATAGATCGGTGGGAAACCTTGCTCTACGGTTACTTAGTTCATAGCCACTCCAGGTATCCGATACCAAATTCCATTTATGGAGTGATCGATCTCTATCGCGTGTAGCTGCCCATAGTTCTGAGTTAAAACTTTCCATGGCTTGAATGTTAAACGAGCCGTTGATTCTTTCCATCGTGGTTTGGTTAGTAAAGTCAAGGAGTAGATTCACGGAGCTTCTTGCAGAAAAAATACCCTGAGTAAAATCAGATCTTAGCGGTGGGTCTAAAGATGTTGGTAAGGTGATATTGAAAATAAGGTCAGAGAGATTGACCGAAGAGAGTGAACCAAAGTCTTCCCAGGTTCGGTTAGCGGTCTTGAATATTGAATAACCCTCTTCATTTAAGAAATAAAGCTCATCGTTAATATAGAACGACTTATCAATTTCATCACTCAATGGCCCTAAAGGTCTATAATTTTGAGGTACCTCGATGTTTAATTGATGCCTAGATAGGCCTTGGATGCTTGATGCTACCCAAATTGTATTTGCCTCTATTGACATCCCATTGGCAGGCACAATGTTCTTGATATTTTGAAGATTGCTTCCGTTAAGTTGATAGAGGCTTGTACTTGATAGCGCAAAGAGGTTGTTTTCATTTACATCTAACGCTAGAATGTCTTGAGTAATGCTCGTAAAGTAGTTCCAGTCAGTTCCATCGTAGTTAAAAATATCTGACCCAGAGGATGCATATAGTTTATCATCAAATTCAATAATATTTAGAAAGTCTAAGCCAGTGAGAGATCGACTCCAGTTATTGAAGTCAAGTAAGTTTACGGATTCATCATTAAGTGCGCTTAGAATTCCGTTGTCTGTTGCCGCGTAAATAGAATCGTTTTTAAAGTAGAGTTCATTCACAGGAAGCCGAGTTCCGTTTTCTCCTAAATTCAAATAAGACTCCGTTATTTGTTCTCTTTGAATGTCATAAACTACAACTCCTAAGTCTCCAGAGAAATAGAGTCTATTGTTGAATGACTGAATATTTCGATAGGCTTTGCTTCCGGTAATACTTGCCTTTTCTACGGTGCTGATGGTTTGAACAGTTCCATTTCTCCAAAAGTCAATTTCTCCATCCTTGTAACCAATTATCAGGGCATCTAATAAATTGGAGTAATGAACTGAGGCAATATCTACATCGCTCAACCCATTATTTTTGTTTATCAGGTTGATACTGTTATCGTCCAGATCTAAGAAGAAGATGCCATGCGAAGCCGCAGCAAAAACCGTATTCTCTCCTAGAGCAAGAGAATTGATGTTCTTATAACTAAAGTGTGTTTGCCAGCTAAGAACAGGAATATTGTTTTGGGCATAAGTCTTGAAGCAGAATAGCAGACAAACGAGAGGAAGAACAATATGAATTGCCTTTTTACTCACGCTTTCTTTTTTTCTCTTTTTGGCCTTGATAGAAATATTTTCGGTTTCTCGCTTCGTAAATGTCTTTCTCTCCCAACTCTACCGTCTTGTCAGAATCAGTGAGTTTATATGAGAACGAAGCAAGCGATCCACTTACGGTACAGATAGCATGTAATTTCGTGACAAATTCAGCAATTGCCAGCAGCTGAGGCATTGGGCCAAAAGGTTCCCCCTTAGCATCCATATCTAAACCTGCTACAATTACTCGCTTACCGCTATTGGCCAGTTTTCTACAAACATCAACAATGTCTTTGTCGAAAAACTGTGCTTCATCAATACCAACAACATCACTGTCTCCTGCCAATAAAATGATATCTGACGCAAATTGAACAGGTGTAGACCGAATAGCTGTCTTATTATGAGACACCACCTCTTCTTCATCGTAGCGGGTATCAATAGCCGGTTTGAAAATCTCTACGTTTTGTTTAGCAATAGTTGCTCTCCTCAATCTGCGTATCAGTTCTTCCGTTTTACCGGAAAACATACAGCCGCAAACCACCTCAATGGAGCCGCTGGTATGCTTGTCTGATATGTTGATCTGAGGCTCTAAAAACATACTAAGCTGTATAGGTTAGGTGCGGGAATTTATTTTTTTCAGCTACTGAAACTTCAATGTCACCTTTTAAGGTACACTGGCAGGCCAGTCGCTCGTTATCGGCAAGTCTTCCTAATCCGCGAAGTTTAGCCTCCGATTCAGAGTCTGCCCCGAGTGTGTCTTGTCCGGCATGCATTACCATCTTACAGGTAGTGCATCTACCGTTGCCGCCACAGGCATGCATCCAGTCTACAGGTTCAGCAAGTATAGCATCCAATATAGATAGGTTACCATCGTTCACATCAATGTGTTTATTGTTCAGATTTCGGATAATGATCTTAGGCATATTTCTTAATTTACAAATCAAAAGAAATAAGCAATGCGCTACAAACTTAAGCTTGAAGCAGTTGGCGAAATTAGTAAGTCAATCGGAAGTTCAATAGGAGAATTTACAATCTTATGCAAAAGTAGAAGGAGAACGATTGATTTCCCTCACCAATTCGCGTCAGGTCAATTCCTTTATTATTCGTTCTTTATTCAATCAATGGAGAAATGAGGTTGAAAAACTGGAAAGCCCATACTTCGATTTTGCTAATGAGAAGGTTAAGGCCGCTTTGAAGGATTTCATGAACGTGCTTTCTAACCATATAAGCATAGATAGGGATCATTTAACACCTTTACTCAATCAAGCTATTGAAGATTCCATTCTTATTTCATTTGCTCCTAAGGCTTATTTAGAGTCTATTTTGGATCGAATAGAAAGGCCTCAAGATTTTAAACGACAGTTTAAGTATATCAAAGCCAATAGAGATTTCTTTCGTGTTTTGGTAGATAGAATTGGAGACTTCGACACCAAGAATAGCATATTGAATATGTATGAAGATTTGGATGAGACGAAATTAGAGGCAGCAGATGCTGAAGTATTTCTAAATAAGTTGAACGCTGTTGATCAAGTCAGTCACCTCTTTGAAGTTATTGAAGAGCCAAAAGAAGAGCCAGTTGTCGTAAAGAAGCCGAAGGAGCCAGAGACACCTGTTATTACTCTAGTAGAAGAAGAGGCTGTTGAACCAGGAAATACATTAAACGATCGTTTTGATGAACCTAAAAAGCTGACTTTGGCAGAGAAACTCCAAAAGAGTGTAAATAAGTCTATTGAATCTTCTCTGACATTAAACGAGAAGTTCATGTTTCAAAATAATTTGTTCGGTGGCGACAATGGTAAAATGAAAGAAGCATTTGCCCAGATTGGAGGTGCCACAGATTTGCAACAAGCCTTATCAATAGCCAATAATTACAACAATGGTTGGGATATGGAGAGCGAAGAAGTTGAAGCTTTTATGGCTGTTTTGGAAAGAACCTTTGGCTAACTTCTTAGTAGTACCTGAGACCTGTGCATATCGATCTTTAGCATGATGAAGAGCATGATAGTAAAGGAGAAGAGTGAACTTCCTCCATAACTAAAGAAGGGCAGTGGAATACCAACGACAGGAAATAACCCAATAGTCATGGCAATATTTATGGTAAAGTGGAAGAAGATAATAGAGGCCAAGCTGTAGCCATAAAATCGAGCAAACTTTGACTTTTGGCGCTCTGCAATAAAGACAAGCCTAAGCATTAAGGCCACAAATAGACTGATCACAATAGCGCAGCCAAACCAGCCGTGTTCCTCGGCAAGAGTGCTAAAAATAAAGTCAGTGCTTTGCTCTGGTACGTAGCCAAATTTGGTTTGAGTACCTTCCAAAAACCCTTTTCCTGAGAAACCGCCTGAGCCAATGGCTATCTTAGATTGCTCTAAATTCCAGCCTTCATCCTGTGGATCAAATAATTCAGGCTTTAGAATTATTTCAATTCTGCTGAGTTGATAAGGTTTAAGTACGTTTGTCTGAACATAATCAGTTGCGAGAATAACAACACAGACAACGGCCAAGACGCCAATAATGGAGGTGATTTTTGCTCTCTTCTTTTCAGAGATTAGAATTACTATTAAAGCGATCAAGGCTGAGCCTCCATATAAGTAGACCTGATCTACAAGAAGAGTAAGAATGAATATAGTAGATGCAGATAATGCTAAAGCTATATAAATGCCCGGAAAACCTTCTCTGTATAGGGGTATTATCAGTGCTGCAAATACCATAGCAGATCCAGCATCTGGTTGAAGCATAATTAAGCCTATTGGAATTAGGATGGGTATTAAAGCCTTCAATTGAGATTTGATGTCCGTTAGTTTCACACCAGTTGTAGATACGAATCTCGCTAATAGCAAGGCGGTTGCTAGCTTGGTAAACTCTGATGGTTGTAGCCTAAAGAAGCCTAGATCGTACCACGATTTGGCCCCATTAATCTCTTTACCAAAGACTAAAACCCCAGCTAACAGTATAATCATTAAGACATAGAATATGGGGGCAAAGGTCTCATATACCCTAAAATCTAAAAGGAGGATAACGACAATCAGAATCAATGAGCCTCCGAGGAAAAACAGCTGCTTACCGGAAGTAATGCTAAAATCTAGAATGCTCTGGTCTTGGACGGGATCATAAACTGAGGCATATATGTTGAACCAACCTAATGCGCAAAGAATAAGGTAGAGAAATACAACGAGCCAGTCGAGGTTGCCAAATAATCCGCCTTCGTTTCTCAATTAAAATTGATAGTTTTTTCTAAGCCTTCGAGATAGAGCTTCTTACGAACATATTCTTCTCTATTCCACCAGGTTTTCTTTATGTCACCGTTTATGTATTTCTCAATTAATAGGCTGGCAGTTGATGCGGATGCACCACCTCCCCATCCAGCGTTTTCGGTATAAACTGCAATAGCAATTTTTGGTGCTTGAGCAGGAGCAAATGCCATGAATACGGAGTGATCATAAACCTCGCCCTTGGCACCGTTTTCAGCAGTACCCGTTTTACCGGCAATGGTTATGTTTTTTATTGCAGCTCTAGGTGCTGTTTTCTTCACGGCTTTGGTCATCCCATCAATAATGGCTGGATAATATTCATCTCCTTTACCGGTATAGTGCTTCTCGAAATCCAAAGGAGTTATTTCTCCGTTTTCCTCAATTCCTTTTACCAGGTGAGGTGTGATATAATAACCTCTATTCGCAATTATAGCTGCTAAGTTGGCAACCTGTAATGGTGTAACTTCTAATTCTCCCTGACCAATTGAAAGGGAGTAAATCCCGCTATATGCCCAGCGGCCTCTTCCATGCATATTATCATACAAGTCGACATCTGGAACAGTGCCTGCAACCTCTCCCTCGATATCAATTCCTAATGCATGGCCAAAGCCGAATCTCTTAACTGCAGCTGTCCACTTTTCTAGGCCCAAACGACTATCAATGAAAATGCTAGGGTCTTCATTCTGTTGAATTACCTTTTTCATTACATCATGAAAGTAGTTGTTAGAGGAGAATTCAATTCCTCTAGACACATCGTAAAGTCCGGCTGGGGCGTGATCGCCCATGGCTGACAAGTTTACCTTCAGTTTTTCTTCTGGCCCTATTACGCCCTCATCGAGTGCAATAAGTGCTTGTACAGTCTTAAAAATAGAACCTGGAGGGTATTTCGCTTGAATGGCACGATTAAAGAGTGGGGCAGTTGTATCAACTTTAATTTCATCGAAGTATTGACCAAAGCTTTTTCCAGAGAGTTTATTAGGGTCGTAAGAAGGAACTGAAACCATGGCTAGAATTTCTCCTGTAGAAGGCTCTATTGCTACCACACTACCTCTTTTGCCTTTCATAAGGTATTCCGCGTAAGCTTGTAGCTCAAGGTCAATTGTAGTTTGTAGGTTCTTGCCTGGGGTAGATGCTACATCTAGATCACCATCTCTATATTTACCTTTCTCAATTCCATTTACGTTTACTAGCTTTTGACTAACGCCCCTTTCGCCTCTCATGATCTCTTCATAAGACTTTTCAAGGCCCGTAATGCCTATATAATCTCCAGACTTATAATAGTCAGAGGTGTCTTTATCTAAGTCCCTAGGGCTTACTTCTCCAATGTATCCTACCTGATTGGCCAATATTGGTTGAGCGTATTTTCTAACAGTTCTTGGGTTTACAAAAAAGCCATTGAACTGGTGCAGGTGATCTTGAATTTGAGCATAGCGCTCATGTGAGAGTTTCTTAAGAAAAGGGGAGGGTTTAACACTAGAATACTTCCTAGCATTCTTGAGGTTTTCAACGAATTCTTCTTCTGTAATTTCAAAGAGCGAACAAAAGGTGGTTGTGTCGCCAACATAAGCGTCTCGCGGTATAACCATGAGGTCATACATAGGCTCATTGTAAACAATAAGTTCTCCTTTACGGTCGTACATTAAACCGCGAAATGGGTATTGCGTGATGGTTTGAATTATATTTCTTTCTGCCTTGAGCTGGTAAGTCTTGTCTACCACTTGCAAAGCAAAAAGTTTGATAAGGAAAACTAAACCTACAACTACGAATACAGCTTGAATTACATATCTTCTACTATCTAGCATATCGACTTATTTGTTGTAAAAGAGATATTGAACGATGAGTATAAATATAAGCGTAATGAAGGCAGTTAAGGTTGCCTTAATTAAGGTTATTCCGAATAATCCTGCGCTTCCCGCTTCAATAAACATAGTAGCCAGTGAGTATACTAGAATTAGTGGGGTTGCATAACCCAAATACCAGCTCAAGCCATAAGTTCTTATTAGCATTAAGTCACCCACTTCATAGCCACTTCTAGGCGTATTATATCTGTGCCAAACAGGCTTCAAGAACATGAGTAAAACACCAGCTGCTGCGTGAATACCAATCGTTTGATAGAATAAATCTATAATTAAACCAATGACTAAGGCGATGATCATGCCTAGAGACCAATTCAATTCTCTCGGTAGCATGAGTAAGAAAAGTAAGTGAACAAAGCAAAAGCCCATATCGAAAATCACAAAGTTTCTAAATACCAAAACCTGTAATGGTATTAGTATTGCTAATGTGAATAATATAGTCGCTAGGTTCTTTGTCATTGAACATCTATCGGGTTTAGGTTCAAGAGTGAGTCTTGCTCAGCTTTCATCTCGTTTTTAATCACATAAACGTAGGAGAGTTTGGCAAAATCTACGCTTAAGTTGATTGTTATTTGCAAGTACGTATTGTTCTCATCTATTGATACTTCTTCAACGGTTCCGATGAGTATTTCTTTTGGAAACACCGCATTATAGCTGGAGGTAACAATTGAATCTCCTTGCTGAAGTTGAACATCTGGCGTTACGTAGCGTAATGCAGCTTGCTTAGGATCTCGGCCGTCCCATTGAACCGTCCCAACCCTGCCGGATGGTTTATGCAATGCCGAAACACTATTTCGTGTGTTCAAAAGCGAAATACCTTCTGCAAAGTTTTCAGACACTGAACGGATGGTACCCACAACCCCAAATGAGTTGATGACGCCCATTTCTGGTTGAATACTATCTCTAGCTCCTTTATTAATCATAAAGAAGTTGTTAGCTAGGTTAATCTCATTCCTAATAACCTCAGCGGGCATTAAGATATATTCAACTCTATCGGTAGTATCTTTATCTATTCCTGCTGATAACAAGGAATCTATGGGAGCGTCAGTATTATTTGAATATAAGCGTTCTCTCAGTCGAGCATTTTCCGCAGCCAACTCTTCATTTACCGAACCTAGTCTAAAGTAGTCTCCAATGTTTTTGCTGGTTTCATTAACACTACCCACAAATTGAGAGGAAGAGTTTATGAAAGCACTTCTTTGGTAGTCATTATTTTGCACAATGAGCCAAACACAAAAAGTCTCTAAAAAAACAAATAATAGAAAGGCGCGATATTTAACTAAAAATGCGAGAAGTTGCCCCATTCATTCTTATGTCATTAATACCGCTCTGTAAGAATCTAGGTTTTTCAAAGACTCGCCAGTTCCTCTTACTACAGCCCTTAACGGATCGTCAGCAATATGAATAGGTAACTTGGTTTTTAATGCCAAGCGCTTGTCTAGTCCTTTTAGCATAGCACCACCACCGGTTAAATAGATCCCTCTGTCGTAGATGTCGGCAGATAGTTCTGGCGGTGAAATCTCCAATGCTTTCAACACCGCTTCTTCAATCTTTGAAACGGATTTGTCTAAGGCAAAGGCAATTTCAGAATAGGAGATTTTAATCACTTTAGGTATTCCTGTCATTAAGTCTCTTCCTCTGATCTCATAATCTTCAGGTTCGTCTTCCAGCACAGTTAAAGCAGAGCCAATAGCGATCTTAACTTTTTCGGCAGAACGTTCCCCAATTAGTAGATTATGTTGTCTTCTCATATAATCGAGAATATCTTTTGTAAAGGTGTCGCCCGCCACACGAACAGATTGGTCGCAAACAATTCCGCTTAAAGCGATTACCGCAATCTCTGTGGTTCCACCCCCGATATCTACGATCATAGAACCCATAGGCTCATCGATTTTAATACCAGTGCCAATAGCCGCAGCTATTGGCTCATAAATCATGTAAACCTCTTTGGCGTTTGCATGCTCGGCAGAGTCACGCACAGCTCTTTTTTCAACTTCAGTAATTCCAGAAGGGATACAAATAACCATTCTATGAGATGAAGGAAGCACACTTCTCTTTTTCAGGTCAATCATTTTGATCATTCCCTTAATCATCATCTCTGCAGCCTCGAAATCTGCAATTACACCATCTTTTAAAGGCCTAATGGTCTTAATGTTATCATGCGTTTTTTCGTGCATGTTCATGGCATCTTTGCCAATAGCCAAAACTTTGTTTGTATTCCTATCAATTGCAATAATTGACGGTTCGTCTACAACAATTTTGTCTTTATGAATTATTAGCGTGTTCGCTGTACCTAAATCAATTGCGATGTCGCTTGTTAAGAAGTCAAAAAAACCCATTAAATCGGTCTCCTATGCGTTAAATGAATGTTCTAAAGTAGTTAATTACTTATAATAATTAAGGCTAAAAAGCTTTAATGTTTAAAGTGTCTGGTACCCGTAAATACCATGGCCATATTGTTCTCGTCACAGTAGTTAATAGAAAGCTCATCTTTGATAGAACCTCCTGGTTGAATAACTGCTGTAATCCCCTCGCCATTTGCTATTTCAACACAGTCTGGGAAGGGGAAGAACGCATCAGAAGCCATTACAGCCCCGTTCAATTTAAAATTGAATGCTTTTGCCTTCTCTATAGCCTGTCTTAGTGCGTCAACCCTTGATGTTTGTCCTACACCACTTGCTAAAAGCTGGCCGTCTTTAGCTAGTATAATTGTGTTAGACTTAGTGTGCTTACAAATTTTTGAAGCGAACTCTAGTGCCTCTTTTTCTGAATCGGTTACTTCTTTTTTAGTAACTGTTTTGAAATTTGCAGCTTGGTCTGTCACTAAATCTCTATCCTGCACGATAACGCCATTGAGGAGAGATTTGTATTGTTTCTGAGCAGTTAAATTTTGCTTTTTAACTAAAAGAATTCTGTTCTTCTTACCCTTCAATAATTGTAATGCCTCGTCAGTGAATGAAGGTGCAATTAAAACTTCAAAAAACAGTTTGTGTAATTCTTCGGCAGCAGCTAAATCCACAGTTTGGTTTGTAACCAATACGCCACCAAATGCACTTACTGTATCGGCAGCAAATGCTCTCAGGTAAGCATCTTTTGTATCTGAGCCAACTGCCATTCCACAAGCATTTGTGTGCTTTAAAATAGCGAAGGCATTTTCGTTGTCGTTAAATTCTTCTATTAGGCAAACTGCAGCATCAATATCAACTAAGTTGTTATACGATAATTCTTTGCCATTAAGCTGATCGAAAAGGTCAGTTAAAGGGCCATAGAAGTGTCCTTCTTGATGTGGGTTTTCACCATATCTCAGCTGCTTACCCGTTCTTTCACTTACCTTAAATTTGTCGAGATCTTCTTTTTGGTTGAAGTAGTTGAAAATAGCACTATCATAATGAGAAGATATATCGAATGCCTCAGCAGCAAATTTTCTTCTATCTGATAGTTCAGTGCTTCCATTTTTCTCTTCAAGCAATTGTTCTAAAGTACCGTATTGTTCTCTTGAAGAAACGATTAGGACATCTTTATAATTCTTGGCAGCTGCTCTGATGAGTGATATTCCACCAATATCAATTTTCTCAATAATATCTTGCTCTGCAGCACCTGAAGCTACTGTTTCTTCAAAAGGGTATAGATCTACAATTACCAAATCGATAGACGGGATTTCAAACTCTTTGGCTTGCCCCAAATCACCTTCATTATCTCTTCTATGGAGAATTCCACCAAAAACTTTAGGGTGGAGTGTTTTTACTCTACCTCCGAAAATAGAAGGGTAGCTTGTAAGGTCTTCCACAGGAATTACTTCAGCACCTTGATCTTCAATAAATTTTTGAGTTCCTCCGGTAGAATATATTTCTACACCGTGAGCTTTAAGAAGCTTAATAATAGGCTCTAAGTTATCTTTATAAAAGACTGATACTAAAGCTGATTTGATTTTGATTTGCGACATGGTAAGGGGTAATAATAGAAGTCGCAAAAGTAGCGATTTTAAGTGGATTTCCGAATTACAGACTCAACCACTTTTGGATAATTCTTGTGCTCTAGTTTGAGAACTTTGGCACCAATTTCTTCTGGTGAATCTGTCGGGTCTAAAAAACACGATTCTTGGTATAAAATTCTGCCCTTATCGTACTCCTCATTCACAAGGTGAATGGTTATTCCAGATACTTCTTCGCCTGCTACTTTCACTGCTTTGTGAACGTTGTTACCGAACATTCCTTGGCCACCAAACTTGGGTAATAAGGCTGGGTGAATGTTAAATATTCTATCAGAATATTGGCTAATGAGCGCCTTTGGTATCAAAAGCATAAAGCCTGCTAAAACGATATAGTCCACTTTTTCCTCTTTGAGAATAGAGATAGGTATTTCTCCAGTATCCCAATAACTGCGATTTAGAATATGGATGGGTAGATTGAATTTCTCGGCACGAGAAATGACCCCAGCAGACTTATTGTTTGTAAAAACTGATACGATTTCAGCAGTATCGTTTTGCACAAAATGCTCGAAGAACTTTTGTGCATTAGATCCGCCTCCGGAAGCAAAGATTGAGATTTTAGTTTTCATTAGATGAACATCATACTGATTACGCCTAGCAACATGATCACTTTAGTTATGGAGCTCAAATTACTAAATGCTTTTACGGTATCGGCTTTAGCGATTCCAAACGCTAAACCGCCCAAGGTAAAAAGTAAAACGACTGGTAGTACTAGCGATATATTATGGAGTAAGATGAATACAGTAATCATGAAAACGAGCATGATGGCATATAGGAAGATTTTCGTTTTTGCCACCCCATAAATGATAGGAATAGTTCTGCAGCCATACCTATCATCTCCTTTTCTGTCTTCTACATCTTTTATAATCTCTCTAATAAGTGTTATGAATGCTGCAAAAACAGCATAGCAAGCAATAATAAAGGTTCTTTCTTGAAAGTATTCTGCCACCAACACTAGCGTCATTCCCGTGAGTATGGCTATCGAAACATTTCCTACCAATGGCAGTCTCTTTAGTTGGTTTGAGTAAAGCCAGAGCAGAAATGCAGCGCCAAACATGGTGAGTCCAATAGGCCAAGATAGGTAGGTGCCGATGCCAATAGCACCGAAATTTAGAATTGTGTGTCCGGCTAGGACCCAACGCCTTTTCAGTTTTTTTCCAACAACTACTCGATCTGGCTTATTTACAAAATCTATTTTTACATCATAGTAATCATTAATCAGGTAGCCAGCAGCAGTAATCATAACTGTACCAGACACCATCAAGAAAAAGCCTTTATCTGTAAGCACCTGGTACCAAGAGTCGTGTGTGCCAACCAAAAAGATGGCAGTGAGGTATTGCGTAAGCGCCACCATAAACAAGTTGATTCCTCGAATAAATTTGAGGTAACCAATAATATAGGAAGGTTTAAAGGCAACGGTGGCTTGCATCAGTTTCTATTACGGTTCAAAGCTAAGTGAGTTCTGTAATAAATAGGTTAGTTATTATTCGGAATAATAATCTAAGATATGCTGTGATACGAGCTCATAGATTTTAGCGACATTTTCATCGTTTTGAAGAGAATTATATTGCTTGTCTAGTGTTTCTAGGTCTTTGCGTCTTGCGGGTCCGGTTTGGGCAGCTTCGGGACCTATTGCAATTGCTTTATTGATAGTCTCTGCAACCAAGGGCTTAAGTAAGTCAAAGGACATCTCATTGGATTCTAAAATTCCTTTTGCTATGCTCATCATATGGTTAGAGAAATTGCATGCAACAACTGCCGATAAATGAATTACCGCTCTTTGATGACTATCTATGAAATGAACTTCATTACTTATGGAAGTGGCCAATTTGCTAAGCACTGTTTTAGACTCAGCAGTTTCTGCTTCTAGACAAAAAGGCACCTTACTTATATCTGTATGCTTACCTTTGCTAAAGGTTTGTAATGGATAGAAGACGCCAATATTGTTGGTATTAGCATAGCCTAAGGTACTAAGTGGTTTTGTTCCAGAAGTATGGAATAAATGTGCTTCTTCAGGTAGAATAAGATTGCCGGCAACTTCTTCTATGGCATCATCGCTTATTGCCATAATAAATATTGAAGCATCTATGGTAATCAGATTATGCTTGTTTGTGGGTTTGGCGTTGAAATAGTCCAATGTAAATTGCTTGGCCTTATCAATGTCTCGGTCATATACACATGAAATCACATGACCACTATTCTCTAGATTTCTAGCAATATGCCATGCTACGTTACCCGTTCCAATAATTCCAATTTTGAATCCCATCTTAAGCTTTGCTTGCGGCAAATATAGCCTCAACTAATCGGTCTAAGTCATATTTTTTGGTGTAGACATGAGGAGTGATTCTAGGTCCATTTACTTTCTCCCATTTTATAGGACTGGTGTGCACTTTCTTCTCTCTAAATAAAATGTTGTGAACGGGTCCCGCATCTATGCCCTCAATCCCAAAGTTGAAAAGGGCACTACTCAATTCTGGTTTGGTGGAGGTATAGAACTTTACGCGATCTATGCTTTTTGCTTGATTAACCCAATACTGTTTTAGGTATTTCAAACGCGCTTCCTTTCTGGCAGCACCAATTGCATTATGAAAGTCTATGGCTGTTCCAATTGCCTGTTCAATCGCAAAAGAACGCGTTCCTATATTCTCAAACTTGCGAATGTTATCTTCTTGATTTTCTGGAGATGCTAGGAGTGGCCAAATGTCTTTGATTTTCTCTTTTCTAATGTAGAGAAGCCCAGTTCCGAATGGGGCGCAGAGCCATTTATGCAAACTTGTGCCATAGTAATCGCAGCCCAAGTCAGAGATTTTAAAGTCTAAATGAGCGAAGGTATGTGCACCATCTACTATAGAGTCGATTCCATTCTCCCTTGCTAGAGCACAGAGCTTTTTGGCAGGCATGATGTGACCCGTCCAGTTTATCATATGGGTGATGTGAAATACCTTAGTCCTAGGAGTAATAGCCGTTCTAAACTTTTCCAAAACCTCTGAATCGCTTTCAATAGGTATATTAAAGTCTAGCCATTTGAGAACAATACCATCACGCTTTTCGCGCTGCCTCCAGGCATTTATCATGTTGGGGTAGTCGTACTTGGTAAGCACTACCTCATCTCCTTTCTTAAGGTTCATCCCAAAAATCACAGTATTAATGGCTTCCGTAGTGTTGCGGTTTATGGCAAGTTCATCTGGTGATACACCCGCTAAATCTGCCAATTTTGCTCGG
>CBFIDV010000002.1:0-32266 GCA_965661455.1 Roseivirga sp.
GCTTTTCAATATCCATCCAGTCGGAACGTGCATGCATATCGATTTTATTCGACTTAACAGCTCCAGCTTTTTGGATCGCACCTCCAAATAGTAAAAGCTTCTCCGTTAGAGTTGTTTTACCGGCATCGGGGTGACTAATGATACCAAAAGTTCTACGCTTATCTATCTCTTGTACTAAATTCATCTACAATAAAATGAGGTGCAAAAGTAGTAAAATTTGTGGTCTATTAGCCTTTGGTGCTAATCATTCGCAATTGAGAATTTGATTATTGAAAGGCAATTTCGTCTATAAAAAGCCAAGCAGGAGTATCTTTACCAGGGTGCCAATCGGGTAGGTTCCCATAGTTCTTAGCTACCACTCTAATGTACTTTAAATCCACCTTTTCAAATGTCAGTTCATGGATGATCATATGTTTAGGTTCAGGACCATCGGGAGAATTGATGGAAAGGGTATTGAGTTTTTTGAGATCACTGGAAATACTTCCTCCCCAAACTTCTAATTCAGTTGGAGGAAATATCCACGAACCCGTATCATCCAGGGTACTGATAAATACCGATTCTAAAGAGCGGCTTTCAGACAGTTCAACATCTACGACCATATCATCGCCATTGAAGCCAAGCCAATTCCCATCCCTGAAATTTTCGCTTCCCTTTTTTAAGTCAAAGAGCGTTTCGATACCTTTCGCTTTATAGGTGCCCTTAGGATCGAATTTCAGTACATTCTTTTTGAATCGATTAGGTCTAACTTGAATAAATGCCTGTTCTGCTCTTTCACTGTCCTTCCAACCTTCTTTTTTGGCAAAGACTGTCACTTTCGAGCTTGCTATTAGCTCTATTTCTCTTCCCTCAAGAATTTGCGGTTCGTCATTACCAATCTGGTAGTAGATATCAGTATCTGACAGGCTATATGGAACGGTGATAGTCATTTTATCATCAAAGAAGCTCGATCCATAAATCATACGAGGTGTGTTGAGCTGAACTTCTTCAAAGGTGGTGTCATCGATTGAGCCCCCATTTATGATCTTTTCTGGGTAATCGGTTTTGAGTGCTTTTAAGTCTTCAGCATTGACGTTTGTCTGCCATAAATAGAGTTTTTTGAGACTTTCTAATCCAAGCATTTGAGTAGCACCATTGCGGGTAATATTCGTTCCGTACAGATTTAGGTATTCTAGATTCTTCAATTTGCGAAGCGCTCCAATTATAGCATCATCAGTATCTGTATTGTCAAGGTATAGTCGATGGAGGTTCTCGAACTTAGATACTTCTTTCAAGATTGCTTTGTCAACTTGACTACTCCCTAGGTCAAGTGAATAGACCTGCTCTCTAACTTTCCTCAGGCTTTTAACCTCTGCTAATTGAAGAGATTGGTGTTGGCCGATATATACCTCTAAGTAGGGCTTGTCTTCTTCTATCTGCTTTATGCTGACCTTGCTGGTATTGAGAGATGCTAGCGTTTGGGCTGAGATAAAGTCGATGTCCAACGGTTCTTCTGGGGTGAAGTAGCTCGCAAGAATTATTTGAACGGGATCTTCCTTTGGTATTTCATTTACCAGTTGATCAAAGGAACCTCCAGAAGCTATCCAATACTCGAGCAACTTAATCTCCTCGTTTGTAAGCTGAGCTTTTCCTTTCGGAGGCATATGTAACTTGTCCTCTGTCGGTAGGAGTAAGTGGCTGGTAAATGTGCTATTCAAAATATCACCCGGTTTGATAATCGCTCCATTTTCTCCGCCCTTCATAATTGCTTCAGCAGAGGCTAGAGAAAGCCCCCCTTTGATCTTATTGGGGTTATGGCAGCTCATACACTTACTTTCAAGTATGGGCTTGACGACTTGGGTGAATATGGGTTTCGTCTCAACTAGGGGAGAAGTAGCGTTTTCCTCAAACACTTCGGTCAAGAAATCCTCACCATGCGTAAGCGATGCGCCATAATGCCCTGTGACGATTAAAAGGATAGTCAATCCACCGAAGGCTGGGATGAAGAACTTTTCGAAGCCTTTATTAGCTCGTAACTGAATCAATAAGGCAGCAATAACGGATGTCGCCAATCCAAACCACTGATGAAATGCAAAGGTGTGTCCACCGTAACCACCGTTTACTGATAAGAGGTAACCTGCAATGGCGCTAAATACTGCCGAAAAAGCTCCAAGCCAAAGAAGCAGAGAAGCAGGTTCAGCATATGCTGGTTTGTTTGCCTTGCGTGCCAATACTTCGAATAGAAACGATGCGAGGATAAGCACAATAGGAAAGTGAAGCAATAAAGGGTGCAGCCGCCCTACAAATTGAAATATTGATGGGAGTCCTGAAATTGGGGTAATAACCAACAGTACAAGAATCGCATTCAGCGACCATAAAAGAACTACTAGTGGCTTTTCAGGAATTCTCATTTAGTTGATTATGATTTCGTCCAAAAATAACCAGGCCGCATTGCCTTTCCCCGGATGCCACTCTGGTAACTCGGTTAATGTTTGAATAACAAATTTTATGTACCTGACTTTGGCGACTTCATTTTGGAATTTGTAGTAGGACTTGCCTGCTGATACATGCTCCTTTAGAGGAATAATGGTTAAGGTTTGCCCTTCTTTAAAGGTTTCTCCATCGAGTGAAAAGAAACTCTTAATAGAACGAGGTGGCATTATCCAAGAACCTGAGCTGGTTAAAGTGCTCAGAATAGCTTCCTGGAAAGCCTTCCTTTTGCCTAAGTCGATTGTAATCTCAAGAGGTCCAAAATTATAGCCTATCCAATGACCATCTCTGAAGTTAAGAGATCCAGATTTTTGATCAATAAGGGTGGCGCCTCCATCTCCGGGATATGATTTGCTGGGGTCGGGAGATAATTCGATCGACTTTATCTTCTTCCCGAGCTTGATTAACTCTGTACTTACAGTTTCAGATGGAAGGAAGCCAGCTTTAAATGCTTTTACTTTGAGTTTACTCGACTTCTTAATCGTAAAAGGTTTTTCGTAAAGAGCGGATAATTCAGTTGGTTCGGAATCATTCAGGGTAAATCTGATTTCGGCATCTTCGAGTCTAAAGTCGAGTGCAACAACCGCTTTTTGCTCGAAGAAAGACCCTCCATCTACTTTGATTAACGGTTTAGATAGCTGATGCTCTTGAGCTTGGAGCGTAAAGCCACATATAAGTGCTAGTATGGTCAGATAACTCCTTCTCATACCCGGGCCAACTTATAAGGGTAAACATGTCCTGAGTTCCACTGAGCCACATACATATTCTCATCATCATCGATGCACACATCATGTGGGTAGATAAAGACTTTTATTGTCTGATACATTTCATCAGGCGTGCCGCCTGAATAAGTTGGAGAGCTGCCTGCGAGGTTGGAAACTACTTTGTTTTCCTTGTCAAGAATGGTGACAAAGCCGGAAGGATCGTCCCCGTAGGCTCTTGACTTAAGCACCGCAGCATAGAGATAATCGCCATGAATCACTGGACGACAAACATAGGCACCCGGTAATGGAATTGTTTCTAAATAATCACCTGTCAGACTGTAGCGTTTGAAGGCATTTTGTTCGCGTGCTGATACAATTAAAGTTGGATTGGCAGAGTTCCGTGTATCGAGACAGATTCCATGAGCATTTTGAAGGTTTTCAGGTCCATCTCCTCGACCTGCAAAACTTCTAATAAACTCCCCACTATGTGAATATTGCGTAATCCATTGAGCACCATATCCATCGGCAACATAAATATCGCCATTTGGACCAATGGCTACTTCTGTTGGAATGTACTGGTCGGCACTTTCATAATGTCCCGATTCTTCTGGGTAGTCTAAAGTCATGACCACTTTGCCGTCTATGGTGGTCTTAATTACTTGGTGACGATCATTATCGGAAATGAATAGAAAGTCTTCCCCATTTTCTTTAGAGAGTGTTAAGCCATGTGCTCCAGGGTATTCGTTGCCCCATGTTTTGAGCAGTTTGCCAGACTTGTCATAGACGAGCACATTGTTCTTCGTATGATTCGTCAGTAACAAGATTCTTCCTTGGGAGTCCTGAATCATTTCATGACAGTCCTTGACCGGATATTTGGTAGGGTCAAGCTTACCCCAATTGGTGTCAATGCTATATCGATGAGAATTATGACCAAGAACCAATTCCTTGGTGCTGTTGGGCACAAGGAGTGAGGGCATCGCTACAATTGCTGTAGATGCCGTAAAAGTTTTCTGTACAAATGCCCTACGGTTCATCAAAACTATGCTAGAATGTCATGGATAATTCTGCCGCCTACATCGGTCAGTCTAAATCTTCTACCTTGGTATTTAAAGGTCAACTGTTCATGATCAATACCTAGTAGGTGTAGCATGGTCGCTTGAAAATCATGAACATGTACCGGATCTTGATCAATGTTATAACCAAAA
This sequence comes from Roseivirga sp., assembly GCA_965661455.1. Lineage (GTDB taxonomy): Bacteria > Bacteroidota > Bacteroidia > Cytophagales > Cyclobacteriaceae > Roseivirga. The sequence goes on from CBFIDV010000002.1 coordinate 4,376, forward strand.
TCGTCTGTTTCACCATAGGATATACCTCGTTTTACACCGCCTCCAGCCATCCATATGGTGAAACTTCTAGGGTGGTGATCGCGACCGTAATTGGTATCTGTTAGTGTGCCTTGGGAATAATTAGTTCGGCCAAATTCTCCACCCCAAATCACAAGGGTGTCATCGAGCATTCCTCTTTGTTTTAAGTCCATGACCAATGCAGCCGATGCTTGATCTACATCTTTGGCTTGCTTTTCAATCGCACCAGGAAGGTTCTCATGCTGATCCCAACCCATATGATATAGTTGGATAAAACGGACGTCTCTTTCTGCTAATCTTCTTGCTAAAAGGCAATTGGCGGCAAAAGTCCCTGGCTGTGCTACATCGGCCCCATACATTTTATAGATGTAATCTGGTTCCTTAGAGATGTCCATCGTTTCCGGTACGGACGTCTGCATTCTGTAGGCTAACTCGTATTGAGCAATTCGTGCATTAATTTCAGGGTCGCCAAACTCAGCAGAATGTATGGAGTTGAGCTGAGATAGATGGTCTAGCATGCTTCTCCTGTCCATTTTGGACATGCCTTTAGGGTCCTTTAGATAAAGCACGGGGTCTTTGCCTGACCTAAACTGCACTCCTTGATGAATAGAATTCAGAAAGCCATTCCCCCAGAGACGTGAGTAAAGAGGTTGCCCTTGAGGTCGCCCTGTACCTCTAGAAAGTAATACTGAAAATGCCGGAAGGTTGTCATTGTCACTTCCCAGTCCATAGCTTAGCCAAGACCCCATGCTTGGCCTGCCAGGTTGTTGCGAACCTGTTTGGAAGAAGGTTATGGCAGGATCGTGATTAATGGCCTCGGTGTGCATACTCTTAATAAAACAAAGCTCATCGACAACTTTGGAAGTATAAGGCATGATGTCACTTACCCAAGCTCTACTCTGTCCATATTGCTTAAAGTCGAAAATTGAGCCGGCAAGCGGAAAGTTCTTTTGGCCAGATGTCATACCAGTAAGGCGTTGCCCATTTCTAACGGATTCTGGCAATTCCTCACCATTCATTTGCCTTAAGGTAGGCTTGTAGTCAAAAAGCTCGAGTTGTGAGGGGCCTCCACTTTGAAATAAATATATTACTCGTTTTGCTTTTGGTGCAATATGTCTAAAGTCCTCAGGGCCAGGCCTTCTGGTGTTACTTAATAAGCTCTTTGGTGATAGCAAGGAAGCAAGACCTAATCCGCCAAGGCCAAGACTCGCCTTCGACAGGAAGTGCCGTCTGTTCATATTATACTGAAAATCTTCTTCTTCCTTATGCATGTCAGGTTTTAGAAATGGCTTCGTCTAGATTAAAAATTGTATTGATCATGGACATATAAGCCGCAACCTCAGCCGATTGTGCCTCCTGCCTATATTGCCCCACCGTCAAGTATGCTTCTACCTGGTCAGGTGCTTGTTCAAATCGCTCTTTTTCTTTTTTCAGAAAGCCGTCTAAAATCTCAACCTCTTGGTTAGTAGCTGTTCGGCCAAGAATCTTTTCAAAGGCATTGTTAATTCTGTCCTTATCCGATACTTTTTCATCCATAACGTTATAGGCTAGGACGCGCGATGCCTCAAGTATTTGAGGGTCATTCATCATGACTAGTGCCTGCAAAGGGGTATTGGTTTTTTGCCGATCTATTTCGCAGAGATCTCTAGAGGCAGCATCGAAGGTCATCATTGCTGGGGGTGGAACTGTTCGCTTCCAAAAAGTGTATAAACTTCTTCTGTAAAGAGCATTTCCATTGTCTGGAATATAATTGGTTAAGCCAACACCAGAGGTTGTTTCGGCCCAGAGACCCTCTGGTTGATATGGTTTAACGCTTGGGCCACCAATTTCTCTATTCAAGAGTCCACTTGCTGCTAGTACATTGTCCCTTATCATTTCGAAGGTCATTCTATACCGAGGGCCTCTTGTCAGCCACTTGTTTTCAGGATCTTTCTCTAGCAACTCTGGGCTTACTTTGGAGCTCTGCTGATAGGTTGCGGACAGCATGATCTTCTTCTGGATATCTCGAATATTCCAACCAGATGTCATGAATTGATAGGCAAGATCGTCTAAGAGTTCAGGATGAGAAGGGAGACTGCCTTGATTCCCAAAGTCAGCAGGCGTATTAACCAATCCCGAACCAAAAAAGGACTGCCAAATTCTATTCACAGCCACTCGCGCAGTTAACGGGTTTTTCTCATCGAAAAGCCACTTTGCAAGACCCATTCTGTCTTTAGAAAGCTCATCACCAAAGGGGTTAACAGCCGCTGGCGTTGTTGGATACACTCTTTCACCATAAGCATCATACTGACCTCTATTTAAGACATAAGTTGGTCTTGGTTTTACGGAGTCCCTCATTACCATAAGGCTCAAGTCGTCACCGTTGAAGTTCGATGCATTAACAAAGTTGAGAATTCCATTGAGGTCTGCATCGGTGATTTTTATCTTGGGTTCAGGGATTTCACCATAATCTATCCTACCTTTTTCTGGAACTGAGTTAAAGAAGGAGTAGACACTAAAGAACTCTTTCTGAGAGATAGGGTCGTACTTATGATCGTGACATTTGGCACATTCAAGTGTTAGTCCTAAAAAGGCTTTTCCAAAGGTATTGACACGATCGGTTACATATTCTACTCTATATTCTTCCTGAATGACACCACCTTCTTGGGTGATCTTATGATTTCTGTTGAAGGCAGTAGCCAGAATTTGCTCTTTGGTTGGGTTAGGCAATAAATCTCCTGCTAGTTGCCAAGTAACAAACTTGTCATAAGCCATATTATCATTGAATGCTTTAATAACCCAATCTCGCCAAGGCCACATGATCCTTTCTAAATCATCTTGGTAACCATGGGTGTCCGAGTATCGGGCGAGATCGAGCCAAGCGGTGGCCATATGCTCGCCATATGATGGTTGTTTCATTAACTCATCAATAGCATCCTCAAAAGCATTTGGACTGTTGTCAGCAAGAAATGTGTTTCTTAGTTTTTGGGAAGGAGGTAATCCAGTGAGGTCAAAACTTGCTCTTCTTATAAGTCTTTCTTTTGAAGCTTTTGGAGAAGGAGAAAACCCTTTCTCTTCATATTTAAGAGCTACCCAATTATCAATGTCATTGTGACCCCATTGCACAGTTTTTGGATCTGTCTGTTCGGCCAAAGGAATAAATGACCAGTGCTTTTTCCATTTCGCACCTTGGTCGATCCATTTGATAAGAATTTCCTTTTCGGTACTTGATAGACTGAGATTTGATGCTGGAGGCGGCATGATCAGATCAGGGTCTTCGGAATTAATTCGATGAGCCACTTCTGAATTTTCAGAGCTACCAGGTACTATTCCGAATACATTTGGTCCGTCTTTTAGAGCGGCATAGGCACCTTCTTCCGTGTCTAGCCTATATCCAGATTCCCTCTTATTGGCATCTGGCCCGTGGCATGCGAAGCATCTATCCGAGAGCAGTGGCCTTACGTGTATATTGAAGTCTACCTCCTCAGGAACAAAATTTACCGAACTAGACTGCTCGGTAAGAGACACTATTTCGCTAGTCTTATTTTCTTTTTTTTGACATGATTTGAGTACTACTAAGCCTACAAAAAGTAGTGACGCTAGGGCCGAATGTTTTAAGCTTAGTCTAAATTCTTTTGTTCCTGCCATACTGCTGAGTCTGAATTTAAAAATTCAAAGTCAGCTTTAAAACATAACGAAGAATAAGTATAGAAAAAGGGCTAAAAGTGTTTCTTGAATTCAAAGGAGGAATATGTTTCATTCCTCCTTTGAATTCTCTTATTTGTTGAATAAGGAAATTAGTTGTCCTGCATTTTCCTTTGTGATTGTCGCTAGAAGCTTATCTCTACCAATAAGCGTTTCTTGATAAATTCGGGTGCCGATTGGAAGACGTTCTTTTTTCGATACTCTAGCCCTAATTGGAATGCCATAACCAAATGGTGCATCAATGGGGCCTCTAAAGAAGATGTCTATTTTTCTGCTCGAGTTATTTTTGAGTTTAACATCAATACAGGCGACAGTGCCTTTATTCGCTTCTTGTTCTCTAAACTCTGTTAGTGTGGACAACGTAAGGTTACTGCTGTCATCTGACCAATTAAGTACATCGGCTCTATCGTAAACAAACTGCCCATATCCATTTCCCGATAGTTTAATACGTTCAGCATTGTCTGTTAAGATTCTGCCATTCTGATCTATTTGAGCTTCAACTTCGCTCATTTGAGTAGCTCTTGCATCTATGGTTCCGGCCCCAACTTTCGCATTCAGTGAAATCAAAGAACCCTGCATATTGAGGCGACCAACCTCCATATTTGCACTGAAACTTTCCTGTTCCATATTCTTGATGCTAATATTCCCCCATGCAGAAGAAGTGAGTTTTTGAAGACCTTTGAGCCCTGCTTTTACTTGCATTGTAGTAGGTTCAATCCATTTGTTTTGATCCATGACTAAGGTATTTCCCTTCTGTTTTACCTTTAGATGTTCAAAGATATTACCATCCGTATACACCACGAATTCATCATTTAAAGACAAGTCTAGTTCAGCTTTTACCGTGATGTGAAAAACAATGCTTTCTATTCCTTCAAAGTTGAATGCTTTGCTTTCTAAACTTCCGTTGCCTCTTACTTGACCGTGAGTTGCAATTCCGATGATGCTTAAAACGGCTATTGCGATGACCTTAATTCTTTTCATTGTTTTTAGTTTGGCCAAGGATAGCCAATGCTCGTACCAATTACCTAAGTATCTGGTAAACAATGAGAAAGGTGTATAACGGTATTTATGATTGTTTCGCTTTAAAATAGTTGGTTGTTCCGGTTTGAAACATTATTCACCTGGTTTGCGCTTGCGCTTCCAACGCTTATGTGTCCAAAGCCAGTACGAAGGCTCTTTAAGAATTTGCTTTTCGAGAATGTCAACATGCATTTCGGTTATCTTGCCGTGCGGCTCTTCCTTAGGAGCTTCAGTAACTACTTGAAATGTTACTTTAAACTTACCTCGACCCAATTTCTGATTATCACCCCATACAACAACTGCATCCCGCTCTTTTGCGAATTTTTCGGCACCAAATGCCACCGCTGTCTCTTGATTTAAAAATGTGGTCCAGTAAACCTTTTTGGCTATAGTAGGAGACTGATCTGTTGCGAATACAATACCAATGGGTTCTTTGATTGAATCGTAGAATCCCTCTCTCACCTTAGATCTAGAAACCATAAGCATGCCTGCCTTACTTCTAGACTCAAGCATGATTTTCTCGAAAAACTGATTTTTGAACTGGTGGTAGATTGCGGAGGTCTGATGTTTTAATCTAGGCTGAAAAGCCAGCGTGATAAATTCCCAATTAGAATAATGTCCACCGCAGATAATCAAGTCTCTATCTTGCTCGTAATACTTGTTCAAGAGCTCTGGGTTAGCGACTTCCATTCGATCCATAATTTCCTCTGTACTCGCACTTAAGAGTTTAATACTCTCCATAATGAAATCGAAGAAGTGGCTATAAAACCTGTTCCGAATAACCGAAATCTCTTTTTCTGTTTTATCAGGAAGTGAATTATAAAGGTTTCCGTTTACCACTTTAAGCCTATACCTGAATATTTTATACATCAGCACATAGAGAAAATCTGACAAGAAATAGATCGCTCTCCACGGTAGCAGAGAAATGGGCTTAAATATGAGATAGTAAGCTAAGCGCATAAGTCAGTGAGTAATTCGCGCAAATATACGTTGTGTCATAATGCAATCCTTTCCATTCCAGCCATTTCTGACATTGTGTCACCAAATGACAGGGTATTTCTATTGGCACAACCCTTGTTAAATGTGGGATGGATAATTAGAACAAAAAGAAATTTAAAAATAGATCATGGGAAAAATTATTGGAATTGACCTGGGAACCACCAACTCTTGTGTCGCGGTTATGGAAGGTAACGAACCTGTTGTGATTCCTAACAGTGAAGGTAGAAGAACAACTCCTTCAATTGTAGCATTCTTGGATAATGGCAACGGAGAAAGAAAAGTAGGAGACCCGGCAAAAAGACAAGCCATCACAAACCCTACAAATACCATTAGTTCCGTTAAGCGTTTTATGGGTAAAAAGCATAGCAACGTTTCTGAAGAGCTAAGAGGTATTTCTTACGGAGTTGAAAAAGGAAACAACGACACAGTAAGAGTAAAAATTGGTGATAGAAACTATACGCCTCAAGAGCTTTCAGCAATGATACTTCAGAAGATGAAGTCTACCGCTGAGGATTACCTAGGCACAGAAGTAACTGAGGCTGTAATTACAGTTCCTGCTTACTTCAACGATGCAGAAAGACAAGCAACTAAGGAAGCTGGTCAAATTGCTGGTTTAGAAGTTAAAAGAATTATAAATGAGCCAACAGCTGCTGCTTTGGCTTATGGATTAGATAAGAAAGATCAAGACCAAAAAATCGCAGTATACGATTTAGGTGGTGGTACTTTTGATATATCTATCCTTGAATTAGGAGACGGTGTATTCGAAGTGAAATCTACTAATGGCGATGTACACCTAGGCGGTGATGACTTTGACCAAGCGATTATTGACTGGTTGGCTCAAGAATTCATCAACGATGAAAACATTGATCTTAGAAAAGATCCAATGGCGCTTCAGAGATTGAAAGAAGCTGCTGAGAAAGCTAAAATTGAGCTTTCATCTTCTAACTCAACTGAGATTAACTTACCTTACATCATGCCAGTTGATGGTGTGCCTAAGCACTTAGTAAGAACACTTTCTAGAGCTAAATTTGAATCGATTGCTGAGGATTTGGTAAGAAGATCTATGGAGCCAGTGAAGAAAGCGTTAAGTGATGCTGGTTACTCTACTTCTGATATTGACGAAGTAATCTTGGTCGGTGGATCTACAAGAATCCCTAAAATTCAAGAAGAAGTTGAGAAGTTCTTCGGTAAGAAGCCTTCTAAAGGTGTTAACCCAGATGAGGTTGTGGCTATTGGTGCAGCTATCCAAGGGGGTGTGTTAACGGGTGAAGTAAAAGACGTATTGCTTTTAGATGTTACTCCACTTTCATTAGGTATTGAAACAATGGGCGGTGTATTCACCAAACTAATTGAGTCGAATACCACTATTCCAGCTAAGAAATCTGAGGTGTTCTCGACTGCTGCTGATAACCAGCCTTCAGTGGAGATTCACGTATTACAAGGTGAGCGCCCAATGGCTAAAGATAACAGAACGATTGGCCGTTTCCACTTAAGCGATATTCCACCAGCACAAAGAGGTGTTCCCCAAATTGAAGTAACATTCGATATTGATGCAAATGGTATCATGAATGTTTCTGCCAAAGACAAAGGCACTGGAAAAGAGCAAAACATCAAAATTGAGGCTTCTTCTGGCTTAACAGATGAAGAAATCAATAAGATGAAGCAGGAAGCTGAAGCGAATGCCGATGCAGATAAGAAGGAAAAGGAGAAAATTGAGAAACTGAACACAGCTGATGGTTTGATCTTCCAGACTGAAAAGCAATTGAAAGATTACGGTGATAAGATTTCTGATGACAACAAGAAGCCAATCGAAGAAGCCCTTGCTAATCTGAAGACAGCTCACCAAAATCAAGATTTAGACGGATTAGATCCTGCAATTGAAGCATTGAACAAAGCTTGGGAAGGTGCTTCTCAGGAAATGTATGCAGCACAGCAAGCTGAAGCAGGTGGACAGCCTGGCCCAGACGCTAGTGGTGATGCAGGAGCAGGAGCAGATAATGCCGGTAGCGCAGACGATGTGTCTGATGTAGAATATGAAGAAGTGAAGTAAATTCACTGAACAGAATTAAAAAACCCTGATGCTGAAAAGCGTCAGGGTTTTTTTGTGCGTTATCATGTCTTTTTTAACCCGGATTGTGCGTCAGAACTTTGTAATGAGTAGATAAATCGCACAGAATCAGGGAGTTTTCTACGGAATAGATTTTCTAATGCATATTCCGGGTTCAATCTAGTAGGCCAGTAGTTGAGCTGCTTGATTGACTTTAGCCGGCAATGTTTTCTCGAGTGCTGATTTAAAGCTGCTATCGTAGATAAGGAACATCCAGTCGGTGTATTCAGGATCGTTTACACCCAAAAGAAATTTCTGCCCTTTCACGTTGATATAACTATCGGCCCTGTTGTATTCAACATTCTCTTTACCAAAGTTACTCTGTAGCATGGGTACCAGTAGGCCAGCAATACCTTTAAGATCTTCAGTATTGAGCGGCAATTCCATGTCTATTTTGTATTTCACCATAGCGTATTGCACCTCATTTTCCGATGGCAAGGCAGTTTTACTCAGTACTTCAAGGTTTTCGAACTTCAATTCGATTCCTGCTTGCTCTAACATTCCAAAGATTTGGAACATGCTGCTTTTAGAAGTATGCTCAAAAATTGGGGGGTACATAAAATCTAATAGGGTGGTGTAATCTTTCGCTTCTATTAGTGTAAGGAAGGAATCCACCTTGGTATCAATGGCTTTGCTATCTTTTTCACTTAAATCTTGTGCTTGAACTCCTATGGTAATGATGGCGATAAACGCGCTTAGAATAACTTTTTTCATATCTTAATTAGGTCCCTTGTCTTTTGACGACCCACTCTTAACTTTTGTAAACAATTGAAAGTTTTGAGTAGCTAACCAAAAACCGCGCCCTTGTTTGTAAACGTCCTTATATTTTTGCCAAAGGCCATCGTGAAAGTACACACCACAGCCCAATTGTACAGCACCTTCAGAATAAAGTGTCTTTCTATGCGGTGGTGAATCTATCCATCCATCGACTAGAAAATCCGCAAGTTCAAGGTAGTTACCGAACGATCTCCCACCTGTAGCCGAGATATTCTCCCCTATAGAAGGATTCTTTATGCCGGCCAGCGCTGCTCTTTGATCTGGGTTTTTGCGTTTCTTTTCCTTGGGATTTACATGGTCGAAGAAATCTTTTTTAGCCATGCTGACTGAATGATTCCAAGCCATGATTTCTAAGTTTGGGTCGTAGGTGACTGCAGAAATACCCCTCTCAAGTCTCGCTTCATTGGAAACGAAGAAAAGCGCAGCGTTGAGCAACTTATAATCAACCTTTTTTGGGTTCAACTCCTTTTTAAAAAGTTTAAAGTCTCTAAAGTCATTATTCGTTAGCTCTTGATAGAAGTCATCTTTCCATTTACGTTGACCAAACGCCATATTACTAAGCAGCAGAACAGAAATAGTAAGTAAGGCGAGTTTTTGCATGCGTTGAATTTACGTAATAGATAGGCAGCGGTAGGTTAAATCTTTTATTTTTGTTTAACCAATATTCATATCTGTGAACCACTCGTTCAAATCTATAGCCTGCATTTCGATTTTAATGGTCTTTCTAATGGGCTGCGCAGGGGGTATGTCAAGAACTCAACGAGTCGATACTATTATTCAAACTGCTCGCTCTTACACAGGAACTCCTTATAAATTTGGTGGTACCACCAGGGCAGGTATTGACTGCTCGGCATTACTTTATCATTCTTTCAGTAGCGTAAATATTAAGCTACCTCGCGTCTCAGAAGATCAGGCGAAGAAGGGAGAGAAAGTGAGAAAGCGTGAATTAAAGATTGGTGATATGGTATTCTTTGCCACTGGAAAAAAGAAACGCCAAGTAACACATGCAGGAATTGTCACTGCTGTTAGAGGAGGAGAGGTACGATTTATTCATTCATCAACATCTTTAGGAGTTACGGAAAGTAACTTGTCTTCAGAATACTATTCAAAACGATTTATTAGGGCCCGTAGAGTCCTTTGATAATAAGAAGGAGGACTCTATATTTGCGCACCCTTGGGGAATTAGCTCTTCCGACAGCTATCGGGAGGCTAGAGTTTAAAGGGGAATTAGCTCAGTTGGCTAGAGCGCTACACTGGCAGTGTAGAGGTCACCGGTTCGAATCCGGTATTCTCCACAAAAAAGACCACTCACTTGAGTGGTCTTTTTTATTTCTTTATGGTGTAGCTGAATTTCACTGTTTGTGCACTATTCATATCAGAAGTAGGTCCCGAGCTTGTAGCTCCAGCACCACGGCCTCCACCAGCGCCCCTACGTCCCCCACCTCTTCCTCCGCCACGTCCACCTCCGCGTGAGACACTACTACCCCCGGCTCTACTTGCTGGTGAGCTTATCGGCTTTACTAAAAATGAAATTGCTATTTCAGTGCCCAAGAGTTTCTCTAAGTCATAATTCCCGGGAAAAAGCTCATTAAATGGAATTCGAATTTCATAATTAAAGGTAGGCTCATTGCTATTGTCCAGCACCTCTATTTTGGTGCCGATGGAACTAATATCATCAACGAATATCTTTCCATTTGTAGTTTGAAATCCTTTTAGCTTGCCTTTGATCTTTGTAGAAATGATCGTATTCAAGCGATCAGTCATCGCTTTTCGCCTTTGTTGCTGAGTTTGTTGACCTTGACGATTATTGTTATTTAATCTGCTTTGGCCTTGAACTGCGTTACCTTCGGCCTCTAAGGGGTAATCTAATTTTGCATTCAGTTTCGGTTTAGTCTTTGCTTTAAGACTCAGGCTCATGCCTGCTGCTAGAATTTTTGAAATGGATCGTGGATCCGTATTCTGAAAGACTAAGTAGAGGTTTTTCTCGTCATTTTGAGCCCCAGTGATAAAACCTGTTTTATCGTCTTTCTCTAATTGAGAAGAGCTCCACTCAATAGCACTAGTATTGCTTTGAATATCCTTTTTCAGTTCTGATGCTTGTTGGGCCTTTAAGGTTAAGCCCAAGCAGAAAAAGGAGACTAAAATTAGATGCTTCATTTAGGTTAAGTTGAATTTCAACTTAGACCCTCTTGATTCCTTAAGGTTTAATTCAACTTTAATGCCTCGTGCACTGGTGTTCCTGTAGCAGCATTGGGAAGCCTCATTTCCATAAGCATACTGATCGTTGGGGCAATGTCGGTAACATTTACTTTTCTAGTAGTTTGACCTTTTTGTATACCCATTCCGTAGAACATCACTGGGATGTGCGTATCGTATGTCCATGCATTTCCGTGGCCAGTACCTTTTACTCCGCCTCTTTGCCATCCTGGATCGAGTACGAGTCTCACGTCTCCAGATTCTTTTGGATGATAAGTCTTTTGAATTAGGCTTCTAATGCCATCTGTATATTGATTTCGGATGAGATCGGTACCAGTGAGCGCCATATAAACACCCTCATATTTCATGGCTTCTTGAGCCACAAAAAGCTGCATTTCATATAGGTCAATCTTCTTTTCTGCTATGAGGTCATGATTCAAGAAGATGTCATATCCTTCCGCTTCGAACCATTCTTCTGCACCATACTTTTTGGCAACAGCAAGTTGCAGAAAACCAGAAAGGCCTCGAGAATTTAAATTCTTAATTCTGAATCCCATGTCATCCATGCGTTGAGAGTTCTCTGCTACAGCATGGTCAGCTGAAAGGAAAACGGTGTAATTACCTTTGCCAACTTTCTCATCTAGGTAGCTAAAGAGTCGTTCGAGCTCTCTGTCTAATCTCACGTAGGTGTCTTGCACTTCTTTGGCTTGAGGCCCGAAGTTGTGGCCAATATAATCTGGGCTTGAAAAGCTAACAGCTAGAAAGTCTGTTACATCATCCATACCTAGTTCTTCTCCTTCAACTGAAGCGATGGCTAAATCATTTAGAATAGTATTTCCCCATGGTGTAGAAGGTAGCATGCCGAAATTGCCATTCTCTGCTCTTAATTCAGCAAGGTTATAAGGGAATGTAGGTGTGTCCTTACCTCTAAAGCCTCTTTCGTATGGCGAATTATCTTCACCAGTTTCATTGTAAGTTTTAATTGGTAATAGGGTGTTCCAAGTCTCATTGAGATATTCATCGGCAAGTTTCTTTTCATTGAATTTCTTTACCCATTTAGGCAACTCTTCCATATAAAAAGTAGAAGTCATGAAATTACCAGTTCTAGAGTCGTACCAGTAAGAACCATCCGACAGGTGACCACCAGAAAGTGTGGAACTACGGTCTTTTATTGACATGGCCACAACCTTACCTTCTTGCTGAGTAAATAATTTTAATTCATCTGTAATTGTACTTGCGTATAGGTTGACTGGTGAAATCCTTCCCGCCCTTAAACTACCGCCTACTGCTCGTGCAGTAGTATCTTCGGCACAGTAAACACTTCTTTTCAAGAGTCTGCTATACCAAGAGTTGTTTACAATGCCATGGTGAGCAGGTGTGGTTCCAGTATAAACTGATGCATGTCCAGGACCGGTGCTGGTAGAAGCGTAATTGTAATGAGCGTTTTTAGAGACAAAACCCTCATTAAAGAATCTGTTAAATCCGTTATCACCAAAGTGGTTTCTGAATCTCCAGGCATATTCCTGTTTCATTTGGTCTACCACTATACCTACAATTAATTTAGGTTTTTCTGTTTGCCCTAGGGCAGATAGCGTGATGAGAAGCCATGCGAGAACTAAGACAGACTTTTTCATAATTCTTTATTTTGATGGGCAAGCTATTTTAAAATATTCAGCTTCTTTAAGACTTTGCGTGAAAAGATTATTACCGTTTTCATCTATATAGATAATCACATATAATGAGGCTTCAGGTATAAATTTCACTGCGAAATAGAGAGGAGACTCTTCGGTTCCAAGCACTTTAATATCGGTAAATGTGAATTCAATTACTTCTCCCTTTTCAAGATCGAATACGCCAATTCCCGTTTCGGTTGTCACCTTAATAAGAACTTGCTCATTGTTATTCTTAATAAACTCATAGTCGACTAATCCTTCTAATACCGCCTCGTCATTATAAATATCATATACTAGCCATTCTTCTTCGTACAGGGTAAGCGCTAAGGTGTCATTTAAGTATTCAATTTGATCAAATTCGAATGAAGTGAGTTGTTCATTTTTGATGTCTATAAATCCTTTGTATTTGTCATCGGTTACAATGAGTAGTGAGTCGTTGTACGGTTCTAAGAGTTTGTCATATTCCGGCTTAATGGCAAAGTTCAGTGCAGGATTAATAACACCTACTTTCCCACCATCAAGTATACTTACGTAGCCTTTGTTATTCGAGCCTATGCCATCGTATATAAAGTTGAGTAAGAAATTACCCGTACTATCCACCAAGGCTGCATTTCTCTTTTGCAGTCTTAATAGGTTAGGACCCAGAGCAGCCACATCTCTATAGTTGGAGTTGAGTATCTCTTTTCCTTGATCGTTATAAATAGAACTCCTTTTGTCTTTATCCGTCACCATGAAAAAGTCGTGTTCAGCCTTTTCACCAGTGGCTATGTAGTTTTGAGGCACCAGCAGTTTAGCTATGGATTTGGCCTCCATGACTAGTTTCTTACCATCCTTAAATTGAGCCCAAGATTGATTGCTTTTGAAAAGCATGAGCATGTTCTCACCCCAAAGCGCAACCGAGTCATAGTTGTACTCAGTATCGAGCGAACCAAGCTGGTCATAAACCGACCAAGTACTATCCGCTTCCAAGGCTAGCCATCTATCGTTTTCTAGAATTCTGGAGAAAACCGAATCTTTTAGTTCAATAAACTTGTCATGGTAAAGCTGAACACCTGAGTCACTTTCTAGCTTAAAACCGTAGTCTCTGTCGTAGATTTGATGATTACCAAATGGAATAATAGGGTTTAAATTCTTGTCGAGTATTGCCTCACGTTCGTTTCTAATTGTCCAGTACTTTCCATTTTCTAGGTCTTCTATTTCATCATATTGTGCATTGAAATTGAAGGCTTTTTTCAAATCTAGAGAAGACAGTTTAATGAGTTGAATGCCGTCTTCCTTTTCAAGGAGAAGCCAATCACCAAATGGTTCCACCGCTATGAATTCATTATCTAAGTATTTCGATCCCATAATGGTCTCAATACCGTAAAAGCCATTTCTTTTAGTAAGAATCATAGATTCGTTGAATACCCTTATCTCTTCAACTGGCAACTCAATAAATACTTCACCTGCCTTGTTGATTAGGCGCTCGCCTTCTATGTTCTTTACAATAAGCAGGCCATGACCAGCATCTCTTACAGAATCAATCTGTCCTCGGTAAATAATACCACCATCTCTTCCCATCACAACTTGCTGACCATCAAGAGTGCCCAGAAGTATGTCCTCTTCTAAAGGATTACATAGGCAGTCGTTGCCCACTTTGTCAAATGCATTCTGGAGTTGTGTCTCGGCCGAGGCACTGATCCATGAGATTTTACCGCCCTCTAATTTGGCATACCATGCGCCTGATTGCTCTTTTACCAAGCTGTTGTTGAGAGAATCTGTATCTATTTCGAAATCGAAATCATTGAAGTATTCAGCTGCAGGGTACCGCTCTTTGTAGATATGAAATAACCTGTTGTTAATTTGCGCAAGCCTTCTTTCATTGGGATATTTCTCCAAATACCCTCGATAAACCTCAATTGTGTTTTCTTCAGCGAACATTGGGAATAGATCGAATTCCACCTGCTCCCGATAAGGGCTCTGGGGGAACTCCTCTAAAAATGAGCTTAAACTGGAAAGGGAACCATCAGCAGTTCTTTCCTCATAGATTAGTTTTTTGTATCGCTTGTCAGCTTCATTTCTATCTATTGACTTGGGATATTTCTCCTTGAACGCTAGATAACTTTGCCATGTATTCGTTCTAGCTGCAGCTTCAAATGCCAACCTATCTCTTCTCTTAATGGCATCTGGGATTTGTTTAGCATCTATGTGATTATCCAGAAAAGCATTATAAGCTGCTATTGTATTCTGATCGATGATTAACAAGTATTTAAGACTATCAACCTTATCTTTTTGTCGTTCAAGATTAAGGGAGTCTACACCGAGTTCTGCAAAATCCTCAAGCTCTTTAGGGTCTGTTACAGCAGTAAACTGCTCAATGGCTTTATTCACAAAGAGGTATGCCGAATCGACATCATAATTACTGTAGGCCGTGTCGATGCTTAAAATGGAGTAGAGATAATAGGCACCAGGGTTCAAACTGTCTTTCTCAAAGCTCTTTTCTAAGGCTTCTATTGTCTTTGGAATATCACCTCTTTCGTACATGCGAAAAGCACGTTTGGGAATTTCGGTGAATGCCGCTGACAACATTCCGAATAGGGTTAATATTTGAAGAAACTTAAAGCGCATATCTTTTTCTCGTTCGCAAAAATAATAAACGCACCTACATTACTAAGCTTGTTGTGTAATTAGATGAATTTCATCCTAGACTTTATTTTCATTTCTTTGATCTATGTCTATTAATGAAAGAGTGAGACAAATAGCTAAGGCTTTTGGGGATTCAGAAAGTGGGTTTGCCAAGCGAATTGAAGTGAGTAGCTCTGTTATGTTCAATATTGTTAATCCAAAAGGAAGGCTTAGCTACCCTAGTGGACCAGTATTAGAGAAGATTCTTTCACTAGAACTTAAGGGAGAAAGAGTCTCTGCCGAATGGTTAATGCGCGGAGAAGGTGAAATGTTTAATTCAGAGGGCAGCGGTTTTCAAAATTCAGATAAGGCATTGGCTTTTCTCAAGCAAACCATTGATGATCTGAGAAATAACTGATCATGATCATTGAATCATTCGATTTGGACTATTATTTTAGCGCTCTAATTATATGATTATGAGGAATGTACTTTTAATGTTAATGGCTTTGGTGATTTTTTCATGTACACCTGAGCAAAAGCAAGACGTTGTAGGAAACTACGGAGATGAAATTTCTGAAACAGGTGCCATTACAGTAGATGCCATGATGGCCAAGCTAGACGATGCAGATACAGTAAACGTAAAGGTTAGAGGTGAGATTACTTCTACTTGCGCCATGAAGGGCTGCTGGATGAATTTGGTAATGCCAAATGGTGAAGAAGTACGTGTAACGTTTAAAGACTATGCTTTTTTTGTTCCTAAAGAAGGAATGGAAGGAAATGAGGCCTTAGTTGAAGGTGTGGTTACTAAAACAGTAACAGATGTTGAAACTTTAAGACATTATGCTGCCGATGCTGGTAAGTCTGCTGATGTAATTGACGCCATAACTGAAGCAAAAGAAGAATTAGCTTTTGAAGCTTCTGGGGTAATCATTTATAAGACAAACGAAGAAGCTGCTTCTGAATAAAGGATAGTAAAAGATAGATTATAAGCCGCTTTCCGATAGGGAAGCGGTTTTTTATTTAGATCGCTGCAACCATAGCCACCTTGATGCCATCTTATAGACAACATGTGTAACGATTTGCTCGTGACACAGTCTACAACTCAAACAACAAGGTCATGACAAGTCAAAAATTATTACGAACAACTGTGCTATCATTTTTTCTGGTAGCCTCTTTTTCATTCTCCACTTCTGCACAGCAAACTGTTTCTGCTTCTGATATTATGCTAGCCATTGAAAAAGGCCAAGAAGTCAACTACAGCAATGTTACGGTAACAGGTTTGCTAGACTTCACTTTTATGGAAGAAAAAGAAGCTGATTTACCAAGAAGAAGACGGTGGTGGAGAGATGGTGGTGACAACACGGTTAATGAAGACATTGAATCTAAAATCACTTTTACAAATGTTACCTTTCAGGATCACGTGATTGCATACTATCACAATGATAGAACGGAGTACACTTTTACTGCTGATTTTGAAAAAGGGGTGAAATTTGAGAATTGCGAATTTAAAAGGGATGCCATGTTCAAATATTCCTTATTTGAGAGAGGTGCATCTTTTAGTGGCACTCAGTTTAATGGAGAAAGTACATTTAAGTATGCTGAATTTGAAGAGGAGGCTGACTTCTCCAAATCATTCTTCGATGACGATGCCGTTTTTAAATACACCAAATTTAGAAGTGGGGCATCGTTCAATGCCGAAAAATTTGATCGTTCACTTGATATGAAATTTACCAAAGTAAGAGGTGATTTCGATATTAAGGATATGAATGTAAGATGGGATATGGATACAAAGTATGCTGAAGTGAATGGTAGAAGCTTTGGCAGGAACAGAAACAGATAGAAATCTAGATTACCATAATTGCAACTCAAAAAAGCCTTCATTAATGAGGGCTTTTTCTTTGTATTAAATCCTTCAATGCTAGAGTTTGGACTATCGAGAGTTCTTCACAAATTGGTTAGCCATGATATTTGAACGCATGGAATAAGGCATTAGGCCTGTCATGAAATTAACAACCTTAGCTAACCCACCAGGGATAATGATTACTCGTTTAGCAAACATTTTATCTAAAGTGTACTTAGCAACCACTTCAGGCTCCAAAGCGGCCTTTCTTGCCAAATAACCTAATTCCTGAGTCCGTAACTTCACGTCTTCATTTGTCAGGACACCACCAGGGCAAAGAATTGAGATATTAACATTAGTGGCCTCCAACTCTTTGTTGAGTGACCTAGAAAAAGAAAGGACAAATTTCTTACTGGCTGAATAAATTCCTTTGTAAGGCACATCGTAAAAACCTGCCATGCTAGAAACATTCAAGATAAATGCTTTCGGTTGAGCCAGTAGCATGGGTAAAAATAGATGAGTGAGCGATACCAAAGAAGACATATTGAGCTGCATTTGTCCTTGGTAAAATTTGGAAGGTAGGCTCGTGAATGGCCCTGAATTCCCTAAACCCGCATTGTTAATCAGTAGATCTACAGTGTAGCTATTACTTGAGCACCAGCCAAAGATTTCTTCAGCAGCCTCTACTTTCATCAGATCCATACCCAAAGAATGGAAAGACTGTTCTGGATATTTCTCCTTGAGGTTATGGGTAACCTCATCTAATTTAGGTTCTGGTAGTGCGACTAATAGCACATTAAAACCCCTTCTGGCACATTCCTCAGCCATGGCTCTTCCTATACCATTGCTTGCCCCAGTTACTAATGTGTAGACATTTGTCGAACTACTCATGTTCCGAATTTAACCAATCAACTGTATTCTGAATGCCTTGTTTGAGAGAAGTAACTTCATAACCCAATTCTCTTTCCGCTTTTGCACTGGAGACCATCCATTTGTAAAGATACTTTCTTACCCATCCCGGAGTGATCATTGGCTGTCTGCCAAAGTTCTCGGCCAAGAAGAGTTGAATCTTACCGAAGGTGAGCATTACGCCTAAAGGCATTTTGTATAGTTTGTATTTCTTACCACCAATTTCAGCAATGGTGTTGAAAAGATCGTGATAAGTAGCGTCCTCGCCTCCGAGCAAATAACGCTCTCCAGCTCTGCCTTTGGCCATAGCAAGTATATGTCCATTAATCACATCATCTACGTACACATAGTTACCAGTGCTCATCCCATCTCCCGGCATAAACTTCCATTGGCCAGCAATGTATTGCTTAACAAGCTTTGTTACGGAGTTACTCACGTTGAGCGGTCCTGGGCCATATACTCTAGTGGGGTTTACAATCACCACATGCTGACCTTCAGCTACATATTCCTTGATCTTTAGCTCAGATTCGTACTTAGTGCTTTCGTAGTCCGTGAAGAAGTCAACTTGTCTTGGCGTGTCTTCATTGACAGGTCCATCAATAGCAGGACCTATAACACCTGCGGTTGAGGTAACCACAATCTTTTTCACTCCCTTTTTCTTAGCGGCATTCAGAATGTTGAGAGTACCATCAATATTCACCCTGGAGAAGGTGTCATCCTTCGCCCATACACTTGCGAATGCTGCTAAATGATACACTTCTTCAGCTTCATTCATCCCCACTTCTAACGCACCTTTGTTAAAGAGGTCACCTTCTACAAATGAGATATTATCATGCTGAAGATCCTGTGCTTTGCCCTTAGAACGAATTAAAGCAACAACATCGTTACCCTCATCGGCTAGCTTAAAGGCTAGTTTTCTGCCTATAAAACCGGTTCCACCCGTTATAAATATTCTCTTTTTCATGAGTTAACCGTCATTTCTGGATGGTGCCTTAGCGAGAAGAAGAAATTTGAAAGTGCCAACGTGATGTGAACGAAGAAGGCTACCCAAATTGTTCCCGTTGTGAGCGTAATCAGACATAGCAACAGTCCAAGAGGAAAAGCACCAATAGTTTCCTCTAAGTTTTTTGGTACATGTACTAAAGCATAAAATGCAATATTCAGAATAATAGCGGGCCATTCGCCCAATAGGGCTACTGTAGAGAAAAGTAAAACACCTCTAAACATCAACTCGTAACCAAAAAGATAGGCAACCCAAGAAAAGGCATTAGTCATCACCATCTTCTTTGTCCATACTTTTTCTCGCACATTTGGGTATTGAGATAAGTTTTTCTCCTTCTTAGAATTAAAGAAATTCATGGGGATGATGATCAATGCTAAGCCACCAATCCACATTAGAGAGGTCTGATGGTTTTTAAATGCAAAACCATAGTCTTCGGGCATTTTGCCCAAAACAATCATCATAAGTAGCGCTGGGATAATACCAATAGTCATGGCACCTAAGTGCCGTGTCATCCAGAGAAACTTGGTTCTGCCGCGTTCTGCGCCATACTTAGCGCCATACTTTTCTTGAACTTTTGTAGATATGGAAACAAAGTGATAAACACTGAAACCAATGGTAACAAAAGCCATTGCTAGGATGGGTTCCAAGTATTCTTCTTGCCAGCTTGGGATTTTCATAATGTTTGTTGGCCGATAAAGCGAGGCAAAAATAAGAACATCTATTAGATATAAGCCCCGAGCCTTTTTAATTTCGGTTAAAATCCTTCCATGATGAGACGCGTTTCAATCCTATTTAGTTTCCTTTTTCTTATTTCAATCATACAAGCACAAGAATTAGGCTCAGAAGAGCTGTTAGCTCGGTCCATAGCTTTTCACGATCCAGATGGCCGTTGGGAAGAGTCTAAACTTGAATTTGTTATTAAGATGGAGTCTGCAGACATAGCCTCCAGAACTAGTAGGGTAACAATTGATAATGGAAAAAGCGAATTTCATTTGAGCATGATCAATGGTGGGCGAGTCTACGAATTCATGGTAGATGGTTTAGATTCTTGCGAAGTAAGGGTTGATTATCAAGCGCCAACATCTTTTGAAAGGGACTCGTTGGGCCTTAATGCTGCTAGAGGCAGAAGGTGGCGAGATTATTACGGCTATCTATATGGTTTGCCAATGAAGTTGAAGGATCCTGGAACAGTCATAGACCCAGAAGTGATCAATACTACTTTCCAAGGGGAAGATGTGCTTGCTCTAAAGGTTACTTATGAAGAAACTGTTGGAGAAGATATCTGGTACTTCTATTTCAGCCCTGAAACCTATGCAATGGTGGGTTACCGTTTTTATCATGACGAGAGCATCAATGACGGTGAGTATATAATCCTAACGGGAATAGAAGTAGATAGAGGATTAAGAATACCGAAAGACCGTGCTTGGTATACAAATAAGGAGGATAAATTATTAGGAGTAGATGTGATGCGATCAATGAAAGTAAGCCGATAGCTACTTCTTCTTTTTACGCTTTAAAGAATTGATAAACTGAGACCAGGCAAAAGGGTTGAGCAATGGATTTGCTCTTGGTCCTGAACTGTTTTGTAGGTTGATGAATTGCCTGTTCATCATATATCTATAATTAGAACTTGGCGTGCCTTCGAAAGGCGTGGCTTGCATGAGTTCTCTTACTACATCAGGTTCAAAATTACCCAGAACGGTTTCTTGATCATCAGTAAGATTCATTGCTAAAATGGCTTCTTTAAAAATCTCTTCAGTAGGAAAAGGGTTAATCTCAACGTCAGCTAGTTGGGTAACCTCTTGTTCCAGAGCAAAGATTACACTTATGCGATCTCCGACATTGTCTGGTATTACGTAGGTCTGATTAACGAAGCCAATAGCTGATACTAGAATGGTATCACCCGCTAAAAACGCTTTACTAAACCAGCCTTTATAATCTGTATTGGTACCTCTTCCTTTGTATGGGTCAAAAACGTGAACCCCTGGAATGGTCATGGTACTGTCTTGGTTCATCACAAGACCTGAAAGCTGAACGATAGGAAGTTTCTCTTCTTCTTGCGCCACAAGGTTACTAGCTGCTCCAAAGAGGATGAGCCAAAAAACAGGGGCAAAAAGGAATTTTAGCTTAAGAAACTTCACTTTATAACTTGTTCTTGTAGTCTTACGAAAAGGAAATCAATTAGATACAAGCCTGTCGATTTGCTTTGCGCTTACAATTATAACAACCAAAAGACGGAAAATGATTAATGGCCGCGCTTTATTCTAAATGATTAACTATAATTAACCTATGCGTCTTAAGAATTTTAGCCTCACATTCGGTACACAAGTCTTTAAAGCAGCCTCCGATGAATCTAGGGTCAGAATTCTCCATTTACTCTATCAGAATGAGGAATTGACCATTTCAGATTTGGAACACATCTTGGAATTCACGCAAACAAAAACTTCAAGACACATCACTTATCTAAAGAATTCTGGTATAGTAAGTGCGCGCAAGGCAGATCAGTGGGTTTTTTACAGCATTCGAGAAGAAGTTGAAGAAATTATAAACCAAGTCTTCGAGTTTTTGATTAAGGATAATATACTTCAACACGATCAAGAAGTCTTTAAAATTCTAGAGTCGAATCGAGAATTAGCAAAAAGTAGATTTCAGAATCGTAACCTTTACCGATAACCTTGAGCAAGTACAAGCACGTTTTTTTCGATTTGGATCATACCCTCTGGGATTATGATGCCAACGCCACTGATTCCCTTTATGAACTTTATGAACGCTATGACTTCTATAGTTTGGGTGTTTTTGGTAAGTCTGATCTTGCCAGAACCTTTTTTGAGGTCAATTATGAGCTATGGGACTTATATAATGAGCATAAAATTCATAGAGCAGATATTCGAAAAAGAAGGTTCCCCGCCATCTTTGAAAGACTAGGTGCTATGGTGGAGGATATGCCCAAGAATCTCGAGACGGAATATGTAGCCCTTTGCCCTACAAAAGACAAGACCTTTAAGCATGCTCATGCTGTGTTAGATTATCTATCGGGGAAATATAATTTACACGTGATCACCAACGGCTTTGACGACATTCAAGAGACAAAGCTCAAGAGTTCGGGCATAAGAGCATATTTCGATGTGATTGTAACTTCAGAAACAGCAAACAATCGCAAACCGAGCAAAGAAATTTTCGAGCTGGCTTTAAATCTCTCAAATGCTCAAGTGCAAGAGAGCATCATGATTGGAGACAACCTGGGTTCAGATATTCAAGGGGCTATTAATGTGGGTATGGACCATATTTGGTTTAATCCGCATGGCACTAAAACTGATAAGCCAATTCAGCACGAAATAGAGAACTTATTGCAGCTAAAAACCATTCTATAAATAGGCAGTTTTGCAAGCCTAAGCTAAAGCGTATATTTGCGCAAAATTATTCAAATCAAAAGAGTAAACTATGGCAACAGGATTTTTCAACGTACCTACCGCAGTGAACGAACCGATCTTAGATTATGCTCCAGGATCTCCCGAAAGAGCAAAGTTAGAGGCGGCCATTGCAGAGGCAAGAAGTAAACAAATTGATGTACCCATGTACATTGGTAGTGATTTGGTTACTACGGACAATAAAAAACCAATGTCTCCACCTCATGATCATCAGCATATTTTGGGGCATTACAGCGAAGGAGATGCTTCTCATGTTGAAAAAGCGATTGATGCTGCTTTAGAAGCCAAAGATGCTTGGGCAGCAATGTCTTGGGAGCACAGACTTTCAATTTTCATGAAAGCTGCCGAGCTTATCTCAGGTCCATACCGAGCAAAATTGAATGCAGCTACTATGCTGGCGCAGTCTAAAAATGCTTATCAAGCAGAAATTGATTCAGCTTGTGAGATTATTGATTTCTTAAACTTTAACGTTGAATACGCTACGCAGATTTATAAGCAGCAGCCAGTTTCTTCAAAAGGAGTTTGGAATAGAGTAGAGCAAAGACCACTGGAGGGATTTGTTTTTGCCTTAACACCATTCAACTTCACTGCGATTGCGGGTAACCTACCAACCTCTGCTGCTATGATGGGCAACACAGTAGTTTGGAAACCATCAAACACTCAGATTTATTCTGCCAATGTGTTGATGGAAGTATTTAGAGAAGCAGGTTTACCTGATGGTGTGATTAACCTAATATATGTAAGTGGTCCAACTGCTGGCGATGTGATATTCTCACACCCAGATTTTGCGGGTATCCACTTTACCGGTTCTACTGGAGTATTCCAGCACATCTGGAAAACGATTGGAGAGAATATTTTTAACTACAAATCTTACCCAAGAATTGTAGGAGAAACAGGTGGTAAGGACTTTATCATGGCGCATAAATCTTCACATGCCAAGCAAGTAGCTACAGCTATTACAAGAGGAGCCTTTGAATTCCAAGGTCAGAAATGTTCTGCAGCATCTAGAGCTTATATTCCATCTAACTTATGGGAAGATGTAAAAAGCTACCTGCAAAAGGATTTGGCTAGCTTTAAAATGGGTGGTACCGAAGACTTTAGCAACTTCATTAACGCTGTGATTGACGAAAAGTCATTTGACAACATTGCCAAATACATTGATAATGCAAAGGCGAGTGATGATGTTGAAATTATTGCAGGTGGAAACTATGATAAATCAAAAGGTTACTTCGTAGAGCCAACGGTTTTGGTAACAACTGACCCTAAGTATACTACCATGTGCGAAGAGATCTTCGGCCCAGTGATGACCATTTATGTGTACGAAGAAGATGATTTCGAAGCGACATTAGATTTACTTGATAGTACTTCTGATTATGCGTTAACGGGTGCAATTTTCTCTCAAGACAGATATATTATTGAGATGGCAACCAAGAGACTTCAAAACTCTGCTGGTAACTTCTACATTAACGATAAGCCAACAGGTGCGGTAGTAGGTCAGCAGCCATTTGGAGGTGCAAGAGGATCTGGAACAAACGACAAAGCTGGTTCTATGATTAACTTGTTGCGTTGGGTTTCTCCAAGAACAATCAAAGAGACCTTCGTTTCACCAGAAGACTACAGATATACTTTTTTAGGAGAATAAATAATTTATCCCCCTACTTAAGGGGTGCCTGAAAGGCGGGGGAGTTAGTAATTAGAATCCAGCATTCGCTTGAGTGCTGGATTTTTTTATGGCTTTGAAATCCTACTCTTTTAAGGGGAGGTGCCTGAAAGGCGAAGGGGTGAGTAAAAGCAGATTCCTAGGGAATAACTATCGACCAGATGGGAATAGCTGAGATAGAAAAAACTCATCTCCTTTTTAAGGTAGTGCTGAGGGTGCAACTAGATTTTATATCTTTCCATATACAAAATGATTTAGCTGAAGTAGAGCGTTTTCTTCTCGAAGAGACACCAAGCGTATTAGAGGGACTCAAAGAAGATGCAAAACCATTTTGGGGTTTAATGACTCCTCAACATATGGTTGAACACCTGATTGTGACTTATAAATTGTCTATTGGCCAAATAAAAATACCGGTTGTATCCAACGAAGAAGACCGCGAAAGACTTAAGGCATACTTGATGAAGGATAGCCCAATGAGAAGATCAGTTCCTTCTCCAACGGGTAAGAATGAACTTTAACCGCTGCGATCAGCTTCATTTGAAGAAGCCAAAAACAAATTCATCAAAGAAACTTCTGCTTTTGTCGACTTTATGAAAGCTGAACCAGATCATCTAGCCGATCATCCTTTTGGCGGTGCAATGCGTGCCGATGAATGGGTTTTATTTCATAGAAAGCACATCAAGCATCATTTTATCCAGTTCGGATTGATCCCAGATTATGAGTAATCGTCATTTTGAAGGATTAATTCGGATTTTCCATTCAGCTCCAATTCAAGAGCTTTTAGAAGGGGCTGTTATATCTTTAGAAGAGGGTAAGGCAACCTATCAACTTCAGATAAAGGAAGAGTATTTTCATGCTGCTGATGCTTTACATGGTGCTATTTATTTCAAGCTGTTGGATGACTCAGCTTATTTTGCTGCCGCTACTCTAGAACAGGAATACTTTCTATTGACGAAGTCTTACCAAATAAACTTTAAAAGACCAGTTCAAGAAGATGTGCTTACGGCTAAAGGCGAAGTGCTGAGCGTTTCAGAAAAAGAGATTATCTCAAAATCCACTATTTATAATTCCGCAGGAAGAGTCGTTGCCGATGGACAAGGTATTTTTGTGAAGAGCAGGAAGTTATTGAAAGAACAAAGTGGCTATTAACAGGCTGGTTATTTCTTTACCACAATCTTGGTGTCTCTTACATCTAATAGTTTACCTTTGAATTTTCCTTTCGTAATTTCGAAGACGCTTCGCTCTAACAATTTGGAGTGCTCTTCAGAGAAACTCACTTTAAAGGTTGTACCAATAAGGTTTTGATTCTTCTCGGAATACCACCTTTGATCAGACTTCGATTTAACGAGTTGAACTTTCATTACTAGGTTCTTAATCAAATGTAGTACGGCAAGGTCAACCAAACGTGAACCTATTGTCATGAAATATTAAACTTCTTATCGACCGCTTAACCTTCTGATGTAACCTTTTTTGATTCTATGAGTCTAAAAAGCATATCATAACAACAAACCAAGGTCAAATGAAAAAACTAATCATCACGTTAATGCTTTTTGGAACTGTAGCATCAGTTCAGGCGCAAAAGAAAGTAAAAGAGAAAGATCTCCTTGGAGAATGGGAGCTCGTTATCGATTTAGATGAAGTAAGAGACGAATTAGAAGAAGAACTGGAAGAGGAAGAAAATTGGTTGGTCGGCCGATTTGCCAAGAACATTTCAAATTTCGCTCTAGATATCGTTGAAGGAATTGATATTACTATGGACTTTAGAAGTAATGGAGAAGTAAAAATCATTGTTCAGGTAATGGGAGAACGCGAAGTAGAGTATAGCGAATGGTTTATCAACGATGATGGTGAATTGGTTATTGAAGATGATGATAACGATCGTTGGAGAAACAGCAGGAGCTCTAAAGTAGATATTGATAATGCTGACGTTTGGATGTGGGAAGACGGCAAACTACAGGCTTATGAGAAAGGCCGAAGAGGCAGGCTCGAAAAGAAAAAAGAAATTTATATGAAGAAGATGTAATTCCACTTAGTCGGGTGGAATTAGAAAGTCCTTCATTAGTGCGTCATCCTGAACTTGTTTCAGGATCAGGTCAAAATACGATAGACCCTGAACTAAATTCAGGGTGACGCTCAAAGAAATTAAAGCCCCGTTCTAACCTTAGAACGGGGCTTTTCATTTAGTGGCTGAGATATTTCAGTTTCTCGTATGTCTCATGATCCATCTGCGAAATTTTCTCCAAGTTGTGATTCTTAAAGAAGTGCTCTCGAATTTCTAGTAGCTCATCATATGGTCCTCGTGCGGCCATAAATTTGGCCATAATTGGTGTACATTCTAACATAATAAAGAGGGCAATAATAAAAATATTAGCCCAATAGATTCCTTCATTCTCATGTCCTAATACACGCAATGCCTCTAGCTGAGAAGCCATTCCATCCCAAGGATTTCTTTTGATAGCTGTTAAATCTTCAGTCTTTGTCAGCAGCATAGAATCTAACATTTGCTCTTTCTGAGTGATAAGCGGAAGGTTTGTAGCTTGTAATGCGGTGAGCTCTGTTTGCACTCTTTCGGCATCGGCCTTTTTAAGTTGGTAGATTGGCCCTGCGTTTCTTTGCATGGAACCACCCGTACCATCGGCTTCTTGTCTTGCGATTTCAAAAAGCGCATCCCGAGATTCAGACTTGGCTTCAATTTCTGATTTGAGCTGACCAATTTGTGTTTCTAGGACAGCCGTTTGACCAGTATATCTCTGTTCAATTTGAGTAATCTCTCTTTGATAAATTTCTTCTTCTAGCGTAACAAGTTTACGGTCTATTTCTTTTGAAAATATTCTAAGCTCAATTGGTTTAGAGATGACCACTGCTAACATTACTGCCAAAAGAATACGAGGAGAAGCCATGAGTAATTCATAACCGAAACCGTTTTTCTTCTTCCTCATGGTTGAGACTATGAATCGGTCTAAGTTGAAGATGATTGTTCCCCAGAGTAGGCCAAAGGCCGCAGCCCAAAAGACGTTTTCAAAAATGGTGAAGAAGGCATAACCTCCTGATAGCGCGGCAAGCAAGCCAGTAAAGAAGACAGCTGCACCAATACCGGTGTACTTTGAGGCATCAGTAGGGCAGCGTTTTAAAAGGGAAATATTGGCTCCAGAGCAGAACCAAAAGAATTCTTTGATTGATTTCATGATGGGTTGTTGGTTTGAGTTTTGAGCCATTGGGCTTTAAGCCTTAAGACTACAGGTACTTAAAAGACGTTGTGGTCAATGACTTATTATCTGAACGCCTCAGTTTGAATTATGTTGCAAAAGCAAGTACCTTTTATTACATAGTAGCTAAATCAAATAAAAGACCTATTGAATAGGCCTTTCATTTTTTAAAGTCCGTACTTATCAATCAAGTAAATCACTGAAGCCATAGCTGCAGCTCCCATTTCTAACTCTCTTTGGTTCACTGCTTCAAAATTGTCTATACCGGTATGGTGATATTTGAAGTAGCGTTGTCCGTCAGGAATAAAACCAATCGTTGGTACGTTCTGAGTCCTTAGTGGACTGATATCGGCACCACCACCGCCTTTTTTGAATTGATAAATGCCGTAAGGCTGGAATAAAGCTGACCATGAAAGTAGTTTCTCTTGCTCAGCCGCTGTTCCACTTATACCAAATCCAATGGGTAAAAATCCACCTCTATCAGATTCCATTGCAGCAATGTGGTTCTCATTATTCTCTTCTGCGATCTCCGCATATTTTCTACCACCTCTTAAGCCGTTCTCTTCGTTCATGAACATAACGGCTCTCATGGTTCTTTTTGGTTTGTAACCTACTGCCTGCATCAAACGGAGTACCTCAATAGACTGAACACAGCCTGCACCATCATCATGAGCGCCTTCTGAGAGATCCCAAGAATCTAAGTGACCTCCAACTGCGATAATTTCTTCTGGATATTCAGAGCCTCTTATTTCGCCAACTACGTTAGA
>CBFIDV010000002.1:32276-199545 GCA_965661455.1 Roseivirga sp.
CCTCATCATCAGAAAGTAACCCGCTCAACAAATCTGCGTCATTCGTGCTTATGGCTACGGCCGGTATTTTCGGCACGTTCAATCCGTAATTGGTGCTTCCTGTATGCGGCACATCATCTTTGAATGAACTTAAAGATCTTACGATTGCTCCAATGGCTCCATACTTTGCAGCTTCACTTGGGCCAGAACCTCTTTGCCCAGATGCTCCTCCGTATGCTCTAAAGGTATCAATGAGCTTCGCATCCATTGATTTATTAAAAAACACGATTTTGCCTTCAATCTTTTCTCTGCCCAGAGCAGCCAACTCTTGCATGTCATTCACTTCAATAATTCGTCCAAGAGTACCTTCAGGTCCTGTGCCCACAGCATTACCAAGTGAAACCACTTTTACTTCTTGCGAGCCTAATTTCTTAGAGTTTACAATTCTGCCCAATTCCCTATCGCCTCTTACCCAATGAGGAACCATTACAGGTTGTAAGTAGACAGTATCAAACCCATAGGCCATCATTTGCTGGCGACTCCATTCCACGGCAGCGGCAGCTTGTGGGGAACCACTGAGTCTTCCTCCAATTTCTTTGGTGAGGTAGCGCAGCATTTCGTAGCTCTCGCCACGTTCTAACGCTTCATCAAAGATTTTACGAATCTGTGCTTCATCCTCTTTTTGAGCAGATAAAGAAAGGGTTACGAGACAAAGGAAAAGGGATAGAAGAGTTCTCATTTTGATGTTTTGTTGATTAGTCAATCAACTCAGCATCATTCAGAATGTACATCAATTGCAATGGATCATCTGCGTTGATGCTAAGTGTACCACGAACTTTAATCTTTTTTTCGGTAAAAGAAATTTCTTTTTTACTGAATACCTCCATTACGGTCTCCGGACCTGCACCACCACAAAAAAAGCAGTTGGCAAAAGGCAGGGCAGAAAGCACAAAGTAATTCTCGCCTCTGAGTTCATCTAGAGGGATTATCCAGCCCTCCATAGTAATGGGTTTACCATCTAAGGCAAGTATATCTTCGCTGAAAGTAGGATAGTCAATCTCGAAATTGAGGGTTTCGTCAAAGCGCTTTTCAATCTTCACTTTGGATAAAACCTTCCAAGAGTTAGTATCCTGAATAGGCAAGAAGAATAGGAATAGAATGCTTAACGCGAATACTTTCATTACTTGATTATGTCTAACACACGGTCAAAGCGAATGTTTTCAAAGAAACTACCGTTGGGGTTGGTTCTATCAGTGGAGAAGAATATGAATAATGGTTTACCCACAATGTGATCTTCAGGAACAAAACCCCAAGATCTTGAATCTAAAGAGTTGTGACGATTGTCTCCAATCATAAAATAATACCCTTGCGTGAAGGTGTAGCTCTCAAGTTTAATGCCATCCATGAATATCTCATCACCT
This sequence comes from Roseivirga sp., assembly GCA_965661455.1. Taxonomy (GTDB): domain Bacteria; phylum Bacteroidota; class Bacteroidia; order Cytophagales; family Cyclobacteriaceae; genus Roseivirga. The sequence continues at coordinate 33,677 of CBFIDV010000002.1, forward strand.
TGAATTTCAACGTTTTCATTGCCTTCGTAATGTTGAATAGTAATGCCATAAAGGGCTACGTTTTCAGGCGTTAGCGGTATGGTCTGGCCTTCCTTTGGCATAGTAAGCGGTCCGAAGAAATCTCTACTCCAATCGAATAAAGGAGAACTCGGGAAGGTACCTGCTTCACCTTTAGGGTAAATCACTTCCTCTACACTCGTAATAAAGTTGTAGCCCTGCATCTTCTCTGCTTTTGCCCGCGTTGTGTGAATGTAGAAACCCTGTTTTCCTTTATAGGTGTAATAGGGATAAGCTACTGTAGAATAAGTATCTGCTGGGTTTTCGTCTGTGTAATCGGTAATGCCTAGGCGAGTCATAAAACTCGAATTGATAGGTTTCTCAGCTTCTACAAAGAAGCTGGTTAAGCTGTTTGGAGGATCTTCAACTAGAATGTCGTTTACGTATATTTTCTTGTTTCGAACTTCAAATACATCTCCAGGCGTTGCAAGACAACGCTTAACGTAAAATGTCTTAAGGTCTACCGGAAAGCCTAGCTCATAATCTGGCGGGTAGTTAAACACCACAGGATCTCCAACTTCTGGACTCCTTAATCCTGGGAGTCTAAACGATGGCGCTTGAATAATATCTGTGTAAGACGGAATCTCTTTTCCACCTACTTTAATGCCCCAAAAAGTTTGGTGTGCTAAAGGAAAGTTGATGAGCGTTTTAGGTGTACGGGCCCCATAGTGAAACTTACTCACGAACAAATGGTCTCCAATAAGCATGGAGTTTTCCATAGACCCCGTGGGAATGGCATATGCTTCAACAAAGAACATTCGGATCAATGTTACAGCCATGAGGGCAAAAAGAATATCGTTGGCAAGCTCTCTGAAGAACCCTCGCTTAACGGGTTTAGGCTGTTCGGCTTTCTTTTTTCGCTTTAGGAAGTCTAGCATGTTCTACCTTTAGTATGGGATAAGTCGTAAAACTATTAAAAATAGCGTTATAGCCATCTTATAATTTCACAGATGCATTGTTAACGGGATAAAAATCCATGAGGTTTTTGAATACTTGATGAGAGGTTTTCTTAATTGCGCATCCTTGTCTTATTTCGTTCGTAATCCTTAGTTAATGATTAGTGTAGACAGTTTAAGTTTTGGGTATTCCGATCAAAAGGTGCTCTCAATTCCACATTTAGAAGTGGAAGAAGGTCAGCACCTGTTGGTATTGGGTTCTTCTGGTAGTGGCAAAACTACGTTACTGCATATACTGGGAGGTTTACTGGCGCCTTCAGAAGGTACAATTCAAATTGGTAATACAGATCTATATGGGTTGAATAATCAGCAAAGAGATAAGTATAGAGGTCAGAATGTAGGCTTGATATTTCAAAAGCCACACTTAATTGCAGCCCTGTCGGTTGAAGATAACCTGGTGTTAGCGCAATACCTTTCTGGAACAGCGCAAGACAAAGGCAGAGCCATAGAAGTACTTGAAGAATTGGGTTTAGGCCATAAAGCGAAATCTAAAGTGAAATCTCTGAGTCAAGGCGAACAGCAACGGGTTACCATTGCCAGAGCTTTATTGAATAGGCCACGAATAATCTTGGCAGATGAACCAACAGCGAGTTTGGATGATGCCAATGCAAAAAAGGTAATTCAATTGCTCAAATCTCAAGCCGAGAAGTATAATGCCTCATTGATGATTGCTACGCATGACCAAAGAGTGAAAGACGAATTTGAACTCCAACTAAACCTGACCACGACATGAATTTGATCAAACTCAGTTGGAACTACTTAAAAGATAAGCCGCTTAACACGCTGCTCAATATTCTATTAATGAGTTTGGGCATTGCTATTATTCTGGTACTTATTCTATTGAGTACTCAGTTGGAAGAAAGCTTAGGCAAGAATAAAAGAGGTATTGATTTAGTGGTAGGGGCGAAGGGAAGCCCTTTGCAGCTCATTCTTGCTAATGTGTACCACATCGATTTTCCTACGGGGAATATTAAGCTAGATGAAGCCAAGTCTTTAACGAGAAACCGATTGGTGAAGTCCACCATTCCTTTAGCCTTAGGAGATAGCTACCAAGGATATCGTATAGCGGGAACCAATCACGATTATGTAAATTTGTATGAAGGAGAAATAGCATCTGGTGAGCTATGGTCATACAATTTAGATGTGGTTTTGGGAAGCAATGTCGCTAAAGGTTTAGGCATGCAGGTAGGCGATGAGTTTTTTGGCTCTCACGGCATGTCAGACACGAATATTGACCATGATGAAAAGTCATATCATGTGGTTGGGACCTTGTCGGCAAGCGGAAGTGTGTTAGACAATCTGATTCTTACCAATATCGAAAGCGTTTGGGCGGTGCATGACCATGAGGAAGAGCATGAGCATGAAGAAGGTGAAGAACACGACCATGAAAAAGTACTTGGTTCGGCTTATAAAACAGGATTGCCGGAAGGTGATGCCGATGATGAGATCACTTCGCTATTAGTAAAATATCGCTCGCCAATGGGGGCAGTGCAAATGCCAAGAATGGTGAACAGTGGCACCAATATGCAAGCTGCTTCACCTGCTTTTGAGACCCAACGATTATTTTCCTTACTCGGGATTGGTGTCGACTTACTCAAAAGTTTCGCTTATATCATCATCATCATTTCCGGGCTGAGTATTTTTATTTCACTTTATAATGCACTGAAGGACAGAAAATATGATTTGGCGATTATGCGTTCCTTGGGGGCTTCGAGAACAAAACTCTTTGTTCATGTTATTCTAGAGGGAATTATAATCACCATTTTGGGTGGTATCTTGGGCTACATTCTGGGCCACGGCTTAACCGAAGTATTGGCAGGCTCGTATGAGAAGTCGGATGAAGTTGGCGTAACGGGACTGGTTTTTGTGAACCAAGAATTATATGTGATGTTAATAGCAATAGGTGTGGGGATTTTGGCTTCATTAATTCCCGCATTCAACGCTTATAGAACAGATATATCTAAAGTATTAGCAGATGATTGATGTGAGAAAAGGAATTTTGGTTGTAGCTATGGCCCTTTGTGGTTTGGTTACTCAGGCACAAGAGGTTGAAATGAAAGGTGGTGAGCTATGGAAAACCCTTGCCGATATCAGTTACGATATTCAAAAAGATGAGTATGGCGATTTGTTCGTGCCCATCTTCAGCAAAAATATTCAAGTCATTGAAGGCGAAATGGTTGAAGTGGAAGGCTTTATTATTCCTTTCGAAGGAATGTTTAAACCCACACAGTTAATCCTATCCTCATTGCCAATTAGCGAGTGCTTCTTTTGTGGTTCTGGCGGTCCCGAAACCGTTATGGAAATATCTATGAAAGAAAAGATCAAGTACACGACTAAGCGAGTAAAGATCCGTGGTAAGCTCACGCTGAATGCTAAAAACCCAGATAAGCTCATGTATATTTTAGAAGATGGAGTGTTTGCAGGTTTGGCAGATTCTAGCTACTAAAATGTGACAATAGTTACTTGTAAATTCTCTTTAGCGAGTACCTTTGCACCGTAAATTTTAGACTATGAAAAAGCTTTCTCTTCTATTCGTTTTAGCCGTTTTGATATCTTCTTGCGGTTCTAGTTTCGATCAACAAGTGGCCTTTGATGAGGTAATGGATATGCACGATGCAGCCATGCCGAAAATTGGAGAGGTAATGAGTCTGAAGAAGCAAGTAGAAGCTAAGGCACAAACTGAAACCGATGCTGCTGCAAAGGCAGAACTAGAGGAACTCTCAAAGGAGTTAGAAAACGCTCAGCAAGGTATGATGATTTGGATGAGAGGATGGTCTTCTGCTTTTACGCCCCACAAGAACGGAGAAACCACCGTTGAAGAGCAAAAAGCCTTTTTTGCTGCCGAAATGGAGAAAGTCACCAAAGTGAAAGACGATATCTTTAACTCAATTGAGAAGGCAAAAAAGGAGCTTAATTAATTTCTACTTAGTTCTAAACACAATTCTAATCTGCATTTCTGAATCTATAGGTTCTCCGTCACTCGTGCCAGGATTCCAGTTTGGAGATTTTCGTAATACGCGCAATGCTTCTTTAGTCAAAGAGGGATGTGGTGACTCTACAACCACAGGATTAGCCACTAATCCGTTTTTGAGCACAGCAAAGGTGAGATAAACCGCACCGTTATACTTATTTCTCTTTGCTTCTTCAGGATCGTTCAAGTTATCGCGTAGAAACATTGACCACTCTTTATTTCCACCAGGGAAGCTTGGTTTTTCTTCTACTTTCAAAAAGACTTGTCTATTCGCTAATGAGTCTGGTAGGTCAATCATGTCTTCAGCCCAACTGAAGGTATCATAGACTTGCTCTTGATCACCTTTATCACCGTAGTCAGTCACTTGAATGATTTTCCCTTTCACATCCATAGTAGCCCATGCCCCAACTCTTTTATCTTTATCGAAGACACCTGAAACCATTACATTCCCTAATGGATTGTAACGTTCATATTCGCCATTTTTTTCGCCTTTATTGTAATAGGTTAATTCTACTACCCTACCTGTTTTGGTATATCGAATTGATGAACCTTGAATTCGACCTTTTTTGTCTACCGCGCGAATTTCAAAAGTGGAGTATTCAGTCACTTCGCCTTTTATAACCTCTCCCGTTTGATTATAAAAGACCGTATCTACTTTATACTTTTGTGCACTAAGGCTAAGCGCAGACGCTAACAAAAGCATCGTGAGGAGAAGGCGCGCGTTCATGTTATTAGATTATTCGAAAACTGATTCTACAACTCCGAGATCTATCTCGGCACCTGGGTTGTCCCAAGCATTGGTAATATAAATCATCAATTCTAAAATCTCAATATTGGTCAGGTTTGGATTGGCTGGCATGGGTTGGTTATAAGACTTGCCATTCACTATAATAGGACCTTTTAATCCGTATTTAATGCTTCTCACAGCCTCAGGTAAGTTTTCGAGTAGGTAATTTGAGTTCTTGAGTGGAGGAATAAGCTTACCCAATCCCTCACCATCTTCCATATGGCAATTTTGGCAGCGTTGCTTATATATTTTTTTTCCAGAAGTGAACTGCTGCAGCTCTGTCATGCTCAAGCGTTCCTGCACTTTAGCATTCTCGCTCTGCTCAGAAGAACAGCTAAGCGTAAAGGCAAAAGCCACCACTAATAGCAGATACACTTGAAATCTTGAGCCTTGAACCTTGAATCCTGAACGGTTATTCATACTCAGCCAGAAGTTTAGGAATGTCATTGATTAAGGCTGTTACATCCATTGGTTTGGTACCATCATAAAAGCCACGAATTCTTCTCTCTTGGTCTACTAATATAAATGCGCCAGAGTGAATATATCCTCCAGGGGCATCTGCATCTTCTCCTACGGGTACCATATAACCTGCAGCACTTCCAATCTCATAGATGTCATCTTTGTCTCCAGTTACAAAATGCCAAGTATTGTTGTCTGGCACACCTAGCTTAACTGAGAAGTCTTTGAGATAGGCTACCGTATCGTGTCCGGGATCTATGGTGTGCGAGAGGATACCAAATTTAGGATTGTCCTTAAAGGCATCATAAACCCTGAGCATTTGCTGCTTCATTACGGGGCATATGGTTGGGCATGTGCCAAAGAAGAAATCAGCTACATAGATCTTATCACTAAAGGTGTCTTCAGTTACTTCTGTACTGTCCTGATCTACAAAAGAGAAATCAGGGACGGTATGGTAAATGGTGTCTAGTTTGCCATTCACTTCTTTATACTCTTGTCTCCCGAGAATTGGTAGTATAGAAGTGCTTTTACCACCGCAAGAGGCAATAATTAGTGTAACAAGAAGTATTGATATCAGATTAAGCTTCTTCATTTTTTGTTCTGATTCTTTTATAAATTTTTATAGCAATCATTAAAGCAACGGTCACTAAAATGAATACGCCAGTTGCCTTAAGCCAGTTCAACTCATTTTTTAATACAATGAGAAAAACCACTGAAATAAGAATGAGTGTGGCTACTTCATTAATAATTCTCAGTTGATTAGAACTAAATTTTGCAACCCCATTTTGGAGTTGTTTGTAGATTTTGTGGCAATAGAAATGATAGACATATAGCAGTAAAACAAAGCTGAGTTTTACATGCATAAAGGGTAATTCCAGCATTCCAGGATATTCATAAATCATGATGCTTCCCAGAATTAGCGTAATAATGGCCGATGGCCATGTAATGATGGTCCACAAACGATTGGCCATAATCTTCAGCTGATCGCTTAAGATGGTTTTGTCTGGCTCAGGTTTGAGTAAAGCCTCCGTTTGATAGATAAAGAGCCTTACAATGTAAAAAAGCCCTGCAAACCAGGTAACAATAAAGATTATATGTAGGGCTTTAACGTATAGGTTTGCCATTGGCGCAAATGTACAATTGAATAATGAATGTTGAAGGAATAATGTTTACTGAAAAGCTAGCTTAGTGACTTGGGTTACAGATCATGATCGTTATTCTGGACCTGCCATCCGCAGACAGGTTCTGCATAAGGTACTTTTTACTTTGATTGTAAAGAATGATCTAGTCTTTGGCTAAGGCCTTTTCATTTAAAGTTTAAGCTCATGCATTCATTCCTTTATAGAAATTGAACCTTGTTTTATAGCGGGTTCTTTCCAGAGGTCAATGCTGAGTTCTTGTCCAACTTCTACCTGTCCTTCAGACATAGGTATGAAATTCTCACCGAATAGAATTTTGCTTTTTACTCTTCTGTATTTCGAAAGGGTTAGGAGTGGTTCTCTTCTTTTTTGCGCTGTATCTAAGTCTATGGTGGTCATCACACAACGGGCGCACGGTTTAACGCCATGCCACTCCGTTTCGCCCACTTTCAATCTTTTTACCCGATCTTCAATATGAGCTTCTCCTCCCTTTACAATAACGTTCGCACGAAACCTACCCATAGGAACTTCCTCGCTTGCTAAGCTATTCAGCTGCTCCAATGACTCTTCGCTGATTATTAGTATAGGGTAACCATCAGCAAAACTCACTTTATCACTTTCGTTAATGGCATAGCGCTGGTCTGCTTGACGAATGCTGTCATTATGCATGTAAAGCAGTTGGGCAGGTTTACCTATGTAATCGCTGAACCATTGACTTGCTTTTTCTGATACGGGCTTTGCTGGCATGGTATCATCCCAGACGGTTACGTTAATGGGATTGGAGTCGGGCTCCTTTGTGCTAAAAGTGAGTGGGGCTAGATCTTTTTGTTTGTGTTGAATAGTGATAGTGTCTCCTTCAATAGAGGGTTGGAGTAAGGCCAGCTCTGGAAATTCCCTTTGTGAAATGAACATGCCGTTCAGGTCAGCAAGAACCCAGCGCCTGTCATATTGCAAGCCACGATGCTCAACTTTTGAACTGGTAAGTTGAATGCCTCCGATGGATTTAATGGGGTAGATCCAAAGGTCTGTTATAGTAAGTTTTGACATAGTATTGTTGTTTTCATGTTGAGCTTGCCGAAACATCTGCAGTTCCCTCGGCAGGCTCGGGATAAAAATATCTAATTACCTCCAATACTGATACCTACTCACCCTATTCAATTTCAGATTATAGCCGTACCAGGTTTCTTGGCTTTGCATTAGGTGAGGGTAAGCCTTTTCAAACGTATACGCGTTTGACTTCTCCGTATCTAAAGCAACATCGACTCGCCAAACACTATCTTGATCATTTACTCTGAAACTCGCATTGTAGATATTCGGTACCCGTGTTTTTGTATTGATTTGACTATCCACAACTTTTTTATTGAAGGTGAGCCCATCTTCGAATTTAATGGCTCTCAAGGCATAAGATAGCTGGTCTTCAAAAAGCATATCGTTGCCTTCAACAGTTCGGAAGCCGTCACCATAACCATCGAAATAGCTGTTGTAGTCATAGTCATAGCCTTCTGGTGTTAATTCAAATTGCTTGAAGGTATTGCCACACCATTCTTGGGCGGTATGTGTCATTTTGTAGAGCTGCTCCGGTTGTTCTCGCTTGAAGAAGAGACTGGTTAAAAAGTGATAAGGATAGTTTTCAGTTTCTAGTCTAAGGAACTTGTTGACTTTCATTACACTGAATAAATCATCTCTAGCATAGTCGTCTGTTTTCACATTAAAGGCTTCATTGAATTCTTCTTTCACTGTTATAAAGACATTATCGAAACGCCTCACTTGATTATAAATCACCATCTCAGCATCATAATGGGCAACCTCGGCTTGTCCATCTTCCCACAATGAATTCATGGCCCAATCATGATCTAAGAATTCTGAATTAGCATAAGGAGTTTCTTCTATACCAGCCTCTTCTGTGCAGGCGAATAATATAAATACTAAAGCGAGTAAGGTAAATTTCTTCATGAGATTATTCGTTTGCTTCGAGCACTTGGTTGGCCCAAGGTCCAAGATCTTCTGCTACATCAACATCGCTAAGTACAGGAAGTTCTGAGAAGCTCAATCCTAATTTTTCAAAGTCTTTAATCGTGTCGCTTCCCACAGTATCTGTGCTCCATGTTTTGTCTTTAAAGAAATCGGGATAAAAACCCGATAGTCCGAGCAGATAGTAGCCTCCATCTTCTGCAGGACCAATCACAGCATCATCATTATCTAGGGTGTTAAAGGCGAGTCGTAAATTTTCTGCACTCAAGTCGTAGCAGTCGCTACCAATGATGCAGACTTTATCGTAGCCTTCTTGAAATGCTTGATAAAAGGCCGTCTCCATTTTTATGCCCAAATGCCCATCTTTCTGTAAGTCTTTACTGAACTTATCGTTTGGCCAAATGTCTTTCTTATCTACAAACCGATCGTAGTAGACCACTTTATCAACCGCTAAATCTTGGGTGATTTGAGCTGTTTTCTCCAATAGTAGCTGATATATGGCAAGTGCTGCTTTGTCTCCAATGGTAGCAGCAAGTCGTGTTTTAGCTTTTCCTAACTCGGGGTTTTTAACGAATATGATCAGTTTGGATTTCATTAATAAACGGCTTTTCCTTGCTTTAAGAATCTACTGAAAAACGCATTGTACACATGAACATCTTCCGTCAATTCATTTTCTTGATTCACTACGGGGAATGATTCGTTTTTCCAACCTAGTATACCAGTTTTGAGCTCATATACATGCTTAAAGCCTTTTTTGGAGAGCTCATTTGCCAAAGAGTTTGACCGAACACCAACTGTGCAGTAAATCATCAGCGCTTGGTTTTCATCGATATTATCAAGCACCTTTTCAGTGTATAACACCGCATTTTCAATATGGCTCACCTCAAACTCTTCTGGAGTTCTGGCGTCTATAATCATAGGCGTTTCTGTATTCATGACCTGCTGCCCAATACTGCTCGATACTCTTTCGACCTTGTTATGCCAAAATGTATATATCCCTCGTTCGCGCATGAAAATAAATATCCCAGCCGCAACAAGTAACACTACCAAAAAGACTTTTGCGATGCGCTTCACTAGTTTCAATATGATGATGACTATCTGATTTATCAATTGTTTTCATTCGAAAAGAATTCCATGTCATTCACAAAAAAACCACTTAGCCAACAAATGATTTATGCTTAGATTGGCAACAATGAAGCGCAAGCAATTAACCGTTGATGAATTAAAAGAAGGAGTATTAGCCGGAGACCGAATTATTCTAAGCCGTGCCATTACACTTTGTGAAAGTCAAAGACCACAGGATATTGCCAAAGCCGATGGGCTTTTGCAGGCTATTCTGCCTGCTACGGGCAACTCACTACGAATTGGAATTACGGGTGTTCCTGGTGTAGGAAAAAGCACCTTTATAGAGTCTTTTGGAGAATTAATAACCGAGAAAGGAAAGAAGCTTGCCGTACTGACTATAGATCCAAGTAGCCAGAAAACTAAAGGAAGTATACTGGGAGATAAGACCCGGATGGAGGAACTTGCGCGAAACCCAAATGCCTTTATTCGTCCATCTGCTTCTGGAAGTGCCTTAGGTGGAGTCGGTTATAAAACCCGAGAAGTAATGCTGTTATGCGAGGCTGCAGGGTTCGATGTGATTATTGTGGAAACTGTAGGTGTTGGTCAGTCCGAAACATTGGTCCACGGAATGGTAGATTTCTTCTTGCTGCTGATGCTTGCAGGCGCTGGTGACGAGCTTCAAGGCATTAAGAAGGGGATAATGGAGATGGCCCACGCTTTGGTGATAAACAAGGCAGACGGTGATAGTATGATGCCAGCTAAGCGTGCCAAGACGGAATACCAATCGGCATTGCATCTGTTCCCCATGGAGGCTTCTGGTTGGCTGCCACAAGTCAAGACTTGTTCTTCATTACAGAAAGCAGGTTTAGAAGAGGTTTGGCAGATGATTCTAGATTATCAGGGGAAATTAAAAGGAAACGGTCACTTCGATTTAAACCGAAAGGCACAGCAAGTGAGCTGGTTCAAATCAAACATTCAGCTGTTGCTAGAAGGGGGCTTTTATCAGTCTAAAGATACTAAGGCTAAACTTCCTGAATTACTTAAATCAGTGGAAGAAGGAGAGGTGCATGCGCTGAAGGCGGCTCATGATTTAGTTGATTCTTTCTTTAAAAAATAAACCAGTCAGGTCTTTAAGACCTGACTGGTTTAACTATCTAAAAGCCTCAAACTTTCTTTAAAAAAGGTCCCTTGGCTAAAACAAGATTGAGTTTCAAACAAGGGTATAATCTGTCATGATTATATTCAGTTATTGAGTTTTATCCTTTTCTTACTGAGCTAGCCCCAGATGTATCGCTATTTACTCTCGGGTTGCCTCTGTAGCGAATACTCGATGCTCCTGAAGCTCTCGCATCTAACTCGTCAGATACTGAAACTCTGGCAGAACCGGCTCCATTTACACGTATATCGGCAAATTCACTTTCAAGGTCATAGGCTCTATAGGTTGTTGCTCCAGAGCTCTTTAGTCGTTGTTCTTTCGCCATACCTTCCATGTTAATTACACATGCTCCGGATGCATCTATAAATAGTTCGTCTACTTCTACTTCCATATTTACCACAGAAGCGCCAGACATTTTAAGATCCATTCTATCGCCTTTAAGAATATCGAAGGTTTTTAGGGTAACTGCTCCGCTAATATTGATTTCTTCCAAACTTTTAACGGTGATGTAAGCCTTAGGAGATTCTCTCATTCTTCTCGATCTTCTATCTTCTAAGCCAATAACCAAAGTGCCTCCTCGTACCTCGGCAATTAAATCATCGCGGAACCTATCGTCTATTTCTATCTCTAATGATTCGGTGCTACCAACACTAATCTCTACAACAAAGGCACTGCTTACTCTTAATGCATTGAAGCTAGAAACGTCAACGTTCTCCCGATCTTGGCTAAAGGCTACACTTGCCATCATCATGAAGGCAAAGGCCATGAATAGTGGACGTAAACTGATATTTGAATTTTTCATCTCTCTTCTTATTAACTGTGCTAAAGATAGGTGCGAACAGGAAAGGTTGCATGTTTCTTCAAGTTCTTTGAGAATAAGAACAAGCCTTAACCCCTATAGTTGATATTTTAATCTATTTTTAATGGAGGTCATGGAACCCATCGGGCCATTTTTTGTATTTAAGTCTTGCCATGCAACACATTGTAATTATCGGTAATGGTATTTCAGGTATAACCACCGCCAGACATGTTAGAAAGAGAAGTGATGATCGCATCACGGTTATTTCTGCAGAAACCGATCACTTTTTCTCGCGAACTGCACTCATGTATATCTACATGGGTCATATGAAGTATGAGCATACCAAACCTTACGAGGACTGGTTTTGGGAAAAGAATAGAATAGAATTAAAGCGCACTTTTGTAGAGAAGATTGATGCTGGGAATAAGCAATTGACTTTTACCGGTGGCGAAAGTATGACTTACGATAAGCTGGTTCTTGCTACTGGTTCTAAGCCTAATAAATTTGGATGGCCAGGCCAAGATTTAAAAGCAGTACAAGGATTATACAGTTACCAAGACTTAGAGTCCATGGAGGCCAATACAAAAGACATTTCAAGAGCTGTAATTGTTGGAGGAGGCCTGATTGGAATTGAAATGGCCGAGATGCTTTTGAGTCGAAATATTCCTGTTACTTTCTTGGTAAGAGAAGCGAGCTTTTGGAATAACGTCTTGCCAAAAGGTGAGTCCGAAATGATAAATCGTCACATCAGAGAGCATCATGTAGATTTAAGACTAGGGGCTGAATTGAAAGAAATTTTGCCTGATGAAAATGGCCGAGCTAGGGCTGTTATCACCGGAGATGGAGAAGAAATCCCGTGTCAGTTTGTTGGGCTAACAGCCGGGGTCTCTCCAAATATCAGTTTTCTAGATGGTTCTGGAATTGAGACGAATAGAGGCATTTTAGTAGATCCTTATTTAAAAACGAATGTTACGGATGTCTATGCGGCAGGTGATTGTGCTGAATTTAAAGTGCCAAATGGTGAGCGAAGATCCCTTGAACAAGTGTGGTATACAGGCCGAATGATGGGAGAAGCTTTGGGCGCTACGCTTACAGGAAAGGAGACTAAGTACAATCCAGGTCATTGGTTCAACTCGGCAAAGTTCTTCGATATTGAGTATCAAACCTATGGTTGGGTTTGGGCCGAGCCAAAAGAAAACGAGAATGACTTCTATTGGGAGCATGAAAGCGGTAAAGTGTCAGTAAGACTGCGTTGGGATAAAGATTCAGGGAAGCTATTAGGGGTGAATAACTTTGGCTTTAGACTGCGTCATCACGCATTCGATAAGTGGTTCGATCAAGAACGAAGTGTCGAGTATGTACTTGAGCACCTCAAAGACGCCAACTTCGATCCAGAATTGTACAAAGCCTACGAACCTGAGATCATCAATAAATTCAATCAAGAAAACGGGACCAATATTAGCTTAAAGAAGAAAAGCTGGAAGCGCATCCTTGAACTAGTATCCTAATCAAAAACGAAACAGAAATGTCTACCCTAGATCCAAGTTTATCTATTGCTAACCCCGAACCAAAGGATACAGACGTAATCCAAAAACTTGGTTTGGCACTGGCAGGAATTGGCCTTTTGACTTTGTTTTTGGCTTGGAGGAATCTTCCTATTCCAAAATCTATTGGCTTAGCTGCAGCGCTACTTTCCATTTTGGTAGGCGTATTTATTTATTCTTACCGATTATACAAGAAACAACCAGAGGGCATCAAAAATAATGGCGTCTGGTTCAAAAGTTTAACCAACAGAGGAGTGCTAGGCTGGATGGTTGGCATCGTACTTACTGGCTTCTACGTGTTGCTATATTGGTATCCTGAATACATCGGTTTCAAATCAACAGGAAATGAAGGTTTAGTTGCTTTCTTCGACCCATTGAGTATGTTTTTTAAAGGTCAGCCTGCCTCACAATGGTTTGTTTACGGAACCCTCTACACGCTTGCTATAGTCTCCTTAGGTATTAAGTTCCTATTCAAGTACAGGCATAATCGTTACCAGATTCTGAGAACTATTTCGGTAATGATCGCTCAGGCGGTGTTCGCCTATTTTATCCCAGAGATTCTAGCTGGGCTAAATTACAATGATGTTACAACCTCTTCAGGCGAATACTTAGGCTACTACAATACAGATATCAAGAACATCTGGCCTTTAGATTACGACTTCTTCCACGATTGGCAGCAAGACGCATTCCGTCAAGAGGCATATCAACCCATAGGTATCCTGTTTCTGATAATTGGCATTGCCATGTTTCTGGTGGTGACACCCGTGGTAACCTATTTTGTGGGTAAGAGGTGGTACTGCTCATGGATTTGCGGTTGTGGAGGTTTAGCCGAAACTGCAGGTGATCCATTTCGTCATCTTTCTTCTAAGAAATTAAGTGCCTGGAAGCTAGAACGCTGGTTAATTCATGGTGTGATGATTTTCGTTTTTGTGATGACAGCCGCCACAGTTTACGGCTACTTCTGGAATACAGGAGAGGTCTTTGGGCTGAATATCTATAACAACTTTCAAAAGCCTTATGGCTTCCTAATTGGAGCAGCATTTTCTGGTGTAATAGGGGTAGGTTTTTACCCGATGTTAGGAAATAGAGTTTGGTGTCGCTTTGGTTGTCCAATGGCAGGTTATATGGGGATCATTCAACGTTTCAAATCAAGGTTTAGAATTACAACCAATGGCGGGCAATGCATCTCTTGTGGAAACTGCTCTACTTATTGCGAACAAGGAATTGACGTAAGAGCCTATGCACAGAAGGGGCAAAATATTGTAAGGGCCAGTTGTGTGGGTTGTGGAATCTGTTCGGCAGTTTGTCCTAGAGGTGTTCTCAAATTAGAGAATGGGCCAGAGGAAGCTAGAACAGACTTGCCACCAATCATTATTGGGAATGATAGTTTTAAAGTACAATCTTAATACAATGTCATTCCCGTGTAAACGGGAATCTACAGTTTAAAGTAGACACCCTCTGGGGGATCAATCATTCGAAATAATCTCTCTTATCTGACCCAAATGGTGTTTAAGATGCACCACATAATCCTGCATGAAGTAGTCTAAGGTCGTGGGTTCTGTTTTTTGCACATGGTAGAAGGCAATCTCATCTAAGTTATGGTGAAGACGCTTTTTGAACCTTGCATCTTCAGAAGTCACATACATAAGATTAGCTAAGTGCAAGTTGAGCTGTCTCCAAAGGATCAATAGGTCTTGCCAGTTTTGCTGATGGTATTCTTGAAGTTCGACCCACTTTTCTTGATCATACCCTTCCCCAACTAAGTAGTCAGTAGATTGGGCTCTTACAAAGCGTTGATGATTAATAACCGCAGAGTCAATCAGGTGACCAAGAATTTCTTTAGAAGACCATTTGTCGGCTGCAGGTTTAGCTTCTGCTAGTTTTTCATCTGTTATAATGAATTCTTCAAAAGCCGCTAATGTGATCTCCTTAAGGTTGTAGTCCGTATTCATGCCGCGAAGATAGGCATGCCTAGTCTATTTTCTACGTCATGCTGAACTAGTTTCAGCATCTTATTGGTGAGAGATCCTGAAATAAATCTAGGATGACGTGCTGTCGAATAAAGGGGATTCCCACCTACACGGGAATGACATATCAGGAGGAGCGGTAATAAAAAACCTCTTCCAATCACTGGAAGAGGTCCTACTAACTTCTTAATTCTAATTCCTAGCTTCTCTTGCTAGAACTCCATCGGAACTTCTATTGCCAAGACTTCCGCATAAGAGCTTGCTTTTACTTTAAAGCTAACAGTGTCTGTAATGCCCACTGCATCACGTGAGTCTAGTTTTTCGCCAGCAGCTTCTAATTCTCCATTTAGAACAAAGAAATAAACGCCATTGCCAGGGTGTTTCACCTGATATTCTAATGATGCACCAGCATCTAAATTGGCTAAGCTAAATGTGGCATCTTGATTAATCCAAAGAGCACCTTCTTCATTTGGAGAAACCACAGTTTGCCATTTGTTCATTCTATCTTCTGGAAGGAATGTTTTTTGACCGTATTTTGGTTCTATTCCTCTTTCTTTTGGGAATACCCAAATTTGCAAGAAATGTACTTCTTCATCTTTGTTATGGTTGAATTCTGAATGTCTAATACCCGTTCCGGCAGACATAATTTGAACATCACCTTGTTTAATTATCTCATTTCTCCCCGTAGAATCTTTGTGCTCCAAGTCACCTTGTATTGGAATAGACACAATCTCCATATTATCGTGCGGATGCGTTCCAAAGCCTTGCCCTCCAGCTACCTGATCGTCATTTAATACACGTAGGGCACCAAAGTTAACGCGCTCAGGATTGTAGTAGCCTGCGAAACTAAATGTGTGTCGGCTATTCAACCAACCATGGTTCGCAGATCCTCTGCTATCTGATTTGTGTACTATCGTTTTCATAATGTATTCCTTTCTCAATCATATATGTACATACATATAACTAATATTCCTTTGATAGAGTTCCCGTTAAAATGCTCTTCATGTCATTAACTCTGATAATCCTAAATGTGTTCTATCTGTTAATTAGTTCACTGAAATGTAGTATTGGGAACTAATCTATTATGCAAGACCTTTACCTTGGGCATTATTTATACTTTTGTGCCCTTAAATTCATGCGTAAACCCAAAATTGACATAGTAATTCCAGCCTATAACGAGGAGAAGTCCATCGCGAAGGTTATTGCTGATATCCCCAAAGATGTGGTCAATGAGGTTGTGGTGGTGAATAACAACTCATCTGACAAGACGCGATCGGTGGCCGAGATGGCTGGTGCAACCGTAATAGATGAGATGAGACCCGGTTATGGTTTCGCATGTCTTAAAGGCATTGATTACCTGAAGCAAAAAGGGCAAACAGATATTTTGGTTTTTCTAGATGGTGATTATAGTGACTATCCAGAGCAACTACCTGATGTTGTAGAGCCTATTTTGACAGGCAATGTAGATCTCGTAATCGGTAGCAGGGCCTTAGGAAATAGAGACAATGGGTCTATGACATTTCCTCAAGTTTTTGGCAATTGGTTAGCTACAAACCTGCTCAAATTATTCTATCGTGTTGAGTTTACCGATTTGGGACCTTTTCGAGCTATAAGCTTTAATAAGCTTTTAGAAATGGATATGCAAGACACCACTTATGGCTGGACTGTTGAGATGCAGGTGAAAGCAGCTAAGCTTAAATACAGAACTACTGAGGTGCCAGTAAACTATAAGCGAAGGATAGGTGTTAGCAAGGTGTCTGGCACGATTAAGGGTGCCGTGATGGCGGGTTATAAAATACTTTTTACCATATTTAAGTACCTCTAAATGTATTGGCTAGAACTACTCGTACTTTCTTTATACACTGGGGCATTGTCCTTCATTTTCCTTTATAGCCTTTCTCAACTGAACCTTGTTTATATCTACAGAAAGGCTAGAAAGCATAAGACGATTCCAACTTCTGCCACTATTGACGATACTTATGAGTACCCTCAAGTAACCATTCAATTACCAGTTTACAACGAGCTGTATGTAGTAGAAAGGTTAATTGATGCCGCAGCTAAATTCAATTGGCCAAAAGAGAAGTTGGAGATACAGGTTTTAGATGATTCGAATGACGAAACCGTAGAGTTGATTTCAAAAAAGGTAAAAGAGTGGCAAAGTAAAGGACTCGATATTCACCAAATAAGAAGAACGGATAGAAAAGGTTATAAAGCGGGAGCGCTTCAATACGGATTAAGCATAGCCAAAGGTGAATTCGTAGCCATTTTCGATGCTGATTTTGTTCCTGAACCCGATTTCCTAAAGCATACCGTCCCTCATTTTCATCAGAACGAAAAAATTGGGGTGGTGCAAACACGTTGGGGGCACATCAATGAAAAATATTCAATGCTCACTAAACTTCAGGCCTTTGGTTTGAACACGCATTTCTTTGTGGAACAAAATGGCCGATCACAGGGTGGTCACTTCTTGAATTTCAACGGGACTGCCGGTGTTTGGCGTAAGTCCTGTATAGAAGATGCAGGTGGCTGGAAAGCCGATACACTTACCGAAGATCTTGACTTGAGTTATAGAGCTCAGTTGAACGGATGGCAGATATTTTATACTCCTGATATAGTAGCTCCAGCAGAATTACCTGCCGCCATGGGCGCAATTAAATCCCAACAATACCGCTGGACAAAAGGAGCGGCAGAAACAAGTAAAAAACTCTTACCAAAAGTGTTAAAAGCTAAGCTGCCAATAGCAACCAAGTTTCAAGCAACTTTCCACCTATTAAATTCTGCCGTATTTATCTGTATTGTAATCACTGCCTTTTTAAGTGTACCGGTGCTTTTCATTCGAAATTTATCTACTGGGTGGCATACCTTAATGGACATTTCCATGATGTTCTTAATGGGCTACGTCTTTCTGATTATCTTTTATTGGAATGGATTTAGAGAAAAGAAAGAGGGCTTTTGGAAGACCTTAAAAGAATTTGTTCCTCAGATGTTTATGCTTCTTTCTGTTTTCTTGGGCTTAAGCGTGCACAATGCCGTTGCTGTATTTGAAGGCCTAATAGGGAAGAAGAGTCCTTTTATTAGAACTCCAAAATTCAACATAACGGACAAAAAGGATTCTTGGAAAGGGAACATCTATTTCAAGAAGAAGATCAATCCACTAACAGCTCTTGAGGGATTCTTGAGTCTCTATTTTATAGCCGGCTTAGTTTTGGCTTTCTATTTTCAAGATTTCGCACTTTTACCTTTTCATTTACTCTTGAGTTTGGGCTTTTTATTGGTATTTTACTATACCGTCCAGCACACTAGAAATGCTTAGAAAAACGTCTCCATTGGTCAGTTTAGCTTATATTTTGAGCGCTGGACTAGTGGTTTATTTAGCTTATTTTGTAAGTCGAGAAGATACTTGGCTTCTCTTTGGTGCTTTCACGCTCATCTTCGCTTCCATAGTTATTATCATCAGACAAACTGACGAAGCAGATGCTGATCTGGGTTATTATTGGGGTATACTTTTACGCTTATTGATTATCGCCAGTATACCCAAGCTGTCAGATGATGTTTACCGCTTCATTTGGGATGGCAGACTCCTCTTTAATCTGGAAGATCCTTATAAACACTTGCCTGCTTATTTCCTCGATAAAGGCTTGAATGGAATTGATGGTTCTTTGTTTAAGATGCTGAATTCCCAAGCATACTTCTCAGTTTACCCACCATTCAATCAGCTCTTCTTTTTCCTTTCTGTGTTGATTTCTCCGGGTTCAATCACTTGGTCGATTATCATTCTGAGAGTGATCATTTTGGTCTTCGAGTTTGGGAATATCTCCATGATTAGAAAGCTATTACGACACTATCAATTACCACAGGTTTACGGTCTTTTCTATGCTTTGAATCCCCTGGTTATTCTAGAGTTAACAGGCAACCTCCATTTTGAGGGCATCATGATTTATTTCCTATTGAGAGCTATTTGGAGTTATGAGCAGGGTAGACTGAATACTTCAGCTGCTTTCTTTGGGCTATCGGTAGCGACAAAGTTTTTACCTCTTATTTTCCTTCCCCTTCTGTTAAGAAAGATAGGATTTAAAAAGACCGTGATCTATGGCTCTATTGTGGTACTCGTGCTTGCCATTACATTTTTTCCATTAATTAATACGGCTCACATTTGGGCTATTCAAGACAGTATGGAACTGTATTTCCAGAAATTCGAGTTCAATGGAAGTGCTTACTATTTGGCCCGTTGGTATGGCTTTGAAGTGGAGGGGCATAACATTATTGCGAAGTCAGGCAGGTGGATGATGTTTGCTGCATTGGGCTCTATTTTACTGTATTCTTTCATTGGTAAGAAAAAGGAATGTCCTCAAATGATGGTTTGGGTTTGGACCTTGTATTTACTGTTTGCTACAACGGTTCACCCCTGGTATGTGATACCACTGTTGGCCGTAAGCGTTTTCTCAAAAATTAGGTTTCCTTTCTTATGGTCCTATCTCATTTTCCTCACCTACTTCAATTACATGGCGGGAGAATATGTCGATAGGATTGAAATTGTAATTGTAGAATATGTCTCCGTGGCTATTATGGCACTCGTTGAGGCATTTGCACCGAAAATGGATCGCTTATTTGTGAAGAAGGACCTTACCTAAGATCTAACTTGTAAGTGATATGCTTTTTGGAAGGTACCGCACCCAAGCCTTTATGAATGGCAATCATTTTGTCATTGAAATCTCCTACCCAAGAAAGCTCGCCTTCAACATATTGACTTCCTTCTGTGCCCTCAAAACACTTGTAAGTTACTACAGATTCAAGGCCTAGATTCTGGTATTTCGGATGCGTTCCCATAACCACTACTCTCAATCTCGTCATCACATTGCGTTTAACGAGGTAGAGAAATCTAAGCTTGTTCCAAAGGTTGAGCTTACCATTAAAGCGTTTCAGAATCTGATTTACATCGGGTAAAACCATTACAAAAGACGCAGGTTTGCCATCTATATAGGCGAACCAGATAAAGCGAGGATCGTGAAATGGTTTGATTTTCTTGAAAGCACTGAAAATGTATTCCTTCTTAATTGGCGTGAAATTTTCGTGCCCCTGCCAAGCGGCATTATAAATCTCCATAAAATCTTCAGCTTGCTGATCGAACTTGTTTTTGTCCAGATGCTCAAGGGTTAGATTTTTTCTTTTGGAGATAACGTATTTAGCAATTTTCTGAAAGCGAGGATTGAGTCCGTTACGAATATCCAACTGGTTTGTGAGCTGCTCCATCTTTACTTTGAAGCCATAATCTTCAAAATACTTTTGGTAGTATGGTGGGTTATAAACCATTCCGTTGGAAGGATGTGTAAAGCCTTCGAATAGGAGTCCCCAAAATGAATCGTTCTCACCAAAATTGATGGGGCCGTGAATCATATTAACGCCTTGGTTGGTTAACCATTCTTTGGCGGTTTCAAACAGTGTTGTGGCTACAGAATAATCCTCAATTGATTCAAAAAAGCCAATACCACCAATCCTTTGGTCTTCATATTCGGCTTTGAGTTCATTGATAAATGCGGCAATTCTGCCAACAAGTCTATTGCCATCTTTGACAATCCATCTAGATGCGGAACCATGGCTGAAGAAACTATTCTCTTTTGGATTAAATATGGCGTTCACTTCTTGGTCGAGCGGGCACACCCATACCAAGTCGTTTTTGTAGACCTCGCGGGCTACATCAAGAAATGCTCTTTCTTGCGTTGAATTTTTTACCTGAATAATCTCCATTGTCTATCAGTAGTGAACTGTTGACACAACAAATAAATCTGTTTTACATGAATCTCTGAAAGGCTTTCTATTATTTCTTAAATAAGAAGGCCTTTCTTATTCAAGTCATCAAAAATAAGCTTGTCTACAAATGAGGTCTGGGGCCATTCGTTATAGTTGAGCCAAGCCACCTCTGCAATCTCAGAATCGGCTTTAATCTGGCCTGTGTACTTGGCAAAATAGCAAGTCATTTTCACCATCACATTCGGGTCGTGCCCATGGGCTTGGGCCTCAAATGTGCCGAAGTATTTGATGGTATTGAGATCAATCTCGACTGATAATTCTTCTCGGATCTCACGAATCAATGCTTGCTCATCGCTTTCACCGTTTTCTCGCTTTCCTCCGGGAATATAGAACTTGTCTTTGTTTGCAGAGCGGGCTGTAAGAATCTTGCCATCCACAATTTCAATCCAAGCGAGTTTATCAATTAATCTCATAGCTTAGTAAGGTAAATAAACACTATGGAAAAATTCAAGCCTTATTTAACGATCAATGTTATTTGGCCGCTGGTCTTTGCTGCCGGATTTGCATTTACATTTTTGAAGTATTCGATTCTTTCAATCTCTACTTACTCCAGTAGTTCAAGAGGATTAGCCATTATGATAGGCCTGCTCTTGCTTTTCGGGCTTTTGGCTTTCGTTTTCTTTAAGATTGCTATGACCAACAAAAAAGCAGACTAACTAAAGTCTGCTATTAAATCTTCCAGAATATTCTGTGCCGCCTTGGCAATTACAGTCCCTGGACCAAAAACAAAAGAGACGCCAGCTTTTTTCAAGAAGTCATAGTCAGATGGCGGTATTACGCCCCCTGCAATTACCATGATGTCTTCTCTTCCAATCTTCTTTAACTCAGCAATGAGCTGTGGGATTAGCGTTTTATGACCAGCTGCTAAGCTAGATGCTCCAATCATGTGCACATCATTTTCAGCCGCTTGCATAGCTGTTTCTTCTGGGGTTTGGAATAAAGGCCCTATGTCTACATCAAAACCTAAATCAGCAAAACTGGTAGCAATTACTTTCGCACCACGATCATGACCGTCTTGCCCCATTTTAGCAATCATGATCCTTGGTCTGCGGCCATCTAATTCCGCAAATTGATCCGCTAATGCTCTAGCTTTGATAAAGTCCTCGTTTTCTTTCACTTCGCTTGAATATACACCAGAAATGGTTTGTGTTACTGCTTTATGTCTGCCAAATACAGCTTCCATGGCATCTGAGATTTCTCCGAGTGAGGCACGATCTCTCGCAGCTCGTACAGCTAATTCCAATAGGTTACCGTCACCTGTTTCGGCACATGTTTTCAATGCAGCTAGAGAAGTCTTGACTTTTTCATTATCTCTTTCCGATTTGAGTTTTGCCAGTCTTTCTAGTTGAGAAGTTCTTACAGCGGTATTGTCAACTTCTAACAATTCAATCTCAGTTTTTTCTTGGACCTGATATTTATTGACGCCAACAATCGTGTCTTTTCCTGAGTCAATTCTGGCCTGCTTTCTCGCTGCAGCCTCTTCAATTTTCATTTTAGGTAGACCCGCTTCAATGGCTTTGGCCATTCCACCCATTTCTTCAACCTCTTGAATTAGAGCCCATGCTTTTTTCACCAATTGGTCTGTGAGATATTCTACATAATGAGAACCTCCCCAAGGGTCAATTACTCTCGTTATGCCTGTCTCTTCTTGCAGATACATTTGAGTGTTTCGAGCAATTTTAGCAGAGAAATCGGTAGGCAATGCAATGGCTTCATCTAGCGCATTGGTATGTAAAGACTGCGTATGACCGAGCACTGCGCCCATAGCTTCTACACATGTTCTGGTTACGTTGTTAAAAGGGTCTTGCTCTGTTAGGCTCCATCCTGAAGTCTGGCAATGAGTTCTCAAGGCCATCGACTTAGGGTTTTTAGGATTGAATTGCTTCACAATCTTAGCCCAAAGCAATCTACCTGCTCTCATTTTAGCAATCTCCATAAAGTGGTTCATCCCTACTGCCCAGAAAAAGGATAGTCGAGGAGCGAATGCGTCTATATCTAATCCCGCTTCAATACCAGTTCTCAAGTATTCTAGTCCATCGGCTAGTGTGTATGCCAATTCAATATCGGCAGTTGCACCGGCTTCTTGCATGTGGTAACCAGAGATACTAATTGAATTGAATTTTGGCATGTGCTGAGCCGTGTAATCAAAGATGTCTCCAATGATTCTCATGGATGGAGCAGGAGGATAGATATAGGTGTTTCTCACCATAAACTCCTTGAGAATATCATTTTGAATGGTTCCGCTCAATTGATCTTTTGATACACCTTGCTCTTCCGCAGCCACAATGTAGAAAGCCATAATTGGAATCACGGCTCCGTTCATGGTCATGGAAACGGACATCTTATCTAAAGGGATGTCTTTAAAGAGCACTTCCATATCCAAGATGGAGTCTATGGCCACACCGGCTTTGCCTACATCACCCTCCACCCGAGGGTGATCAGAGTCGTAGCCTCTGTGTGTGGCCAAATCAAATGCCACAGAGAGTCCTTTCTGACCTGCAGCCAAGTTTCTTCTATAAAAGGCATTCGATTCTTCTGCCGTTGAAAACCCTGCGTATTGGCGAATTGTCCAAGGACGCATGGTGTACATGCTGCTATATGGCCCCCTTAAATACGGTGGTAAACCGGCTACAAAACCCAGATGCTCTAAGTCTTTTGCCTGGCCATTCATTGAAACGGGTACTTCAATTCCTTCCGCTGTGGCCCACTCCGATTGGATGGTTTCAGCCTTAGATGGAGTTATGGTAAGCCCTTTTCCCTTAAGGATTTTATTTTCTAAGCCTTTGGTTAAGGTTTCTATATAATAGGAGCCAGCTGCAGGATCTACCTGCTTGTCGAAATAAGATTCCTCCTTAAGCATAGTCGGAATGTTTCTAGCAATGCGCTCAGCAGCAGCTTCATCTTTCTTAAAAATCTCAGAAAACGGATGAATGACTATGCCATCAGTTCCGCCAGCTAGTGCAGCCATTGACATAGTAGTCGCCTCTAAAATGGCATTGTGAATATCTTTTCTATCTCCTTTCCAATCTGGTGTGAAACTGACAATTTCTACTTCATTGTTGGCTATTGAAACGCCATGTTTAGCCGCGGTTTTAACGATTGCTCCTCTTAAAGCTCTGTGGGCTGCAATCTCATAGAAATGATCTTTAGTACTGGTTTTTGTGAGGCACAGCTGTTTGAAAACTAATTCAGTATTCGAACTATTGTTAATTGCGTCTTCTAATTGAGATGTCCAATTTTCATCATCTGCAGACAATACCAAGCCTCTGAAGTTCGGAAGGGTATCTTGTATGCCCTGACCCTCCGATCTGATAAAGCCATGTACTTCACTTAAATTGGTATTTATTGATAACAGGTGCTCCTGATATGCTTTTAGGAAAGCAGAAGTGTTAGTGCCCTTCCATAGAACGGAGATATGGCAAAACTCTGGTTTAATACCCTTTAGAAGAATAGAGAAGTTTGGAATTACATCGAGCTGAAAAAGCAAACCACTTGCCCCTGCGTTTAGGGATACTAGTGCCTTTTTGTTCGCCTCTTCATCTGCTGCATTAATAAGTTGGTAGTTAGTCCAGTTTCTGGCCCCAAACTTTTCAGGAGATGGATGTTGATTTTTATAATCAGCTACTCCTTCAGCGAGATCTTCCGAAGTATAAAAGGGCTTTCCTTTCATTCCTTGGCTCTCCCATTCCAGCAAGTCATACGATTTGCCTCTTAAATCGGTGATGATTTTCTCTTTCCAAGCTGCGGCTGAATGCTTTTCGAAATCAGTGAATAAAGTGTTATCCATAGTGAATTAGTTTCGAAGGCGAATTTAGAAGAATTCTACTCCTTCCATGATGATTATTATCAGTCTAAGCCAAATCTTTGTTTCTGCGGTTAGAATGATATTTATACTGAGTTATCCACATTTTCTCTGTGGATAAGGGGGTTCGTTTTGGGGAAAACAAAACAATTTAAGGTATCTACTTAGCTTTCAAGTTCAGGTTATTTTTGTCATTTTTGTTCCCCCTCAAACAAAATTAGTTAAGCCTAAGGATTTAAAAGTTAATGGTAAAGAGTGAAATGTCCGTATGGGAAGACTGTCTTGAGTTCGTTAAGAATCAAGTAGGTGACCAACCATTTAAAACGTGGTTTGAACCCATCAGACCACTAGCACTCAAAGGAACTACACTTACCATTCAAGTGCCAAGTCAATTCTTTTATGAATACCTAGAAGAGCATTATGTTCACGTGCTGCGGGAATGTGTTCTCCACCAATTAGGCCCAGAGGGTAAGTTAGAATATTCTGTGATTGTTGACAGTGGTAGCGTGCAAAACCAACCTTACATGGTTACGCTTCCTAATCAAAACCAAAAGACCAATAAGTGGGATAAAAATGCTCAGAGACAACCTGAGATGACTAATCCATTTGAAATGCCGTCACTAGATGAGGGTTCTCGCTACTCAAATCTTAACCCTAATTATAGTTTTGACAACTACATAGAAGGAGATTGTAATCGTTTAGCACGCTCTGCAGGAATTGCCGTCGCTGAAAAGCCTGGAATTACCTCTTTCAATCCCTTGATGATTTATGGAGGTGTAGGTTTAGGAAAAACACACTTGGTTCAGGCTATAGGAAATACAGTAGGTAACCAAAGTGAAAATAACTTTGTGCTTTACGTGTCTTCAGAGAAGTTCACAACACAATTTACCGATGCTATTAAGAATAATAGCATTCAGAGTTTCACGAATTATTATCTACAGGTAGATACACTCATAATTGATGATGTGCAGTTCTTTGCTGGTAAAGAGAAGACTCAGGAGATGTTTTTCCACATTTTCAACCACTTACACCAAAATGGTAAGCAAATTATCATGTCGAGTGATCGAGCACCACGCGATTTGAAGGGTTTGCAGGATAGACTACTCTCTCGCTTTAAATGGGGACTTACTGCCGACTTGCAGATGCCAGATTTCGAAACCAGAATGGCGATTATCTCGCGCAAAATGCAATCTGATGGGATTTATATTCCAGATGACGTTGTGGAGTATTTAGCCTACAGTGTTGATACTAATGTAAGGGAGCTTGAAGGCGTTTTAATCTCGTTAATTGCGCATGCCACACTTAACAAAACCGAGATTAATCTTGAATTAGCCAAGCAGACGCTTAAGAATATCGTTCATGATATCGAGTCTGAGGTTGGAATTGATTATATCCAGAAAACAGTTGGCGAGTATTTTCAGATAAGTGTTGAGGCACTTAAGGATAAGACACGTAAGAAAGAAATTGTGATTGCTCGGCAGGTATCAATGTACCTTTGTAAAGAGTATACCAATCATTCTTTAAAGTCCATTGGCTATCACTTTGGAGGCAGAGACCACAGTACCGTGATTCATGCTGTACAATCAGTAAGTGATATGATGGATGTGGATCGTAGATTCTTAGACTCCATGGATGAGTTAAAGAAGAAGATGAAAATGAAATTAGTATAAATGAAAAAGGGGGTATTTTCCCCCTTTTTTGCTTTACCAATCCCCTTAACTTATTTATTAAGAGAAACTGATTGTATGAAGCTTTTACCTTTTGTTTCCATTTTTACCGTGTAGCTTCCAGAACCTAGTTTAGATAAGTCGAATCTTTTTAATGACTCACCTTTGATTGGCTCTATTGCTAATTTGTTCATGTCTTTGTCAAAGATCGTCACTAACACCGCTGCGGCTTCCTCTGAAGGAAGGACTACATCTAGAGATCTTCCGTTCATTAAAATAACTGGCTTAATGATAGTTACCTGATCAGCAACATTTACAAATGCAGAGTCTGTAGCAATTACAACCGGAGTTGTAGTAAAGCTCTGACTGTTCTCTACTTCTAAAGAGTAACTACCAGCTGGTAATGCGTTGAGATCTAATCTTTTAGCAAAATTTTCGTTGTTAGCAGATGCTTTATATAGAATAGAACCATTTTCGCTTTTCAGCTGTACCTGAGTTTTAATTGCTTCCATTCCCGAAATACTAACGGCAATAGATTTTGCATTAACTCTTTCAACCTTTACAGTAAGGTTGTCATTTGCAAAAACAAACGTTGATACCATGACCATCATGATTGTCAACAAATTTCTCATTGTTTTCATATGCTTAAAATGTTTAGTGGTTATCACTAATTGTTAAGACAAAGGTATATCAGTGGAACAACCTGTACTACAAGTGAATTGGTAAGTATGTGTGCTATATTAACTCAAAATGTATAGATAATAGTAGATTGGTTAATAATAAGCATATTTATGTTAATTTTGCATACCTCTTTGGGAACCATATTTACTATTTTCGGTTATGGAAGCGATGGATAAGAAGACTATTTCGAAAACACCAAGCCTGGAACAAATTAGCCCTGCCATAGGCAGTAGCTTTTTGGTTAGGAGGTATGCTCGCAAGTGCGAGAACGATTTGGCCAACTGGCATTTCCACCCAGAACTAGAATTGGTTTATGTAAACAGTGGTTCTGGTAAAAGACATATTGGGAAGCACATGTCTTATTTTAATGAGGGCGAACTAATTTTAATGGGGGCTTACTTGCCTCATTATGGTTTTACTGATCGGCTGTCGGGAAACGATTCTGAAACAGTTATTCAATTTAAAGAAGACTTTTTGGGAGAAGGTTTCTTCAATACCCCCGAAATGGTGAATGTGAAGCGATTACTAGAGCTATCTAAAAAAGGGCTAGCCTTCACAGGAGATGCCAAGCACAGGATTGGGCAAAAAATAGAGAAGCTGGCTTGGTCAGATCACTTTGGCCGACTAATTGGGCTGATCGAAATATTGAATGATCTCGCTACTACGGAAGAATTTCAAGTGCTTAATGCAGAGGGGGTAGCCATGGCCGTAGATGCCAAGGAGAGTGATCGGATGAACGAAATCTATCATTATATAAGAGAGAACTTTAAAGAGCACATCTCTTTAGAGGATATTTCAGATGAAGTGGGCATGACCGTACCCGCCTTTTGTAGGTATTTTAAGAAGATTTCGAGAATGACATTTACCAAGTTTGTCAACGAATACCGCGTGGTACATGCAAGTAAGCTATTAGCCGAAACATCCCTTCAGGTAACTGAGGTGAGTTTTGAGAGTGGCTTTAACAACTTCTCACATTTTAATAAGCTCTTTAAAGAATTTACGGGCAAGAGCCCTTCTGCCTATCGCAAAGAATTCAAAAATATCATAGCACAATAAAAAAAGCCCTCATAAAGGGCTTTTTTTATTAATTGAATCTATATGTTTCTCTTCGCCTGTTGCCTCTATCGTCTATAATGTCGAAGTAGATTCTTCCATAATAATCTTCTATGTATTTCGCTAGACCTCGTGCGCTGGCAACATATCTTCCATTTACAGCTAGCACTATCTCGCCTTCTTCGATATCATCTAGTTTTCTGAAAAAACCATTATCTGGATTAATCTTGGTAATCAGTGCGCCATAGCGAATATTTAAGTTCTCTTTTTCTCCTGCTGTAAGGTTTCTGAATTCAGCACCTAAATAGTCCGAGAAGTAAATGTCGTTTTCATCAAGAGAGTTATCTCTGTCTAGAATTTCAGTATTACCCAAGATGTTCTCAAGCGTTAAGGATGTCTGGTAAGTACGATTATCTCTTTGATACTCAATGGCTACTTCATCTCCTGGTGATTTAGCATTTATAATTTCATCAAAGCTCGCTTTTGTGATTACTCGTCTATTATCAATTCGTTTGACTACATCTCCGGGTTCTAGACCTGCTTTGTCTGCTGCCCCGCTTCTTCTAATAGAATTAATAAAAACACCTTCAAGTGATCTAATGCCATATTCTTTAGCTAGGTCTTCATCTATTTCGTCAACTTCAGCGCCAGTATAGGCTTTTTGTACCACTCGGTATTTTTTTAGGTCTTCAACAATTTTGACTACTACATCAGAAGGAACTGCAAACCCGTAACCCGCATATGAACCTGTTCTAGAAATAATTGAAGTATTAATGCCAATCAATTCTCCGTTCGTGTTTACTAATGCACCACCACTATTACCAGGGTTAATCGCTGCATCAGTTTGAATGTATAACTCAATTGGAAAGTTTTCTCTTACAGAGTTAGCCGAACTACCAATAGCACTTACAATTCCAGCAGTTACGGTTGAAGTTAAGTTGAAAGGATTTCCAACGGCTAACACCCAATCTCCGACTCTTACTTCGCTACTAGTGGCGATATCTATAGAGGGTAAGTTATCTGCATCAATTTTAAGTACAGCAATGTCCATTTTAGGATCCGTACCTACCAGTTTTGCTTTGTAGGTCCTCTTTTCATGTTGTACTTCAATGGCATCAGCACCTTTAATTACATGGTTGTTGGTTATAATATAGCCGTCTGAAGAGTAGATTACACCAGAACCTGAACCGATGGCAACACTACCATCACTGCTATTTTCGTGTCCACCAAAAAGCATCTCAAAGTAGCTTTGGCTTCTTCTGCTTCTCTGTAGGTTTTTAATATACACTACGGAATGAACTGATGCTTCGGCAGCATCTCGGAAGTCTACCAAACTTGCTGCTGACGCACCATAACTATTGTAATTTGCATAATTCGCATTTTCAACTTGCGCTGGTACTTCTCTAATAATTTCTGTAACAGGCTGGGGAGCTAAAAATCCTGTAAAGAAAAAAGCCCCTACTAATCCACCTACAAAGGCTAATGCCACAATTGTTAATTTGCTCTTCATCTTCATAATCTAAAGTTTGTCTCGAAATGGATAATCTCAAAAGAAGGTTCGAGACTAATTCAAACTTACGCGCTGTTTATGTTTTGGGTTTAAATCCGTTGTTAATTAAGGTTAAAGGATACAAATCGAATAAGGGTTTTTAGCGTAATGAGACCACATTTGGCAGCCCTTTAAAAAGGTCTAAATTTGCTCAGCAAGAAATTTCACTCATTTCAAATCTATTCTTGATTCCGTGAGTTAATAGCCTAAAGCAAATAATCGTTTTGTCAGAAAAGAAACACATTGCCATACTTGGCTCTACCGGTTCTATAGGTACTCAAGCCTTGGAGGTCATTGAAGCAAATGAAGATCAGTTTGTAGTAGAGGTACTCACCGCTATGAATAGTGCTGACTTATTAATTAAACAGGCACTTCAATTCAAACCGAATGTAGTAGTCATCGGTAATGAGGCATTATATGATAAGGTCTTTACATCACTAGATGGGCACGATATCAAGGTCTATGCTGGATCTGAAGCATTAGCGTCTGTGGTTCAGATGGAAAGCATTCATATTGTTTTGACTGCTTTGGTAGGTTATGCCGGACTTAAACCTACGATTAAGGCAATTGAAAGTGGAAAGCATATTGCTTTAGCCAACAAAGAAACGCTAGTAGTTGCAGGGGAATTGATTACGCAGCTAGCACAGGAGAAGGGTATTAATATTTACCCGGTAGATTCAGAACATTCAGCCATATTTCAATGCTTGGTTGGGGAATTCCATAATCCTATAGAAAAGATTGTTTTAACCGCTTCTGGAGGTCCTTTCAGAGGAAAACTTAAATCAGATCTTATTCATGTGAAGAAGGAGCAAGCTTTAAAACACCCTAGTTGGGAAATGGGAGCAAAGATCACTATTGATTCTGCCTCATTGATGAATAAAGGGCTAGAGGTGATTGAAGCCAAATGGTTGTTTGGACTAAGCTTAGACCAGATAGAAGTCATTGTGCACCCACAGTCCATCATTCATTCCATAGTTCAGTTTGAGGATGGAAGTATGAAAGCGCAAATGGGACTCCCTGATATGAAATTGCCTATTCAGTATGCGCTAGGTTATCCTAACCGCCTGAAATCAGATTTTCCAAGATTCAATTTTATAGATTATCCATCATTGACATTTGAGCAGCCAGATGTCGAAACTTTTCGTAATCTTGCGCTGTCATTTGAAGCGATGCGAAAGGGTGGAAATATGCCTTGTATACTCAACGCTGCCAATGAAATAGCCGTTAGTAGATTTCTGAAAGATGAGATTGGCTTTTTAGAAATGTCTGATTTAGTAGAATATTGCATGAATAAGACATCTTTTATCAATCAGCCATCGTATGAGGATTATGTCTTGACGGACACTGAAACAAGAGAAATAGCAAAAGCTTACAATATTTAATGGAAACCATAGTACAAATAGCGCAACTGTTGTTGGCGCTTTCAATTTTAGTAGGGATACATGAAGGCGGGCATATGCTTACTGCCAAAATGTTTGGTATGAGAGTGGAGAAGTTCTTTATCGGTTTCCCGCCAACTATATTTTCTTTCACCAAAGGAGAAACTGAATATGGTCTTGGAGCAATTCCTTTAGGAGGGTTTGTAAAGATCTCCGGAATGATTGACGAGTCTATGGACAAAGAGCAAATGGCACAAGAGCCACAGCCTTGGGAGTTCAGGTCTAAGCCAGCCTGGCAAAGACTTATAGTTATGTTAGGAGGGATTATCGTAAACGTGATTGCTGGAGTAATTGCCATGATATCCTTAACCTACATAAATGGTGACCAATTTATTCCTAGTGAAGTTGTGAAGACGAATGGTATCGAATCCTTAGAATATGGCCAAGAATTAGGTTTTCAAACCGGTGATCGCATCATAAACATTAATGGTGAGGATTTTGAGCGTGTACGAGATCTAACCGATCCTGAGTTATTCTTGAATTCTGGTGGCTATTACACAGTGTTGAGAAGTGGAAGTACTCTAAAAATAGACGTTCCTGAAGGCATGCTAGACAAGATGTCTAAGGATAAAGATTTCCGAAATAAATTTATCATTCCGCGAGTCCCTTTCGAGGTTAAATATCCTCAAGACCCAGAATACTTAGAAAATTCAAATGCGAAAAAAGCTGGTCTATTTAAAGACGATCGCATCATTCAAGTCAACGAAAATCAAATCTCTTACTGGGATGAGCTGGTTTCTGCTTTAGCGCAAAATGCTGGTGAAATGGTTTCGCTTAAAATTGATCGCGGAGGAGAGATCCTTGATTTTGATGTAGCTGTTAAATCTGATTCTACTATTGGCTTTGCAAGAGGGACTTTGATTCAAGCTGAGAAGGTGGATTATGCATTTTCAGAAGCTGCTAGCAAAGGAACTTCTGATGCCTTTAATCTTGTAATCCTAAATGCTAAGGCGTTAGGGCGTATGTTTACTGGAGGCGTTTCTGCAAGAAGCTTGATGGGCCCAATTGGTATTGTAGAACTTTACCCTAAAACTTGGGATTGGAGTCAGTTTCTTTATACCACGGCATTCATTTCAATGATTTTAGCATTTATGAATTTGCTACCAATACCAGCTTTAGACGGTGGTCATGTAGTCTTCTTATTGTTCGAAATGATTTCTGGACGTGCACCGTCCGACAAGTTCTTAGAAGGAGCTCAAAAGGTGGGTATGATTATTCTACTCGGACTAATGGTATTCGTGTTTGGAAACGATATTCTGAAGCTCTTCGGTATTTAATTCGTACCTGATTGACCCTTCTGTTTGGGAGGGTCTCTATAGATTTCAAACTCAACCCTACGGTTGAGTTTTCTGTCTTCATCAGTTTCTTCTTCTTTTATAATTGGCATTTCGCTACCGTAACCTATGGCAAAGATCCGTTGAGGATTGATTAAGCTATTGTCTAGAATATATCGTTTAATGGAGTCTGCTCTTTGCTGAGATAGTTTCAGGTTGAGCATAGCGTTACCGCTAGAGTCTGTATGTCCAGAAATATTGAGCCTGAAGGTTGGGTGATCAATTAAAAAGTCAATAACCTTTTGAAGGTCCTCGTGCATTTCTGGTAAAATATCCCAGCTGCCATTAGAAAATTCTAGTGAAGAGAATTCAATCTTACTTGCAACTCTTTCTACAACACCCTCATATTGCGTTTCACCATCTAGGTAAAAGAGTTTTTCAAGCCTAAAGAAATCATTGCCCTGTACAATTAAGAGATAGTTTCTTTCATTAATCAAATCGAACTCAAAAGTTCCGTCTTCACGCGCAAATTTGGGTGCTACTTCTACCCCTTCATCTAAATCTATCACCGAAACAATGGCATTCTTAGGGATTTCTTCTGTTATCATACTGATTTTTCCTGAGAACCGTGTAGTCGCCAAAGGCTGACCCGCCATGGGGAGAGGGAAGGAGTATAGGTCCAGGTTTTTCATGCTCTCTTCTTGCGATCGGGCATAGAAAATGTATTCAGATGCTTCGTCAATGCTAAAGTAGAATTCAGTCCCTTGTCCGTTAACGAGTGGGCCAATATTTATGGGCTCAGAGAAGTTGCCATCTATTCGGTACGACTTGTAAATATCATAGTCACCAAAGTTGAGTAAATGGCCATTACTACTGAAATAAAGTACATCATATTCTCTATGGTAGAATGGACTTACCTCATTGTTTCGGGTATTGATGATTGGGCCAAGATTTCGCACCTTGCTCCATTTACCTTTGTTTCCTTTGGTTGAAATGTAGATGTCGGCCAGACCAAAACCACCGCGTCTGTCAGAAGCAAAATACATGGTATCCTCGGCTGTATTTAAGGTAACATGAGAATCCCATCCGTCTGAATTAATGTTCTCGCCCATATTCTTTGGTGCGGTCCAGAGCGTGTCTCCTTGATAGTTCGTCATATAAATGTCGCAATTGCCAAAGCCATCCGGTGACTCACATCGACTGAAATATAGTGTTTTGCCATCTTTTGTGAGATAACCAGATCCTTCGTTATAACGGGTGTTCACTTTCTCAAACATCTTAGCTTCACTCCATCTGTTCCCTTGTAGTTTTGTTACAAAAATGTCTTCATTAATATATTTGTTAATACCCGTATTTACCGAATTTCTCTTTGAAGTAAAGACAAGAACGGAGTCGTTTTTGGAGACGATGGGGGCATAATCTTCGGAATCAGAATTTACCGTTTCTCCCATGCTCGTTAACACACCGCGCGGTGGAATAAGGGTGTCAACTTGTCTGCGAAAATCTACCAGATCGTAGTAATAGGAAAGAGGAACGAAATACTCCTTTTTGTTTTTGTCTAGTGAGTCATACCGGGCTAGGACTTCTGCAATGTTCAGTCCCCTTCTATGATGCTTGAGCACCATAGCATACAATGGTTTTGCCTGCTCAGGTGACCCAAAGATTTCCGTAAGCTTAGCGAGTCGCCAAATGTAATAGGTCTGGTGTGCAAAGTTTAGCGTCCCAAAATTTGAGACATATTCTTTCAAGAGAGGATAAAGCTCTTCCCAGTTTCGCTCTCTATCTAGTTTTTCTATTTTCTTTTGAAGCTTTTCATTAATGTAGGTAGGATCCTGATCTATGTTAGTAAACTTCAGATCGGAGATATCTATCTTCATAGTGTCCGATTGAAGCTCTAGCTTTTTAGCACTTCTTTTAGACTTTTTTTTGAAGAATTGACCATTAGCTGAAGAGATACAGCACAGGGTTACGACCAAGAAAATGAAGAACCGCTTGATCATGGTCTTTTTAGTGAATGCTTTGGTGAAAGAATCAAGAATGAATATACGCTTATTCTTCATCATTGTAAAAAGTAAGCTTTCTGCCAACAAATGCTTTGGCATAACCATTGCAATATAGGCAATGCTCAAAAATTCTGGTTTCAAATGCCAGATTGACACATATATGAAGATAGATAAAAATGCAATCAGCTCAATTTTGGCCGCGGAATTAAACGAGGAAGAAACAGGAGAATTCATTCAGATGATTGCTCCAGATGAGGATGACCAAAAGCTCGCTGATTTACCAGATGAACTACCCATACTAGCGGTTAGAAATACAGTACTCTTTCCAGGAGTTTTAATACCAATTACCGTTGGCCGTCAAAAGTCAATCAAGGTTGTAAAGCAAGCTTATAAAGGCGATAAAATCATTGGCGTTTTAACTCAGGAGAATCCTAAGGTAGACGATCCGAGCAGCAATGAGCTTTTTAGAGTAGGTACGGTTGCTAAAATCGTAAAGATGCTCGTATTACCAGACGGTAATACAACTATTATCGTTCAAGGAAAACAACGATTTAGAGTAGAGGAGTTTACTACTGAGAGTCCGTTTCTAAAGGCGAGAGTAAGCTATCTGGAAGAGAAATTTCCTAAGAGGCTAAGTAAAGAGACTAAAGCACTTATTCAGTCAATTCGTGATACGGCTAACCGTATTATGACCTTAAATCCTGAGATACCGAAAGAGGCTCAGGTAGCATTGGAAAACATTGAGAAACCAAGCTTCTTAATCCATTTTCTATCTTCAAACATCAATGCAGAGCCAAAGGAAAAGCAGGCAATTCTAGAAATTAACGATGGGATTGAAAGAGCTACTTTGTTACTCCAGCATATGATGAAAGAAGTGCAGATGCTCGAGCTGAAGCATGAGATTCAGAGTAAAGTGCATTCGGATATCGATCAGCAGCAGCGCGACTACTTCTTGCGCCAGCAGATGAAAGTACTTCAAACTGAACTTGGAGATGGTGGGCCTGAACAAGAGGTAGAGGAGTTAAGAAAGAAGGGCGCTGAGAAAGATTGGCCTGAGAAAGTAGCTAAGCACTTCAATAAAGAATTAGATAAGATTCTTCGAATGAATCAGATGGCTGCTGAGTATCCAGTGGCCATGAATTACGCAGAGCTTATGGTAGAATTACCATGGGCTGAATATTCCAAAGATGACCTTGATTTAAAGAAAGCTAAAAAGGTATTAGAAGATGACCATTATGGTCTTGAAAAAGTAAAAGATAGGATTCTAGAATACTTAGCTGTTCTTAAATTAAAGAACGACCTGAAGGGCCCAATTCTTTGTTTATATGGTCCTCCAGGTGTTGGTAAAACTTCATTAGGTCGTTCAATTGCAAAGGCATTAGGTAGACAATATGTCAGAATGTCATTGGGAGGGGTTCATGATGAAGCCGAGATAAGAGGCCACCGAAAAACTTACATCGGTGCTATGCCGGGTAAGGTGATTCAAAATATTAAGAAAGCGAAAACCTCTAATCCGGTATTTGTATTAGACGAAATTGATAAGCTAAATTCTAACTTCAGAGGCGATCCATCTTCTGCATTGTTAGAGGTATTAGATCCTGAGCAGAACCATGAGTTTACGGATAATTACCTAGAGGTTGAGTACGATCTATCGAAAGTACTTTTCATTGCTACGGCAAACTCTTTAGATACCATTCAGCCTGCCTTGCGCGATAGAATGGAAATTATAGAGGTATCTGGTTACACAATTGAAGAGAAAGTCGAGATTGCCAAAAGACACCTTATTCCTAAGCAAAAGAAGGAGCATGGTTTAAAGCCGAAAGACTTCACACTTGATAAAAAGAGTATTCAATTCATAGTTGAAGGTTACACGCGCGAGTCTGGAGTGAGAAGCCTAGAGCGTGTTATTGGTTCGGTGGTAAGAAGTGTGGCTAAATCAATTGCGCTCGAAGAAGAGTATCCAAAAAAGGCTACACCTGAATACATTGAAAAGGTATTGGGTGGAAAACGCTTTGATAAGGAAATATATAGCGACAATAAATCGGCAGGTGTCGTAACGGGTTTGGCTTGGACAGCAGTAGGTGGAGAAATTCTCTTTATTGAATCGAGCATAAGTCGCGGAAAAGGGAAACTGACTCTCTCTGGGCAGTTGGGAGATGTGATGAAAGAATCAGCTATGGCTGCTATTTCTTATCTCAAGTCGAATGCGGAGAAATACGGAATTGACTACAGAGTTTTCGATAAGTATGATCTTCACGTTCACGTGCCAGCTGGCGCTGTACCAAAAGACGGACCATCTGCGGGTATTACCATGCTTACTGCTTTGGCTTCTGTCTTTACTCAAAGAAAGGTTAAGAATAAGACTGCTATGACTGGCGAGATTACCTTAAGAGGAAATGTATTGCCGGTAGGAGGTATCAAAGAGAAGATTCTTGCTGCTAGAAGAGCGGGTATTAAGGACATTATTCTCAGTAAGCGAAATCAGAAAGATATTGAGGAAATAGATGCCCAATATTTAAAAGGTCTTGACTTTCATTTTGTAGAAAAAGCAGATGAGGTATTGGACTTGGCTTTACTTGATCAGAAAGTAGCTAATCCTGTTAAATTCATTCTAGGCGAGTAGTCTGGCGCATGAGAAAAGCTTTAGTCCTCTTATTTGTTGCATTAACATTCCATCTGAATGCTCAATTGGGAGGACAGCGAGCTTATGAATTCTTAAATCTGCCCTCGAATGCGAGGACTTCTGCCTTAGGCGGCACAAATATTACCAGTGGATGGTTAGATCCTATGCAGGTAGGCTCTAATCCCGCATTACTCAACGAGGCCATGACCAATCAATTGGTGATCAACCGCTTGGGGTACTTTGCTGATATTGCTCAGACCTCTTTGGCTTTTGTACAACCTTTTGAAAAACTAGGTAATGTCTCTTTTTCAATGGATTATCTGAGTTATGGTAATTTTGATAGCTATGACGAGAATGGTTTTTTGAATGGAGGATTCAGTATAAACGAATATGTTTTCTCAGTAGCAACTAGCCAGTCCTTTGGTCCATTTTCTGTGGGTTCTGCTTTAAAGCTGGCTGTTTCTGATTTATCGGCTTTTCAGTCTAGTGCTGCGCTTTTAGATGTGGGCGGAACGTTTAAACATCCAGAAAAGGATTTGACACTCGGTTTTGTAGTTAAGAACATTGGCTTTCTTATCTCCGATTATACCGAAGATAACAACAGTCAGCTACCGACAGATATTCAATTAGGAGCCACCTTCAAGCCAGAGTTTATGCCTTTTCGGTTTTCACTCACGGCAAGAAACTTAGTGAGGTCAGATGTTGTTTTCTTCGATCCTTCAACAAATAGTTTTTTAGGAGAACAAGAAGAACCAGGCTTTGGAGAGGAGCTCTTTAGGAGGTTGGTTTTTGGGGCTGAGTTAATGGCCTCGGAGAATTTTCAAGTACGCGTAGGCTATAATCACTTGCTGAGACAAGAGTTAAAACAAGCTACGGCTTCAGGAGGATCTGGATTCTCCTTTGGCTTTATGTTTAAAGTAAAAAGATTTGAATTTGCTTACTCCAGAGCGCTTTACCATACCGCTGGAGGTAGCAATGCCCTTCAAATGAATTTCAATTTGGATGGCATATTAAACAAGAATAGAGATGATTGATAAGAATTTCTTAACGCCGCGTCAAATTGTGGCAGAACTAGATAAATACATTATTGGACAGGCCAATGCCAAAAAGAATGTAGCCATTGCTCTAAGGAATCGCTGGAGACGTATGCACGTGAAAAGCGAAATGCAGAAAGAGATTGTGCCTAACAACATCTTAATGATTGGCGCTACTGGTGTGGGTAAAACCGAGATAGCCAGAAGGCTGGCAAAGATTGCTGATGCACCTTTTACCAAGGTAGAAGCTTCTAAATTCACTGAGGTGGGTTATGTAGGAAGAGATGTGGAAAGCATGGTGCGCGACTTAGTGGAGCAGGCCGTGAACTTAGTGAAGCAATCGAAAAAAGAAGAAGTTAAAGAGAAGGCTCAACAGTCGGTAGAGGATATTATTTTAGATGCTTTAATTCCTCCAGTAAAAAGTAGTAAGCCAGGCGCTACCGGATTTACCACTGAGAATCAAGAAGCAGAAAAAATGACTGACGCAGAGTTGAACGAAAAGACTCGTGAGCGCTTTAGAGAAAAGATTAGAAGTGGTGAGATTGACAACCGTAAAATTGAAATATCTATTTCGGCAAGTGCTAGTGGAGGTGTAGGTATGGTTGGCGGTGGCATGGATGAAATGTCCATGATGAATATGCAGGATATGCTTAACAATATTCTACCTAAAAAGCAGAAGAAGCGTAAGGTTACAATAGCTGAAGCTAAGAAGCTGCTCTTGGAAGAGGAGAGTGCTAAGCTCATTGACATGGATGAGGTAAAGGATGAAGCAATTGCCAAGGCAGAGAATACCGGGATCATTTTTATAGATGAAGTAGATAAGATTGCTGGAGGTTCTAAAAAAGGGGGCGGAGGCCCAGATGTAAGTAGAGAAGGCGTGCAGAGAGATTTACTTCCAATTGTTGAAGGAAGTGCGGTGGCTACAAAACATGGGGTGATCAATACAGATCATATTCTGTTTGTAGCAGCAGGGGCGTTTCACGTATCTAAACCATCCGATTTAATTCCAGAACTCCAAGGTCGTTTCCCAATCAGAGTTGAACTAAATAGCCTAACGGAGCAAGACTTCTACCAGATTATTAAAGAACCAAAGAATGCTTTAACCAAGCAGTATGAAGCTTTAATCGGATCGGAAGATGTATCTATTGAATTTACAGACGAGGCTTTGCATGAAATCGCTCACCTCGCTTTTAAGATTAATGAGGAGGTAGAAAATATAGGAGCCCGAAGGCTACACACAGTAATGAGTCGCTTGTTGAACGATATTCTATTCGATATTCCTGAAGAGATTCCAGTAAATGCCAAGGTTTCAATTACGAAAGAGTTGGTACAAGAGAGGCTGAATGGACTTGTTCAGGATAAGGATTTGAGTGAGTTTATACTTTAGGTTAAGAGGTTAAGAGGTTAAGAGGTTGGTGATCTATGTCCGAATCAATCAGCATGTTCAATCTTTTCTACCTTAGTCACCTTCTGGTTTTCTAGAAAGATTTCCACCGAACATATGATAAAAAAGAATGCTCCGCTTCTGGTGCCAGTAGGATAGTGCATTGTAGAATCGGTAGTATACTGAGGTTCACCAAATATATCTTTTACTTGATTAGTTTTTAGACCGATCATTGTCTTTTCTTTAATCAGGTCATCAACCATTAAGTATCTCTCACTAGGTTGGTTTTGCCAAGCTACTTGGTTGAAGTCGTTTTTAGGATGATAATCCTGTATATAGGTCCAAGTATAAAAAGCACCGAAGAGGACGAGTGGGGTAAAAGTAATGCCCAAGATTGTGGATACGAATTTCCTTTCATAAGGCGCCCAGCTCTTTTTCAACTTCGTTAGTAGAAAATAAATAAAGAACGAAACGGGTAAAGTAAAAAGGAGTACGATTACGAAGTAGAAAATAAATTCTTCCATGCCTCCAGAATTTAGATGTGCTAAACTTTATAGGATTCCATTGTACGTTTCTTGACAGCCTTGTGGATTCTAAGGTATAATAACCCGGAACCCATAAGGAAAATCATTACCATATGCAGTGTTATCGCACTTGTTATTGCCATTAGTTTGAATTTGTTTATTGTATCGAATTCATTGATCAAAATATTGAGGCAGTAATAAGTGCTAAATACAAAAAAGAGTAAGCCAGGGATGACAGCAATCCATGTAATATAGTTACTCTGCCAATCGATGTGTGTGTTTAGATTCATATTCAATTTATGGTTTTGACTTAGGAAAATCGTAATGGAATTTTTCTCCAGTGCTTTTTAATACGGAGGTCCACTGTTCAATGTTGAATTCAATTCCGCAAACGGCACAAGTGGGTAAGTTGTCTAAGTTGAAATCAGAAATATTGTTAATCAGATAGGTGAGGCCGGGATTATGGCCAAATAACATGAGTGAATCTACCTCATTTGGTGTTTTAGCAATGGCCCTTCTTAAAGCGAAAGCCGAGGCGTGATACAGACTTTCATCTTGAATAATTACCTTAGGGTTGATGTTCAATCGCGCTGCAAATCCGCAAGCCGTTGTGATGGCACGTTCGGCAGGCGAAGATAAGATTCGGTCAATTTTATACCCTTTTTCAAGAAACCTTAAGGACATATTGGGGACATCTCGCTTGCCTCTTTCATTGAGAGGTCTCTGAAAATCAGTTAATTCTGGCTGATTCCAGCTAGACTTGGCGTGTCTGACAATAAATAACCTTTTATTCATATTGAATTAGGAGGAAGTCTCAATTAAAGAGGTAGCTTTGCCCTTCAAATTATTTATTACTTATTACAATTTACAATGAAACAAGGTACCGTAAAATTCTTTCTTGATGACAAAGGCTTCGGTTTTGTAATCGATGACGAAACAGGAAAAGAATATTTTGTTCACATCTCAGGTACTGTGGACGAAATCAGAAAAGACGACAAAGTAACTTTTGATACCGAAGAAGGTAGAAAAGGTGTTAATGCCGTTAACGTAAGAAAAGCGTAAGGCTTTTAAGACAGAATCATAATTAATAACAATTATAGATTTTACCAACCCCGACTCTCGAGTTGGGGTTTTTTATTGCTCAATACCTAGAGGAATGCTAATTGTTCCAAAGCCCTTCTGCAGTATAATAACCACCCTCTCTTTCCCAGAATTTTCCGTCTAAGAATCGATAACCAGTATCTAAAGCGTTTATAGCATCCATCTCCTCTTCAGTTAGTTGAATCTCAGCAGAAGCTAAATTTGCTTTCAGTCTTTCAGGATTCACCGATTTAGGAATAACTGCACTACCTCTTCCTTCAGCCCATTTTATTAATATTTGAGCAGGATGCACATTATGGCTACTGGCAATGCGTTTTAGCGTATCATTCTCGAACATATCTGGTTCATCAGCTCCTTTTATAGCCTCAGCTCTATCTCTTGAGCCTAAAGGCGAATAAGCCGTATACAGAATTTCATTTTCTGAACAGAATTTGAATAACTCATTTTGTGCTAACAATGGGTGTGATTCCACTTGGTTCATTTCAGGCACAATGGAGCACTTGTTAATCAAATCTTGAAGTTTTGGAATGTTAAAGTTTGAAACACCAATGTGTTTGGTAAGCCCTTTTTCAACTAAGGCTTCCATGGCTTTCCAGGTATCGGCAATAGGATAATCCTCAATAGGAGCAAAGCCTGTATTGTCTGGAGAGAATTTCACTCCCGGCTTATGAGCGATTGGCCAGTGGATTAAGTAAAGATCTAGATAGTCTAGCTTCAAGGCTTTTAGAGATTCTTGAATAGCCGGTTCCACATCATCGGCAGTATGAAATGAATTCCAAAGTTTAGAAGTAACAAAGAGCTCTTCTCTGGTCACATCGCCAGCTTCAAAAGCATCTTGAAATGCTTGACCAATCTCTGCCTCATTATCATAAATCCATGCGCAATCAATATGGCGATAACCAACCTTAATGGCTTCTCTTACCGCATTATAAACCTCACCTTGTTCAGATTTCCATGTTCCTAGCCCTATGGCGTCAACTGTATCTCCGTTTCTAAAAGTCAATTTATTCATGCTTTGAATTTATGGGTTTCTCTTCTCCAACAAAACAACATTCTCCACATGATGAGTCTGTGGGAACATATCTACTGGTTGTACTTTTGTTACCGAATACTTTTCATCCAATAATGCTAAGTCTCTTGCTTGGGTAGCTGGGTTACAGCTTACATACACAATTTTATTGGCTTCGATTCTAAGAAGCATTTTCACAACATCCGGATGCATGCCCGCTCTTGGAGGATCGGTAATAACCACATCTGGCTGTCTGTTTTCCTTTAAAAATTCATCGGTTAAGACATCTTTCATATCTCCTGCGAAGAATGAAGTGTTCTCAATACCATTGATTTCAGAATTCACCTTGGCATCTTCTATAGCAGCCTCAACATATTCAACTCCTACTACCTGTTTGGCCTGTTTGGCCACAAAGTTCGCAATAGTGCCCGTTCCTGTATAGAGATCGTATACTACCTCTTCAGGTTGAATATTAGCAAAGTCTCTAGCTATTTTGTAAAGCTCATAAGCCTGCTTGGCATTCGTCTGGTAAAAGGATTTTGGTCCAACTCTAAATTGTATCCCTTCCATTTCTTCGGTTATGTAGGCCTTACCATGAAAGCAGGCTACTTCTAAATCATGGAAGTTCTCATTAGGCTGGTTGTTAATCACATATTGAATGGAAGTCAGCTCAGGGAAACCATCTCTGAGATATTCAAGTAGGCCTTCATTCTTCTCTTCTTCAAGGGCAAATTGAATAATAACCATCCATTCGTTGAGTACAGAATTGCGGATGATCAGATTACGAAGATTACCTGTTTTTTTGACGAGGTCGTAAAAGGGAATGTCGTGTTCAATGCAGTAATCTCTTACTCCATTTCTAATATCGTTGGAAGGGTCAGCCTGATGATAGCACTTATCGATATCTAGAATTTTATCAAAGCGGCTGGGCATATGAAAGCCTAACGCTCTTCGGTCTAATTCATCTTCTGTCTCAATTTCTTCCTTGGTGAGCCACTTCCAGTTTGTGAAGGTGTACTCCAATTTGTTTCGATAGTACTGAGTATTTGCTGAACCGAGAATCGGTTGAATTTTGGGAAGCTCTACCTTGGCGATTCTTTCTAAGTTATCAACTACCTGTTGGTGCTTGTAAGATAGTTGCATGTCATACGGAATGTGTTGCCATTTGCAGCCACCACATGTTCCAAAATGCTTACAGAATGGTTCCACCCGATCTTTAGAATAGGAATGAAACTTTACAGGAGTACCTTCCATGAAAGAAGGCTTCTTACGAGTGATGCGTACATCTACTACATCTCCAGGAGCTACTTTCTCAACAAAAACAACTTGCTCATCAACTCTTGCAATGCATTTGCCCTCTGCCGCAATGCCTTCAATAGTAACTCCTTCTAAAACCTTCTTTTTTCCACGGTACTTGGCCATGTCGCGAAGTTATAAGAAAGTTGTGAGTTATTGGGTCAATGTTTAAAGTTCGAAAAAATGCTTACAAGCGAGTGCTAATTTCAGTATCAAGGTTTCATAACTGAACCCTGAACTACTCGCCTGCGTCTTGACAAAGCTCAATTAAAACTCCGTTGGTCGTTTTTGGATGTAGAAAGCATACAAGTTTGTTGTCAGCACCCTTTTTTGGCTCTTTGTTCAATAGTGTAAATCCTTCGTCTTCGAGTCTTTTCATTTCTGCGTGAATATCTTCCACATCATATGCAATGTGATGAATACCTTCGCCTCTTTTCTCTATAAACTTAGAGATCGGACTATCAGGATTCGTTCCTTCGAGCAGTTCAATTTTGTTAGGCCCAACTTGAAAAAAAGAGGTATTCACACCTTCGGACGCCACTTCTTCCACTTTGTAGTGGGGTTCGCCAAAAAGCTTCTTGAAGAGGTCGTTTGATGTATTAAGGTCTTTTACTGCAATGCCAATGTGTTCTATTTTTCTCATGCTAGATCTAGGTTTGTACTTCCTTAGCTTGCCCAAGTTAGGAAGAAAAAAATATTCGATATTCTGATCTAAATCAGAATTCACATACCAGATATATTTTGTGTGAAATTGATTGTATTAAGCTTACAACTTGGTGATTCCCACCTAGGCGGGTATGACGTATTTCATGATAGTTATTTCTGTATAATTTCTATTACTTATCTTTGCTCACGAATTAGGAAACTTTATTCTATAAAGTCCTGTTTCATAGATGCTCAAAATAGATTTTGAGCTAAGAGTGTAGCTATGAATATGACTGGTAACGGTACTGATATCCATGTGGAAAGCGTTCGTCTTCAAAAGAAGATAGAAAGCCATTTGGGTATTAAGGGAAGTGAGTTGAGTTT
The DNA here is from genome assembly GCA_965661455.1 of Roseivirga sp. Lineage (GTDB taxonomy): Bacteria > Bacteroidota > Bacteroidia > Cytophagales > Cyclobacteriaceae > Roseivirga. The sequence continues at coordinate 77,824 of CBFIDV010000002.1, forward strand.
TGAGTTTGTGAGTACTGATGGGAAAACGAAACTTGATTTAATCACCATCAACCCGCGTCACAATCAGTCGTTTTTATTTCATTCCGAATGGGGCATTGATAAACTCGATGCACTGAGGAAAATGTTAGAGTATGTAAAGTCTTACAAAGACAAGTATAACTCTTACACAATTCAATGGATTGCCAAAGATGAGACGGAATTACATACCTCTTATTTTACCGCAAGCAATATGTACGATGCGCTCGACAAACTGTATTACGGTCGAGACATTAATACGATTACGGTTTTTAGTGTAGTACTTAACCCAGTGGCGTAATGATAACAGTAACTGACAACGCAAAGGATAAAATAGTAGAGCTGCGTACCAAAGAAGGTAAGGCAGACAATCAAAACATTAGAGTTGCCGTGCAAGGCGGTGGTTGTTCGGGTCTTATGTATGACCTAGAGTTTGATGCTGAGATTAAAGAAAAAGACGAGGTGTTCGAAGATAAAGGAGTGAAAATTCTAGTGGATAGAAAAAGCTTACTCTATTTATTGGGAACCACTTTGGATTTTTCAGATGGATTGAATGGTAAAGGATTTCAATTCATTAATCCAAATGCTTCTAGAACCTGTGGGTGCGGAGAAAGCTTCTCAGTTTAATAAAAGGAATATGATACTTAAGTTCCTGAAACAAGTTCAGGATGACAATAAATAATGAAGCCACTCAATTGAGTGGCTTTTTTAGTTATAGACAAAAAGACTTATCTCGGTTATGAGTTGGGTTATGTGATCGAAGTGAAAAGCTACTGTTGTATCTGAGCCTTCTACTCCAACCCAAAAGTTGACCATATCTAAACGTTCTTCTTTTGATCGGCCCACCTGGACAACTCTCGATTCTCTCTTTTCATAAGCTTTAGGAAAAAGGTTACTTAAGATTTCAACTGGTATTCCTATAGCGTTGGCTTTGTCTTTATAAGTTATAGGGTATTGGTCAGAAGTGATCTGTAGCAGGTTGAAGATTTCACCGGCCATAAAATTGACTTCAAGCCCGGGTCTTTTGAGTTCGCACCATTCAATGCCTCTAAATTCCTCTACTGAACATTTGAATTCTTCTTTAAAGCCAAAAAATGAGATGGTTTTTTCTTTATTTCCCCATGCGTCCAATATTTCATTGAAGTTTGAATCCTTGAATTTGAAGGCTTCGAGTTCTTCTGAACTCAAAACCTCTCGGTCTACCTGAGCCCTACTTTGAAACACAATAAATATAAATGCCAGACAGAGTAAGGAGATGGGTTTTTTCATAGCTTTAAAAATCTCCAAAGGGTGTATGAAGTTTGATTGACTCTTTTAATCTAACAAAGATTCCATAAAGACTCAATGTAACCGATTATCCAAAATTAGAAGATGTCTTAAAATCTTGAAAGTTCTTGGTTCTCAAGACTAATAAGCCCTAACCTCTTTTCCTTCCATAAAGTTAATAAAGGCTTTGTTTACAACTCTCATACCACCTTTAGTAGGATAATTACCCGTAAAGTACCAGTCGCCTAGGTTTTTTGGGCACGCATCGTGAAGATTCTCTACCGTTTGGTAAATCACCTCTATCTCAGCCTTCATACCTTCTGGTCTTACAATCTCAGTAATTTTGTTAGATACCTGCTCATAGCTAAACTGATTGTATAACTCTTGAACGTGGTTGATTGGTTTGTTAGAATTGATATTAGCGAGTGCCTTATGATATGCCTCTTCCAATTTACCTTCTTGCCCATGGTCCTTAAGCAATTCAAGCATGGCCCGAAAAGCCACAAATTCCTTAATCTTACTCATATCAATACCATAGCAATCTGGGAATCTGATTTGCGGTGCCGAAGATACGATCACAATTTTCTTCGGATTCAGCCTATCGAGCATTTTGAGAATACTCTTTTCTAGGGTTGTTCCTCTAACGATAGAATCATCAATAACCACTAAGGTATCTACTTCCTTTCTGATGACCTCATAAGTAGTGTCATAGACATTGGCCACCATTTCATCTCTGCTATTGTCATCAGCAATAAAGGTTCTCAGCTTCGCATCTTTTATTACAAGCTTCTCAACTCTTGGTTGAAAACTAAGCATGGATTCCAAATCATCTAGGCTAGGTTTTCCGTCTATAATTACCTCTTTTCTTTTCTTCAGCAAGTACTCATCCAATCCTTGCATCATTCCTAAGAATGAGATTTCTGCGGTATTTGGTATATAACTGAAAACGGTATTCTTTAAGTCGAAATTGATGGCCTTCAAAATCTGTGGGATCAATAAACGACCGAGCTCTTTTCTTTCTCTGTAAATTTCAGGATCGGTACCTCTTGAGAAATAGATACGCTCGAAGGAGCAGGCCTTAAGTTCCTTTTGTTTAGTAATTGGGACTTCGTCCCAATCACCATTTTTTTCAACGATTAGAGCGTGACCTGGTGCTACATCGGTAATCTCCTCATAGTTCACGTTAAAAGCAGCTTTGATTGCCTGCTTTTCTGAAGCCACAACTATCACTTCATCGTCTATGTATTTGAAGGCTGGACGTATTCCGTGTGGGTCTCTAACCACAAAGGAAGCCCCATGACCTAGCAGACCAACCATGGCATAACCACCATCAAAATCTTTAAAGGAACGTTTGAGCATTCTCTGAAGATCCATTTCGTTCTCAATGAACTTAGTGGCTTCATTATTCGACATCTTCTTTTTGTACTTATTGAAAATGCGTTGGTTTTCTTCATCTAAGAAATGCCCTATCTTTTCCATCACCGTTACGGTGTCGGTCTTTTCTTTAGGGTGCTGACCAAGATCAATCAGAAGGTCGAATAGCTCATCAACATTGGTCATGTTGAAGTTACCAGCCATAACTAAGTTTCTAGAACGCCAGTTATTTTGCCTTAAAAAGGGATGGCAACTCTCAATGCTGTTTTTTCCATGAGTACCGTAGCGTAAATGCCCCATCCAAAGCTCGCCCGTAAAGCCACAATTCGCTTTGAGCCATTCGGCATCCTGTGCATCATAGCCTGATTTTCTTTTAGCCTTTTCGTATTTCTTAGAAATCTTATTGAAGATCTCAGGAATAGGCTGCTGATTGATGGTTCTATAGCGACTTATAAACCTTGTTCCTGGAGCAACGTCTATTTTGATGTTTGCAACCCCAACACCATCCTGGCCTCGGTTAGATTGCTTTTGCATCATGATGTAGAGTTTGTTTGCTGCGTAAGCATGTGAACCATACTTATCTATATAGTATTGAAGCGGTTTTCGGAGTCGAATATGGGCTATACCACATTCGTGTTTAATCTGCTCGCTCATGCCAAGTTTCTAAAGTCCAAAATTAATACTATTAACAAGGTCAACAAACCAATCTGACCTAAAGAATAGCAATAACAATGGTGCTGTAAATAAAGTGCCCACTATCATTTGAAAAGGCTTGTGATCTGTTAATTCTACTTGGCTACCATTGGTTTTTAGATACATGTAATAAGGGAGCTTCAAATAGTAGAATAGTGCAATTACTGTATTGATTAGCCCAAATATAAGTACCAACATGTAGATGGGCTCTTGAGTGGTTTCATACACTTCAAAGAGTGAAGAAAAAATAAAAAGTTTTGCATTAAAACCTGCAGTTGGTGGCAAACCTGTTAAAGATACCATGACAATGACCACCAATATGCCCAGCCAGGTGAATTCTGTTCCTTTTCCTTTGAAGGATTCGAATAGACTAGAGCCAGTTTTATCTTCTAGCATTTGAATGAGGAAGAATGCAGCAATATTCATGAGCGCATAAATCATCCCATAGAAAACTAAAGCCTCGTTGCCCGCCTGCGAATTGGCTACAAGACCAACCATTAAAAAACCTGCATGTGCTATTGATGAGTAGGCGAGCATGCGTTTGATGTCTTTTTGCCAGAGGGCCGAGAAATTACCTACAGTCATGCTTGCCATAGCTATAATTCCTAGCCAAAGATGCCAATCGATTGTGCTCAAATTCATACCAATGGATAGCCTCATAAGGATAGCCAGTGCAGCCAATTTGGGCAAAATTGAGAAGGTGTTGATAATCGGGATCGGTACCGCTTCATATACATCTGGAGACCAGATATGCATAGGGAAGGCACCGAGTTTAAATAGGATACCGATTAGTGTTAAAAGCGCTGCAATTGAAAGTGGTACAATGTCAATCGCTTGAATGCCGGTTATAAACTCAGTGGAGGCTATATCTAAGGTTCCTGTGAAGCCATAGAGCCAGCTCATTCCATAAAGCATAATGGCTGAAGAAGCTGCTCCAAAGATGAGGTATTTAAGCCCTGCTTCGGCTTTTTTCCTGCCTTTGGTAACGGCACTGAGTGCATAACTACAGATAGACACTACTTCTATTGAAAGGTAAATCAAGAGCAGATTACTTGACATCACCATAAAACTGCTTCCCAGTAGAACACCAAAGAGAAGTACGTTTACCTCACTACTCTGGAAGAAGTCTTTGTGAGCTTTTTTAGATTGTGTAGCTATTATTAGAGAGCCTGCTAGCCCAATTACAAAAACAAACTTAAAGAGAATAGCTAACCGATCTAGTTTTAATAAACCATCAAAGAGGCTTAAGTCGGGGCCTTGATTCCATTGAAGGCTTAAAAGTAAAAAGGTGAATCCAAGTCCAACAAATGCGATACTGGCAAGGCCGTATGACTTATTGCCTTTAAAAGCGAGGTCGAAGCATAGCAGGAGCACTAGCGTAAGCACCAAACAGATTTCTGGTAAGAGCCAAGGTAGTCCGGCACTGATCGTTTCCAGTTTGGATGCTAATTCGCCTTGCTGCAAAAGTGACATCATGGATTGATGGAAGCGGTTATGTGTTCAATAAAACTTCCCATTCCACTTTCAATGAGATCTAATAAGAGAGAAGGGAAGATTCCAAATGCTATTATGAGTACAACTAATGGGATGAGCATGAGATATTCTCGAGTTGTTAAATCCTTCATCTCAGGAATCCATTCTTTGCGTTTAACCCAAAACTGACCTAAAAACATACGTTGGAAAGTCCAGAGGTAGTAGCCAGCTCCGAGCACAAGGCCTAAGGTGGCAACAATTGGCATCCAAGAAGGAATCGCACCTATGACATGTGAAGATTTAAAGGCTCCTAAGAATACCATCAATTCGGCAATGAAACCTGAGAAACCTGGCAAACCCAATGAGGCAAAGAAAGCGATACCCACAAACACGGCATACTTTGGCATTTGAATGGAGAGACCTCCATAATTTTCAATCAGTCGATCCTGTGTTCTATCATAGACCACACCCGCAATTAGGAAAAGCATGGATGAGATTAAGCCATGTGAGAACATCTGGTACATAGCACCAGTTGCACCTTCTACAGTAAATGCTGCAAGTCCTAGGAGAACAAAGCCCATATGTGATACGGAGCTGTATGCGATTAACCTTTTGAGGTCTTTCTGTGCCAGTGCGTTAAGTGCTCCATAAATAATGGCTACCATACCAAAGAAACCAATTAACCACGAATAGTGATAGGCGCCATCGGGGAACATAATAAAGGCAGTTCTTATTAAGCCATATCCACCAATTTTCAGGAGTATTCCTGCGAGTACAACAGATATTGGGGTAGGAGCTTCAACGTGCGCATCTGGTAACCAAGTATGAAATGGTACAGCTGGAAGTTTAATAGCGAAGCCAATCAATAGGGCTAAGAAAGCCATCCAGCGGGCAGGTTGGCCGAGTACTTCTCTTGCTAAGTTGCTGTCTAAAATCGACCCTGGAACGTAGTTATTTGTATCAGCCATGTAAACCATATTGAATGATTTTACAGTCTGCACTTCTTTTATTTGTCCTGATTGAACAAGTGTCTGAATCTGGTCAATACTTGTTGTGGACATTTCATAACCTGCCAGTTCTCCTGTTCTAATTGGATCGTAAACCGAATTATAAAGCCCAATCATTACAATCAAGATTAGAATTGAGCCGAATAGTGTATAAAGGAAAAATTTGATTGCTGCATATTCTCTTCTAGGACCGCCCCAAATGCCAATTAAGAAATACATCGGCAATAGCATAAACTCAAAAAAGAGGTAGAAAAGGAAGAAGTCTAATGCCACAAAACAACCTAAAACCGAAGTACAAAGAAGTAAATAAAGTGCAAAGTAGCCTTTGAGCTTTTTCTTCATATTCCACGATGCTATTGTGCCGATAAACAAGACAATAGCAGCTAATAACAGCATGCTCAAATTAATACCATCAATACCTAAAAAATAGTCCACCGAGAATGAACCAATGGACCCAAGGCTTATACTAAACCACTCCGTTTTTTCTACGAGCTGTAAACTACTTTCGCTGCCAACAAATCCAGTATGACTGCCGTCAAATTGAAGTACTCCTACAATTGCCAGAATTAAGGTGAGCCCAGTGCCTACCAACGCTACCCATTTGTAGCCGCTTTCCATCTTTTTTGGCAAGGCCAATACTAATACCGCAGCGATAAGAGGAAGGAAAATGATATATGATAGCAGGTTACCCATTTCAGAATACTAAATAAAGCATTAAAAGTATGATGAACACAAAGCTAAGTGCAATGTAGGTTTGAACGTTTCCTCCTTGGATAGATCTTGTAGCCTGACCCACGCGTCCCACAAGGTTCGCGCTAAAATGAACTAGTCCGTCTATGATGTAACGATCAAACGATTTGGTGATATGAGCAGTCACAACACTCAACTTAGGAATGAGATTTACGATGCCATCAATTACTTTTCTGTCCAACCAGTGACTTGCCTCAGAAAAGAGCATAAAGAACCTCAAGATAAACTTTCTATAAAATGCATCTAAGTACCAATGATAGAACGATACTTGGCCAAAGAATCCAACGGGTTCTCTGCGTTCGATAAACGACTGCTCGAGTTTGGCTTTTGGCCTGTAGGAAACATAAGCTATGATGATACCCGCTAGCGCTAGTCCTGTGGCGACTAAGGTGACCAAGCCATGTAGATCTTTAAAGACTTCGGGGGGTACGTCTACAAGACTGGCCGCAGCATAAGTAATGGGTACAATGTAGATAGGTGTTGCTAAGGCCTCGGCTAGCCAAGAATCTTCAATAGTTAGACCAAATCCAGTAAAGGCAAATCCTAATGAACCTAAAGCCAGAATAACAGCAGGAATTAATAAGAACAGGTTTCCCTCTTTTAATTTTTCGCCAATGTTATTGTCTCCTATTATCCCAGGTAGTCTGAATTCACCATAAAAGACCAAAAAGATCATTCTGAATGTGTAAAACCCAGTAAGCAGAACGGTGGCAAAGGCAAGCGTTTCGGGAATATAGAAGCCACCTCCTTTAATATCTGACCAAACGGCTAAGTCTAATAAAATGGCATCTTTACTTATAAAACCAGAAAAGCCAGGTAATCCCACTAATGCCAAGGAGCAGAACAAGAATGCAAAAAAAGTAACGGGAAGCTTCTTTCTAAGCCCACCCATAACACGCATATCTTGAGTGTCGAATTTGACTTCTTTAGTTTCAAGTTTGTGTAACTGGTGAATAATTATTCCTGCACTTAAGAACAAGCCTGCTTTAAAAAAAGCATGTATTATTAAATGGAATAAGCTGGCAGTATAAGCACCAACACCCATGGCCATAACCATGTAGCCTAATTGAGAGATGGTACTGTAGGCAAGTACCTTTTTAATGTCGAATTGAGATAAAGCGGCAATCGCTGCCATAAATGCGGTGATAGCCCCGACAATTGCCACCACTTCAAGTGCCTGAGCATCTAGAATGACAAAGATTCGAGCTAAGAGATAGACACCAGCGGCTACCATAGTGGCAGCGTGTATTAATGCAGATACAGGGGTTGGACCCTCCATTGCATCCGGTAACCAAATTTGTAGTGGAAATTGAGCTGACTTACCCACTGCACCACAAAACAAGGCAATACCCGCGGCACTCAGCCATCTTCCATCTACACTGCTAGTTACTTCTTGTCCTGCTAATAAGAATCTTGTGATCCAATTCCCATCCTCAATATCACTAAGGACCATGAGCGTTTTTATAGCTTCCAAATCGAAGGTTTGGAATTGAGTGTATAGGATCATTAGTCCCGTGATGAAACCAAGATCTCCTATGCGGTTTACAATGAATGCCTTATTTGCTGCTCTAGAAGCAGATTTCTTTTGAAACCAAAAGCCAATGAGTAGATAAGAACTTAAGCCTACCAATTCCCAAAAGACAAACATTAAGAGTAAGTCATTGAAAAGCACAATTCCCATCATAGAGAAAGTGAACACACCTAGAAATGCAAAGTATCTTGCTTTGAGCTTGTCACTTCTCATGTATTCCATAGAGAAAAGGTGCACCAAGAAAGAAACAAAGTTGACCACAACCGCCATTATCAGCATCAGTTGGTCAACCATGATGGCATAAGTTAGTTGGCTGGTTCCGATTTTAAACCAGTTGCCTTTGATGAGTGTGGGTTCTATTTGCCAATGGTTAATGGCCAAATAGACGGAAAGAATTGTAGTAAAACCTATTACTCCAGTTGAGATAGTAGGAGCGAATTTTTTGGAAAGACAAGCAAGTAGGAATGAGGCTATTGGGGCTAATAATAGCAAGAGCAGCCAAACTTGTAGCGGATGAGACTTTGGCGATATGATATCTCCTAATTCGATCATCCTTTCATTTCATTGATTTTATCGAGATCAGCGGTTCTGAAATAGTTATAAACCTTAACTACTATGGCAAGTCCAACTGCCGCTTCGGCAGCCGCAACGGTAATTAAGAAGATAGAAAAAATTTGCCCCTGAAGTGTGCTGTCAAAGCTACTAAATGCGATTAAGTTAAGGTTGGCAGCATTCAGCATGAGCTCAATTCCAATCAAAACCATTATGGCATTTTTACGAGTAATTACCACAAAAAGGCCAATGACAAATAGTAAAGCTGAGAGCGTTAAAATGTAGTTAAGCTCCATTATTCACCTCCTTTCTTGCTTTTCCTGCAATGCGAACAGCGCCAATTAAGGCGAGTAATAACAGCAAGCCTATGATTTCAAAAGCAATCACGTAATCTGTCATTAAGATTTTACCAAAACTGGAAATAGATGGCTCCAATAAAGTGCTGTCTTTGTTCCAACCTAAAGCGGAGAAGTTGGCTAAAGTAATTCCTTTGAAAAGAATAATGAAGAGAGCCCCACTAGCCACAAAACCCAATACTTTGTTGTAGGTGAGGCTTATTACTTTATTGGTTCCTGTTTTATTGGTGAGCATAATACCAAAAACCAAAAGGATGAGTATGCCTCCTACGTAGACCAGTATTTGTGTAATGGCGACAAATTCTGCTCCGAGAAATATAAATATCACAGCCATGCTTAAGAACGTAATCATTAGGGCTATGGCAGCATAAAGTATGTTCTTTGTGAACATGATAAACAGTGCTGAAAGCCCGCAAAGACCCATAAATACATAAAGCAATATGTTGTTCAAATCAGGCACTATTCTTGTTCTTTATCTTTTTTTGGTGGAGGAATAACTGGCCTATTTTGGCTTTTAGGTTTAATTAACGGTCGTGCAGACTTCTTTTTCTCTACAGAAGTGTCCTCGGACATTTTTGGTTTGATTACGGGCTTAACCAAAGGTTTTTTAGAATCGGTTGTAGGCTTTTCCACCTTCGGCTTAATAATAGATCTAGCTGGTTTTGAAGAATTTTCAGATGCTGACGGATTGCTAACTTTAGGTTTTACAACAACTTTTGGTTTAGCGCTGCTGCTTCCCGTAGTAGGTTTAATCTGCGGTTTAGGAACTCCAACTTTTGGTCTTGCTGGAGCATTGGTAGATGTTTTAGCTTTAGCTGCTTCTTTTTCTTTTTGAGAGGCTTCGAACTCTTGTTTTCTCTGAATGATCTCTATGGGAGTCATCTCTCCAAATGGAATATTGTGTTCTGTGAAATCAAAAGCACTAAAGTCAAACTCATTTGTCATGGTAAGGCACTCGGTAGGGCAAACGGTTGTGCACAATCCGCAAAACATGCACTTCGCCATATCTATATCGAACTTTGCCGCGTAGATTCTTTTTGCCGTACCATCTGATGTTTTGCCAATTACCTCAGGAGACCTGATGGGTTCAATATCAATACAATCAACGGGACAAACTTTTGCGCATTTGTCACAAACGATACAGTCGTCAATCTCATTGTGGAGTTTATACCTGCCATTTAAGGGAACTGGAATTTGTTCTTTAGGATATTGCGTAGTGAACAGCGCATTTTGCTTATCAAAATAATTCTCATCAGCAGGGCCTAGCGGATCTCTTTGTTTAGTTGCCGCAACTAAATGGTTCTTAGTAATGCCAAGACCTGTCTTAAGCGTCTTGACAGAAGTACTAATATTAGACCAATATGATTTTAATCCTGATGGCATTTACGTAATAAGTGATGAAGCTATGAAGTGATTTGTTGATTCAGTGATTTAATTAATCCGTTGTTTAGTGCACCAACCTTCTCAAGGTGCTTGTTTAGTGGTAAGTAATTTGAATTGTTCAGAAACTCTAGCTGTAAAGCTAGTTCCAAAAGTGTGTCAATTTCACTTAAAGAGCCATTGGCAATAAAGAGGAACTGCTTGAATTCCTTTTTGCTCTGTCTTGCGGCCCCTTCGGCAATATTGGCTGGAACCGAGACCGAAGCTCTCCTTAACTGACTGATCATCCCAAATTTTTCATCATTCGGAAATCCTTCAGTAACTCTATATGTCATTTTAGTTAGTTCCATGGCCTGTTTCCATACTTCCAATCTTTTGTGTGGTCTCATGTTTTTAATGTGCGTATTTAACAAAAATCATTTTTCACCTAATCACCTAATCACCTAATCATGTTTAAATCATAAGCATCCTCCAAAGTGCGCTTAATAAAACCAAGATAATAGCCGCTGGTGTTAAATACTTCCAGCTCAAATTCATTAACTGATCAATTCTCAGTCTAGGAAAGGTCCATCTGATCCAGATTTGCAGGAATACTAAGGCGAATGCTTTTGATATCATCCAAAATCCACCCCATAGATGACCTACAATTGTTCCCGGCTCACCACTTGTCCAAAGGGCTAGTTTTACTCCTCCTATATTTGGTAAAGGCGTATTCCATCCACCCAAAAATAGTATTACTGCCAAAAAGGAAACGAGTAACATGATACCGTACTCACTTAGTAATATGAGCGACCATCTAAAGCCTGAATATTCAGTGTGAAACCCTCCGACTAATTCAGATTCTGCTATTGGAATATCGAAAGGGGCTCTGTTGCTTTCAGCCAATGAAGCAATAAAGAAAATCAAGAAGGCGAGAAAGAATAAGGGTACACGGAAGATATTCCATGTCAGGAAGCCACCAATATTGGTTGTTTCTATGCCCAATGCTTTTATCCCGAATAGATAGTTAGCCGCTTCAGGATTTACCTCATTAATCCAAATACCTTGTTGAAAAGCGATTTCTTGCAGGTTTAATGTTTGTGAAATCATTACAACACAGACCACGGTTAGCCCCATTGGAATCTCATATGAAATGATCTGTGCTACAGCTCTCATGGCACCAAATAGCGCAAACTTATTATTAGAGCCCCAGCCTACCATTAAGATGCCCACAACATCTAGCGATACGATTGCTAGTAGATAGAAAATACCAGCTTCAGTATTTGAACCTAATAGGTCTGAGGTTAGTGGAATGATGGCGAACCCTGCAAAGATTGCAGTGAAAATAATAATAGGGGCAGGCTTAAATATTTTGCGATCAGCGGCTAGCGGAATGATGTCTTCTTTTTGGATAATCTTTAGAAGATCGGCTATGGTCTGTAAGATACCATAGTAACCCACTTCCATAGGGCCATATCTATCCTGTATAAACGCAGAGAGTTTTCTTTCACCGTACACAGCAATGACGGCATAGAGCAAAAAGAAGACTAAAAAAATGAGAAATGCGATCACGCGTTAATCGACAATTTTGTATTACAAAGAAAACATATTCTGACCAAAACTAGGTTTATATAGCGATCAGTTTTCCCACTTCCATGTCAGAAACAGTTCAAACTTATAATAGAACTTATTCCCAGAGTTTATGTTGGCTCAATTCTATTTTTGAACCAAAGAAATGTGAGGCCGCTTTTTGAAAAGAAGGGGTTATGTCTGAAACGATAAATTCGTTATTCCCATTTCTCTTCAAGTTTGAAAGATCGTTTTCAAGCAGAAAAGCTTGCAGAGCTTTGGCTACAATCAGTGCAGAGTCAATTACCTCTGTATTTGGGTTAAGGTGCTCTTGGATTTCCTTTTTAATAAGTGGGTAGTGCGTGCAGCCTAGAATCAAGCCCATGATACCTTCTAGTTGGTTGCTCTTTAAGTATTCAGAAATAATGGCTTTGGAGATATTGTCATTATGGAATCCCTCTTCAATCATAGGCACAAGAAGTGGAGTGGCTAAAGCCCCGATGGTAATGGATGAGTCTTTTACTTTTATCTGATAGTCATAAACCCCCGAACCGATTGTCTGTTTGGTGCCAATGAGGCCTACTTTTTTGTTTGAGAAATGATCGGCTACATAGTCAACAACGGGGTCTATTACATTGAGGACTTTCGCCTTGGAACCGACATAGGCCTTGATTAACTCAAAAGCAGCAGATGAAGCTGAGTTGCAGGCTATCAGTATAATTTTGCATCCCCGCTCTAGAAGTACATCACAGATCTTAATGGAATACGCTTGAATGGTAGCCGCTGATTTATCGCCATAAGGAAGGTGAGCCGAATCGCCAAAGTATATCAGCTGCTCTTCTGGTAACAGATCACTCACAGCATGGGCAACGGTTAATCCACCTACACCGCTATCAAAAATACCAATCGGTTGTTCATTGCTCATTGATGCTAAAGTAATTCAATCTTATGACAAGCTAACGCCAGAATCTTCAAAAATGAGGTGCAGGTGATGGCGTTAAATGATGTGAAAGGTAAAGACTGAAACTTGAGGAAAGTCTATATTCACAAGGCACAAAAAAAGCCCTTCTTATGAAGAGCTTTTTGAAAGTGATCTGGCTGGGGTTCGAACCCAGGACCCTCTCCTTAAAAGGGAGATGCTCTACCAGCTGAGCTACCAGATCATTAAGTTTTATTTGCCGATTTAAGATCGTTTTTCTTATTTCGGACTGCAAAGGTAAAAGGAAGAATATAAAATGCAAAAGAGAGTTTATAAATTAATTTTATTAAGTGTGTTTGGACTGTTCTCAGTAGTTCAAATAGCTGTTTCTCAAGATGTTAGCGCTAAATTATCACAGGCCGACTCTCTTTTTAACCAAAGAATGTACACGCAATCGCTAAAAATTTACGAAGAGATTTATTCACAAACTGAGTCAGCTTCTCCAGCAATGCTTTTGAAAATGGCTTATAGTCAGGAGGCTATGGGCAATTTGAGCCAGGCACTCATTTATCTGCATGACTATTATCGCGTGACTTCTGATAAGGAAGTTTTGAAGAAAATGAATGATTTGGCACAAGTAAACGGACTAGAGGGATATGAGTCTGATGACTTTGTGAGGTTCTTAAAAAGTTTAGAAGACTATAGTTTTTTAATTATTGGCGTACTACTGGCATTAGGGCTTCTCATCCTTTCTATGATTTTCAGAAAGCTAAAGAAGCATCAAGAAAAGTCTCCGGGTTTGGCTATTGGCCTAGTGATCATTTTAGGACTGAATATCTTCTTTATCAATTTCTTTAATAAAAAGGAGTTGGGCATAATCAGTAATGTAGAATCTTACATCATGTCGGGCCCATCTGCAGCCGCTGAGTTAATTGAGGTAGTAGGAGAGGGTCACAAAGTTGAGATTCTTGACAAGCGAGACATCTGGTACGAGATTAAATGGCGTGGCGGAAGAGGATATATTCGAGAGAATAATTTAGAAAAACTCCTTTAGCGATCTACTTCTCCAAGAACAATGTCTATTGAGCCGAATATGGCGATTAAGTCGGCCACGAGCGAACCTTTGGCAATCTCATTAACCACAGATAAGTTCATAAAGCTAGCGCCTCTCGACTTACATCGGAAAGGAATGTCGCTTCGCCCATCAGCTTTAAAGTAGAATCCAGTTTCTCCCTTCGGGTTTTCAGCTCGAACGTATAATTCCTGAGCCTTAGGTCTTATTTTCTTTGGCACTGCTGCTCTCGGATCGAATGATTTGGTTCGTTTATGATTCCCTGTTAGTTGCGTAAGGCATTGTTCTATAATCTTTATGGATTCATGACATTCTTGCATACGCACATAGGTTCTGTCCCAGCAATCTCCAAGAGATCCCATTTCGCCTTTACCTACGGGTGTGTCAAAATCCAGCTCAGGATAAACAGAGTATCCGTCTGCTTTTCTAATGTCGTATTTAATACCAGAGCCTCTTAACATAGGTCCTGTCACGCCATAATTAATTGCTAGTTGAGCATCTAACACGCCAATATTTGCCGTTCGGTCTATAAATATTTTGTTATCAATCACCACCTTCTGAACCTCTTCCAGCTTTGGCTTTAAGTACTTGATAAACTCCAGACACCTTTCTTCAAAGCCTACTGGGAGATCGTAATAAAGACCACCTATCCAAATGTAGTTGTAGAGCATTCTAGCGCCAGAGACCCACTCTAGCATTCTCAAAATATGCTCTCTGTCTCTTATCATCCAGAAGAAAGCCGTTACTGCACCAATGTCCATTCCATAGGTACCTAATGCAATAAAGTGAGAGGCAAGTCGATTAAGTTCGGCAACCAATACTCGAATGTATTCTACCCTTTTGGGAATATCGTTTTGAATCCCAAGCATTCGCTCTACACCCATTGCAAATGCCAACTCGTTGTTCATTGCAGCCACATAATCCATGCGGTCGGTAAAGGGTAGGGTTTGGTTATAGGGTAGGTTCTCAGCGTGTTTTTCGAAGCAGCGGTGGAGGTAACCCATATGTGGGGCGAGATCTACTATTTCTTCACCATTCGAAATGACTTCAAGCCTCAATACGCCATGGGTAGAAGGGTGCTGAGGACCAATATTGATGATCATCTCGTCATGCTGTAGGTCTTCAGCTTTGAACTTTCCAGGCTCAGATTTTTTAAGGTTTTCCTTATCGAATATGTATTGGATCTTATTCGCCATTAATATTCAACTTTTACGCCTCGGTAATACTCTTGCTGCTTGTAGTCTTTTCTTAGCGGGAATCCTTCCCAATCGGCAGGCATTAAGATTCTTCTTAGGTCAGGATGGCCTTCAAAGTGAATGCCATACATGTCATAAGCCTCGCGCTCTTGCCAGTCGGCTGTTCGCCAGATAGATTCTACTGAAGGCAGTTTGGGGTTTTTTCTTTCTAACGCTACCTTAACTGTTAAATGTTGGTTGTAGGGGATGGAATAGAGGTTGTAGATCACCTCCATTGTGTCTGCCTCAGGTCCATTGTCTAGGCCAGACAAACACGAAAGCGAATCGAAATAAAAGCCCTCAGTATTATGCAAATCGGTCATTATTTCTATCAAATCTTCAGTTTGAATAGAAATCCCCTTTGGTGTGCAGTTTTCTAATTCAGTGATTTTTTCATCACCAAATTGTGCTTTTATTTTCGATATGATTTCTTCTTGTGTCAAGCTTCTTCTTTGGCTAATAATTTCTCAACAGCTGTGGGAGCAACTATGCTTTCTGATCTAATTTTTTCTTGGAGTTTCATTAAACCACCAATCAAGGCCTCTGGTCTAGGAGGGCAGCCCGGTACATAAACATCTACAGGGATAATGCGATCGACCCCTTTTACCACATGATAGCCGTGCTCCCAATAAGGGCCGCCACAGTTAGAGCAGGAGCCCATGGAAATGACATAGCGCGGTTCAGCCATTTGCTCGTAAAGCCTTCGCACACGATCAGCCATTTTAAACGTAACGGTGCCCGCTACAATCATAACATCGGCTTGTCTGGGACTTGCCCAAGGCACTATGCCAAATCTGTCTAGGTCATAGGGAGTAGATTGTGCGCTCATAAACTCTATGGCGCAACATGCGGTACCAAATCCCAAAGGCCACATAGAAGATAATCTGGCCCAGTTGATTAGGTCTTCAAATTTGGAGATTACAATACCTCCTTTACCAAGTTCTTGATCTAATAAGCCCACTATTCTCTTAGTTTATCATATGCCGAAGATGGAATCTTTGACTTGTAACTTGATGTTTTTGGTTGTGGTTTAACCCAGTCCAAATATCCTTTTCGCCAAGCATAGGCTAGTCCTAAAGTCAGAATAAAGATAAAAATAAACATCTCGGTAATCGCAAACCATGCCCATTTCCAGTTTGTAGTTTCTATTAGTTCAGTATCGCCAAAAATGACAGCCCAAGGGAAAAGATAAATGATCTCTACTTCGAAAAGGATGAAGATTAGCGCAACGATATAAAATTTTATATTGAATTGACCCCAAGCGCTACCAACAGTGTCTTCCCCTGACTCATAGGTTGTTAGTTTTTCGTAACCGGGCCTATTTGGCCGCAGAAGTCTTGAGGCAGTAAGCCCACCTGTGACAAATACGATTGCCCCAATTATGAAGATGAGAAGGTTTCCGAATTCTGATAAATCAGATTGAATCATACTTAAAAATTCAGCGAATCGTGATGCTGAAAATGACCGTTCATTCTGATCTTTTCCTTGGCAGTTTCCATTTCACGAATTAGTGGAATAGCTCTTGTCAAGTGGTTAATCATATACTCTTGGCGGTCCGACTCTTTCGTCATCTGCAGCATATCGTATTCCTGCTCTAAAGATAGTCCTAATTTGTGTGCTAATTCAAATGAATTGGCTAGGAGTTCCACATCAAGTTCTTCTTCCATTTGGAGTAATTCAAGCAGTTCTTTACCCAATCCTTTCAGTTCTTGCCACTGTTCTTGAGAATGGTCATAGACCTGCTCTATGTTTTCAATGTAGCCTGCTGCATAGAGCTTATCAGGTGCCTTTTCGTCAAAACTGAGCTTTTTGAAAACGCCCACGCATTGGGTGTAGATATCCATTTCCCCCGTTTCGTATCGTTTAATCAGCTGCGAAACTCGCATTTCGGCTCCATAATCGAGTACGACTCCATTGTGTACAGGTATGCCAAAGGTTGAATCGTTCTCCAAGCATTCGTTTACCAATTGCTTGTATCGCGGTTCGAAAACGTGAAGGTTCACCTGTTCACCAGGATAGGCCACCAGTTTCAAAGGAAAGAAAGGAATGTATTTTTTATTCATAGTTTAGGAATGCTCCTAAATCAAAAAAGCCTCATAAGAGGCTTTTTGTTTACATGTTTTTTACAGTTTCTTCTCCAAACTCAGAACACTTGAGCAATGTTGCTCCATCCATAAGTCTCTCAAAGTCATAGGTAACCCGTTTAGTAGCAATTGATGCTTCTAATCCTTTGTAGATTAAATCAGCAGCTTCTTGCCAGCCCATATATTCAAACATCATGGCTCCAGATAAAATAACTGAGCCTGGATTCACTTTGTCTTGACCCGCATATTTAGGTGCTGTGCCATGAGTAGCTTCAAAAATGGCGTTACCTGTTGAGTAATTAATATTAGCGCCTGGTGCAATACCAATGCCGCCAACTATGGCTGCCAATGCGTCAGAAACATAGTCTCCGTTTAAGTTTAGCGTAGCGATAACAGAATACTCAGCAGGTCTTAATAAGATTTGCTGTAAAAAGGCATCTGCAATTACATCTTTAATGATAATCTGATGACCATCTTTTTCAATTACCTGCCAAGGGCCGCCTTCATAGTCTTGTCCGCCATATTCGTTTTTAGCCAACTCATAACCCCAAGCTTTAAATGCACCTTCAGTGAATTTCATGATGTTCCCTTTATGCACTAGGGTTACAGAATCTTTTTTCTGAGCAAAAGCATAATCAATTGCTCCTCTTACAATTCTGTGAGTGCCTTCTTCCGAAACCGGTTTAATACCGTAGCCAGCAGTGTTTGGGAACCTAACTTTCTTGAATCGATCAGGGAAGTTAGCCTTTAAGAGCTCTGCAAATTTCTTGTTGTCTTCAGTGCCTTTCTCGAATTCGATACCTGCATAGATATCTTCTGTGTTTTCTCTAAAAATTACCATATCGCAAAGACCTGGCTCCTTAACTGGGCTTGGTGTGCCTTCGAACCATCTTACGGGTCTTACACAAGCGTAGAGATCAAGTACCTGACGAAGCATTACATTTAAAGATCTAATTCCGCCACCCACTGGTGTGGTTAAGGGACCTTTAATTCCCACTAAATATTCTCTAAAAGCATCAAGAGTTGACTGAGGCATCCATTCGCCAGATTCCTTGAATGACTTTTCGCCAGCCAAAACTTCTTTCCAGTTAATGGATTTAGATCCTCCGTATGCTTTTTCAACCGCGGCATCAAAAACTAGTTTGGATGCTGGCCATATATCTACTCCTGTTCCGTCACCTTCAATAAAAGGAATGGTTGGATTATTTGGTACTTTTAGTAAACCGTTTTCGATGGTAATTTTTTGTTCACTCATCTAATATGAATTAGTCTATTTTTTTATACTTGCTGTTCAAAGGTACAATTTATGACAGCTTTAAATGGTTCCTATAAAAATGTTTTTAGGCAATCGAATGAGCATAAGCCTCAATGGCTAATAGCTTTCTTCTTCGTTTGGAAAGTCTTTGGACTTAACGTCTTTAATGTAGTTGCTTACAGCATCTGAAATAATGGTGCTGAGGTCTGCATATTGCCTTAAAAAACGTGGTTTAAATTCTTGCGTAATACCTAACATATCATGCATTACTAATACTTGGCCATCTGTATCTGGACCTGCTCCAATACCAATAGTTGGAATGTTAACTTCTTTTGAAACACGCTTTGCTAGGTGTGCCGGTATTTTTTCTAAGACTATAGCATAGCAACCGCAGGCTTCTAGAATTTTCGCATCTTCAATTAGCTTTTCTGCTTCTTCATCTTCTTTGGCTCTAACCGCATAGGTGCCAAACTTATATATAGATTGAGGTGTAAGCCCCAAATGCCCCATTACAGGAACTCCAGCACTTAAGACCCTTGTAATCGATTCTTTAATTTCAGCGCCACCTTCCATTTTTACCGAATGCGCTCCAGATTCTTTCATTATTCTAATGGCCGAACGTAAGGCTTCAGAAGAATTGCCTTGGTAAGAACCGAATGGAATATCTACTACAACAAAAGCTCTATTGACTGCACGAATAACCGAGCTTGCATGATAAATCATTTGATCAAGCGTAATCGGTAGTGTGGTCTCATGTCCTGACATTACATTGGAGGCAGAATCACCCACTAGGATGATATCAATGCCAGCACCATCGATTAAGTGTGCCATAGAATAATCATATGCGGTAAGCATTGAAATCTTCTCGCCACGATCTTTCATCGCTTGAAGCTGATGAGTTGTTATTCTTTTGATGTCGGACTTATGAATAGACATGCGGTTTTCTTTTGCGGATGGCAAATATACACAAATCGTTAAGTTGAACTGTTTAGAAATAAAAAAGGAGGCTCAAGGCCTCCTTTTTATGATTATATAATTCCTTATTTCACGTTGTGCACGTGTACATCTTGCTGTGGATATGGAATTGAAATTTTGTTTTCATCCATTGCCTTTTTCAAGCCTTCGATCATATCGAAGTGAACACCCCAATAGTCACCTGCATCTACCCAAGCACGAATGGTTATGTCTACGCTGCTTGCCCCAAGATTTCCTACTCTTACAAATGGAACCGGATCTTTATGGAAACGATCATCCTTAGCAATCATATCATTAATGATGGTTTTTGCTTTTTCAAAGTCGTCATCATAACCGATGCCTAAAACATAATCCCATCTTCTAGTAGATTCTTGCGTGATATTCATAATGGTAGAACCTGCAACAGAACCATTAGCCATGTAAATCACTCTGTTATCTGGTGTTTTTAAGGTTGTGGTAACTATAGATATAGATTGTACCGAACCAGTCTCTCCATTAACAGAAATCACATCTCCATTTTTGAATGGTTTCAATGTTAAAATGAGCATTCCACCAGCAAAATTGGCTAAACTCCCTTGTAAGGCTAGGCCAGCAGCTAATGATAAACCTCCTAAAACAGCTGCTAATCCAGTAGTGTTAGCTCCAAATCGCTCATCCACAGCAATCATTAAGACGATTATTAAGCCTATCCTTAATATTCCTGTTAAAGTTGGAATAAGCGTTTCGCTAATACCCCTTTTGATAAGGAGCTTTCTAGTAGTCCCAACAACTCTTTTGATAACCCATAGTCCAACGACTAGAATTACAATCGTCAAGAGCAAGTTAAGAGCGAAACCTATTACAGCATCCTGGTTCTCTTCCCAGAGTTTCATTACGTCTAAATCCATTTTTTTTAGTTTTTAGTTTTTAAAAAGTTAGTACAAGTAGGCTGCAACTTCTTCTTCTAGTCGTACTTCAATATGCTCTTCAATGGTGGTTCCTAATTCTAAGCCTTGAAAATCTACCGCAATAGGAAATCTTTTATGACTTCTGTGTACAAGCACTGCGGTTTGAATTTTAGACACATTCATTTTCAGGAATGGGTCTAAGGCGTAAATCATAGTGGCACCAGAGTTGAGGACATCGTCAACAACAATGAGTGTAAAAGTTGAGGTACTAGGTTCAGCAGAAAAACTAACTTGAGGTTGGCTAGTAGCTGATTTATCTATGTCTATTTGGATGAGTTCGATTTGAATATCCGAAATCTTTTGAATTTCTTCTTTCAACTGCTCAGAAATTTTTACTCCATTGGTATCAATTCCTGCAAACACGAGCTCTTTCTTATCGAAATTATCTTCATAAATCTCATAAGCCATTCTTCTTACGATTTGGCGTATTTGAGATTCTGAAAGGATTTTTTTCTTATCTGATGTCATTTGGCTATTCAGGAATAGGCATCACTTTGCTATCCTTAAATGTAGAGAGTATCACCATAGACTGCAAGTTATCTACAACGGCAATATCACTTACTCTTTCGAGCATTAGCTTTTGGTAAGACGCAATATCAGCGGCAATTACCTTTAGCACAAAATCTCCTGAACCAGTAACGTGATGGCATTCTATCACTTCGTCAATCTGATTGATTGCATCCATGAATAACTCAATATTCTGCTTATTGTGGCCTTTTAATGTAGCATAAACAAAGGTGCTTACGCCCATACCAATTTTGTCAGTATCTAGCTTAGCGTGGTAACTCTTAATAATGCCAGAGTTCTCTAGTTTTTTTACTCTTTCTAGGGTAGGAGCAGGAGAAAGACCAATTTCTTTAGACAGTTGAGCATTTGTGATTTTAGCATTCGATTGAAGAATGTCTAAGATCTTTCTATCTATTTTATCGAGTTTTAAATTCACAACGTGTTGTTTTGATCAGAATTATATTTCGTGTAAAGGTAGTATAATCGAATAAAATTCTAAAATATTTCTGTGTAAATGATAAAAGCAACTTATCTTTTCTTTCGAATTTCCTTCTTCAGCGCTTTGGCTTGCTTGTTCAGAGAATCTCTTCTTCTGGTGTTATCACGAATGATCTCGATCCTGTCGAGTGCCGAATCGTAGTCTTCTGCTGCCTCTTCGTATCTGGCTAGATAAAGCTGAGAATATAGATAGTAGCCAGATTCTTCATCCTCAATTTTTTCAGTGAAGTTGACGGCTTTTTGAAAGTATTCAGCAGCAATATCATCCTTGCCTCTTCTTTTGTTAATATCACCTATAAAGAACGAAGCATACTTACCACTGATCTCTTCGTAGCCCAATTGATTAGCTTTTAACTTTTCGAGAATATCCAAGGATTCAGCTTCTGCACTGGCATATTGTCCTGTAGAGTAAAGCATGCGTGCGTAGAATCTATGGAAATAAGGATTGTTTGGGTATTTGTTGAATACGTATTCTCCAATGCGAAGGGCATCGAAAGTCTTTTTCTCCTCATAGGCTTTTATTCTCATTAAGAAGTAAAGCGCTTCAACTCTGGTATAGAAGGCATTTCTAGAAACTTCTTCCATTTGATCGATACCTAGTTGCTTGTCGCCTTTAGGAAAGAATAAGAGGATGGGCTTGAGCATTGGATAGTTTTCTCTAATCCAAATGGAGTAATAGTTGAATAGCGCATCGCCAAAAAGAATTTCAGGACTGAAGCTCTCGTTGCCTTGTGTTATTTCAAGGTACTTGAGGGCCTGACGGCCAGCACCTGCTGCTCGGGTCCAGTACTTTCTCTCTGATAAGTATCTTCCTTTAAATCCATAAGCACCCGCTAGAAAGAAAGCGGCCTCCATGTTGTTTTCGTTCGCCTTGAACATCACTTTAGCTTTGGTGATGGCGGTATCCATATGGGCCAAGAATTCTTCTCCAAGACCATCTTCTTTTTCTAGGTTAGGCATCATTTGCCACCATGTACTAATACCAAATAAGAAATAAGGTAAGGGGTGTTCCGGATGGTTGTATTTCATCCAATTGAATTCAACTTCTGCCTTTTGAAAGTCAAAATTATACATGTCGTCAATGGCATCAGTAATTTCAACTTGCATGGCAAAGTCTTGCAAGAGATACTTTGTGGTATCGTTTTGTGAGCTGGCGAAACTGATGTTGAGCGCAACTAAAAAGCTAAAAACAGATAGGATAATTTTTCTCATTACTTCTCTCTATGCAAATGTAAAGCCACTTAACACGAGATCATTGCTTTAACACATTTTTATCGTTGGCTACGTCCTTTAATCGTAGATTTGAAACAAAAGTTCTTATGCCAAGGCCATTTAGTGATTTTGAGTTGCAGGTTAGGGGATGGGTAAGTGTAAACAAAACCCTCTTTTTTGCTGTGGTTTGCTTGATAGAGTTCCTGCTAGTTTACATCCAGCAAAACTTAATTGTTGGGGAAATCGCAGCGTTTCAATTTCTAGAGGGTCCTGAAGCACTTATCTTTAGATTAATTTCTGGTTTTAAGCTCTTGACTATCCCCATTGTTTATGCTCTGAAGTTTACGATTGTAGGCTTTATCCTTTGGGTAGGTTGCTTTATGTGGGGCTACAATGTTACCTACAACAAGTGTTGGCAGATAGCCATGATTGCTGAATTGGTCTCTTTCGTGCCTACGTTTCTTAAAATTCTTTGGTTCTTTTTTGTAGATACTGATCCCAATTACTGGGAATATCAGTCTTTCTATCCTTTGAGCTTAATGAGCCTCTTAGATTATACTCAGGTAAGGCCGAAGATGCTTTATCCCAATCAAGCCCTTAATGTTTTTGAAATTGCCTATTGGGTTGTTCTTACTTATGGGGTAGATTTTGCAGCTAGAAAGAAGAAAGCCGTTGCCAATTACATTGTGGCTACCTCCTATATTCCGCTCTTTCTCCTCTGGCTTATGTTTTATATGGGTGTTTACGAGTAATGATTAATAAAAATTAACGCATCGCGCACCTTATTTTTACTATTTTCACGCCTTCAATATTGCCATAAATGATAGATTTTAAGAGGATTAACAACTACACAGGCTGGAGCGTTTTTCTGATTGCATTAATCACATACGTTTTAACGGTTGAAGAAACTGCGAGTTTCTGGGACTGTGGAGAGTTTATTGCCATTGCGTTTAAACTTGAGGTATCTCACCCTCCCGGGGCACCCCTATTTATGTTAATTGGTAGGTTGTTCTCCTTCTTGTCATTTGGAGATGTTACCAAAGTGGCCTACTGGATTAATATGTCTAGTGTGATCGCAAGTGCCTTTACTATATTATTCTTGTATTGGTCTATTGTAATGTTGGGCAGAAAACTGCTCGATGCTAAGATTGGTGAAGAGACGAGTCTTCAGAAAATATTACTTGCCGGAGCAGGTGCTGTAGGTGCTTTGGCATTCACCTTTACGGATTCTTTCTGGTTCTCTGCTGTTGAAGGTGAGGTATACGCTTTGTCTTCGTTTTTCACGGCCGTTGTCTTTTGGGCTATTCTTAAATGGGAGTTAGTAGATGATGAGAGTAGGGCTAATAAGTGGTTGCTATTCATTGCCTATATGCTAGGTCTTTCAACCGGTATTCACCTCTTGGGACTAGTTACATTACCTGCGCTAGGGCTTATTTATTACTTCAAAAAATATGAAAAACCAACTTGGAAAGGTGCCATACTTGCAATGGGCTTCAGTCTTTTTTTGGTAGGATTAATCAACTCATTCATCATCCCTGGCTTACCAAGTATTGCGGGTGCTTTTGAAATCACATTTGTTAATACACTCGGCCTTCCGTTTGGTTCAGGTGCTTTGTTTTTGACTATTCTCGTGATAGGCTTATTGGTATTTGGCATTAGATATACTGCCAAGAAAGACATGGTGAATTTGAATACACTCATTCTTTCTTTGGCCTTTATTATGATAGGCTATTCCTGTTATGCCATAATCCTTATCAGGTCTAAGCAAGATCCACCAATTGATCAGAATAATCCTGAGAACGTGATGACCTTTATCTCTTATCTGAAAAGAGAGCAATATGGAAGTAGACCTCTATTCTACGGACCGTATTTTAATGCGCCACAACCAAAAACGTCTCAAGGTGGGCCGGTATATTATAAGGACGTAGACAGTTATAAAATCAGTGATTACAAAACCGATCTAGAATACGATTCTGAGTATCAAACTTTCTTGCCGAGGGTGTGGAGTACAACGGCAAGTCACCAACAGCGCTACATGCAACTGACAGGCCTGCGACCAGGAGAAAAGGTCAATTGGTTTAGCGATAATATTGGCTATATGCTCAGTCATCAGATTGGCTTTATGTATCTGCGTTATTTCATGTTCAATTTCTCAGGTAGAGAGAGTGATATTCAAGATGCAGATTGGCTCAATCCGCTGAGTTCCGAAGAAGGTGTTCCTCAGACTATAAAGAATAACAAGGGAAGAAATCAGTATTATATGATTCCACTCATTTTAGGATTGATTGGTTTCTTCTTCCAATTCAATAGAGATCCTAAGCGTTTTTCCGCGACTTTGATGCTCTTTATTTTAACGGGTGTTGCTTTGGTAATCTACCTCAATTCCCCTCCGGTTGAGCCGCGAGAACGAGATTATATCTATGCCGGATCCTACTATGCCTTTGCCATTTGGATTGGTCTCTCAATTCTGGCCATAGGTACGGCACTGGCGAAACGTGGTAAGCAATTAGCTTTTGCGGCAATTGCCCTGGGAATGGTAGCACCAATAATTTTAGCCAAAGAAAACTGGGACGATCACGATCGTTCGGACAGGTTCTTTTCTGTAGATTCAGCAAGAAACTTCTTAGCATCATGTGCGCCAAACGCCATTTTATTTACGGGCGGAGATAACGATACTTTCCCGCTTTGGTATGTGCAAGAAGTTGAAGGATTTAGAACAGACGTACGTGTTGTGGTATTGAGTTATTACAATACGGACTGGTATATAGACCAAACGGCTACTAAGATGAATGATAGTGAGGCTTTCCCTTATTCACTCACTATTGAAAATTATAGACAAGGAACCAATGACTTCTTATACATTGATGAGAAGCCTCAATTTCAAGGTCAGGCAGTTGATTTAGAGGCTTATATGGATGTCTTGAGAAGGGATGTAGAAAGCTTTAAATTAGGATTCCAAAATGGCTTGGAGGTCATGTCTATTCCAGCAAAGGCGCTAGCCTTAGAGGTAGATACCAATGCTCTGCAAGGTTTAGGAATTGTTCCTGAGAATTTAGAGGAATATACAGTGCCGAGATTGTTTTTCCGCTTTAAGCAAGATGAGCAAGGAAATCTTGAGAGTAGGTTTGTGGATAAGAGCCAGATGATGATGTTGGATCTGATTACCCAAAACAAATGGGAGCGTCCTATCTATTTTAACTACACATCAATGAATTCACTCAATTTCGATGTGAGTCCTTACTTAGTTCAAGAAGGAATGGCGTATCGTCTGTTGCCAGTGCAAAGACCAATGGGCATGAGAGAATTGGTGAACACTAATTTGATGTACGATAATGTGATGAATAATATGCAGTTCCGTGAGCTGGATAATCCTGACGCAAATTTGAATGAGGATTACAGAGGATTCGCTCAGAACCATAGATCGGCATTTACAAGTTTGGCAGATGCACTTGTTCAAGAAGGAGATACTACTCGTGCCAAAGAGGTGTTAGACTACGGTATGGCTGTGATGCCTAAAGAGTCTTTGCCATATGACGTGTCTTCTGTTGGCTTTGCTCAAGGCTACTTTGATATTGGAGAGACAGATAAAGCAACTGCTTTGGCGGTAGAAATGGCTACTCAATTCAATGAAGAGTTGACTTACCTACAAGAGAAATTCCGATACAACAATTTTGAGTTTAGAAGTAAAATGAGAGGCTTGCAGTATTTGCAGCTCATCTTAGAGCAAAACGGAAAAACTGAGGAGTCTAATAAGGTTGAACAGATGTTTACCGAACAGGGCGTGATTCTCAATACAGATAGAATGAACTTCTAAGAGAAAGCCTCTTCTGAATAGTCGGAAGAGGCTTTTTTATTTTCTCAAAATAAGAAAGTGGTCAAGCGCTTCATCAGCATTATCCACCATTACATAATCCGAGTGTTGAATCTCGGCAACTAGGCCTGTATTTGCTGTATTGAGCTTATTTCGATTTATTCTGTTAAGAATGTCATAAGGTATTCTGAGAATACTAGCCGGTAATCTGTACTGTAGATTCAAAATGTCGAATCGAGTGATTTTCTCCACCGATGCTTTATTCTCATTGTAATAGGTCCACACCTTTTCATTTCCGCCAACACCTTTCATTTCTACATTCGAGAAATACTGTGAGGCTAACTTGGTGAGCTCTGCTGCAGTATATTCTCTTACATGCCACGGGTTTCTGCTCAATGTTTTTTTGATGTTTGGTGTGGTAAGCACCGCAACTCCTCCAGGCTTTAATACACGGTGAATCTCTTTCAAGAAATCAGCATCTTCTTTGACATGTTCTATCACCTGAAAACTAACAATACTGTCGAAGCTATTGTCTTTCAGTTTCTGAAAAGGAGGGAATACGGCTTGCTCAAAATGTAAGTCAGGGTATTTCGCTTTGAGTACGTCAATTACCTCTTGAATTTTGTCTAGGCCAATGTAGCTTTCTGCTAATTCGCTCAGTTGTTCCACACCTCGCCCTTCGCCACAGCCTAGCTCTAAAAGATCACCCTTAATAAAAGGCTTTGCCAAATAATAAGCCTGTAGCAACCGTTGATGAATAGGGTTGTCCGATACAATTTCGTCAGAAGCAATTTCGGTGGTGTAAGTAGCCATGTTTAAAATTTGGCCAAAATTACGCTATTTGATAAACAATCATGGTTTTGATGGCATTTTGTTCCTAGCGGGTTAAAAACTCCATACCTTTATATCATTCACATGAGGAAACATCTCTACATCTTAAGTCTTCTAATGCTACTGAGTCAAGTTGGATTGAGTCAAGTGCGCGTCAGTTCAAAAGAGATTTCTTTTAGATATAATAAAGAGCACAATTTTATCGTGAATGAGGTTGCTGCATTACAAGGCAATCAAGTAAAGGCTTACATTCAATTTATTCTCAATTCTGGCAATGTTCGCATTTCAGATTACGACTTCAGCTATTTTTTAAGAAAGAATTATATAGATGAAGGGTCTTCAAATGAACAGACCAAGATTGATACGAGCAATATTGTGGATATAGGTTTTCGCCAATATGTCTTTGAGATTGAATTGGAAAGAGAAATGGATGATGACCTTTTGGTCTTCGATATCTACGATCGGGTTAGAGATAAGCAATACTACATAGACATTACGTTAGAAATTGATGACTGGAAACGCCCACCATTCATTCTAATGAAGGAGACTGAGGATGTTCCATATTTCGGGAGATATCTTACAGTAAATTCGGCAGTCCGCCCGGTACATCTATTCAACGAATCGGCTAAGTTTGAGATTTCAGGCTACAAAGATGAATCTACTTTTCCTTTACCTCCCTTTGAAGATACAGAAGCCGACCAGCCAACACCTACTCCCATAGACACGCTCTATGGTGTTAATAACAAAGAGACTTTTAAATTCTATAACCAAGGTGTTTTTGAGTTTTCAACTCCAGATGCTGAAGGTGTTGTGTTGCCCATGTTAGTCACTGATGAGTATTATCCTTATTACAAGGAATATAATGAGCTAGTAAAGCCACTGATATTTATTAGTACCAATGACGAATTTAAAAAAATAAGAAACAGTGATTTTCCGAGAGATGCTTTTGAGGAATTTGTGAACATGAGTATTTCTACGAATGAGAGAATTTCAAAGCAGTTTATAAAAACCTATTTCAGCAGAATTAGACAGTCGGCCAGGCTTTTTTCAGCAGATAGAAAAGGATGGAAAACGGATCAGGGAATGATCTACCAAATTTTTGGAGAGCCTCAGCAGGCGTTTAGAAATGAGACCACTGAATTGTGGGTCTACTCTTCAGCAAATGGAGGTCGGGTACGATACATCTTCGATATAATTCCAGAGAATGGAAGATTGACATACAAGCTGATTAGAGGAAAGCGATATCGTGAAGACTGGATGCAGGCTGTCACACAATGGAGAACCGGAAGGGTAATTGAATAATGAGTCATAGCAACAAAGCGGACTTTATTTATGGCACTAGAGCTATTATTGAAGCCATAGAGTCGGGTAGAGAGATTGATAAGCTACTCATCCAAAAAGATGTGAGAAACGAATTAACGGTTGAGCTACTTCAGGTCTGCAAAACCTATTCTATTCCGCATCAGAAGGTGCCAATAGAAAAACTCAATCGTGTTACCAGAAAGAATCATCAAGGTGCAATTGCCTATATCTCTTCTGTTCAATTTGCTTCATTGGACAATGTAATCTCCGAAGCTTACCAAAAAGGTGAAGTCCCTTTCTTACTAATCCTTGATAGAATTACCGATGTAAGAAACTTCGGCGCAATTTGCCGAACGGCAGAGTGCGCAGGAGTTCACGCTATTGTAGTGCCTAGTAGAGGCAATGCTCAAATTGGTTCAGATGCCATGAAGACTTCTGCAGGAGCCTTGAATTATATCTCTATTTGTCGTTCTGATAATTTAAAGAACACCATTAATGATTTGAAATCTAATGGTTTGAAAGTGGTAGCGTGTTCAGAAAAGGCGAACGAAACTATCTTTGAAGTTGATCTGAAAGATCCGCTCGCTCTCATTATGGGTTCTGAAGAAGATGGTATTTCAAATGAATATCTGAAGCTTTCAGATTTTCATGCTAAGCTGCCTATTCAAGGAAATATTGATTCTTTGAATGTATCGGTGGCAACAGGGGTAATCGTTTATGAGGCCATGAGGCAAAGAGTTAGCTAAACTCTTTGCCCTTTTCTTTTGCATCGTTTAAGAATTCTCTGAATTTCTTCTCTGCGTCTTTTTTACAAATCAAAACTACGTTTCCTGATTTGGTAATGAGATAACCGTCTAAGTCTTGTGCTACGATTAAGGTGTCGTCTGGTCCTTTAACATAGCAATTCTTTGAGTTGTATAGCAGTGCTTTAGCATCAACCACATTGTTATGAGCGTCTTTGTCCTTGGCTTCGTGCAATGAATCCCAGCTGCCAAGATCAGACCAATCGAATTTGCCCTTAACCATATAAACATCCTTGGCTTTTTCCATAATGCCATAGTCAATAGAGATGCTTTTACACTGTGTGTAAGCGTTATCGATAAACTTTTGCTCAGACTCGGTGTAATAAATATCCTCACCCTCTTCAAAAATCACAGCAATGTCTTTTAGGTAGTCGTTAAAAGCCTTCGTGATGCTATCGATTGACCAAATGAAAATTCCCGCATTCCATACAAAGTCGCCACTTTCAATAAACTTCTCGGCTAACTCCAGCTCAGGTTTTTCAGTAAATGTCTTAACCTTACTTACATCTTCTGTCGTATCGGTATGGTATTGAATGTAGCCATAGCCCGTTTCTGGTCTAGTTGGTACTATACCAAGCGTTATTAATTTATTACTGCCTTTTGCTGCTTCTACTGCCGTATTGATATTTTCTTGGAAGATATTATCCTTGAAAACCACATGGTCTGAAGGAGCCACAATCATTACACCCTCAGGATCTTTCTGTTTGATTTTAAAAGCAGGGTAGGCCACAGCAGCGGCTGTGTTTCTGCCAATGGGCTCTAGTAATATTTGGTCATCACTCAGGGCAGGAAGCTGCTCTTTTACTAAATCATAATATCTTTTGTTAGTGATCACATAAATATTGTCGCTCGGGCAAATATTTAAAAAGCGATCATAGGTCATTTGAATGAGTGATCGACCTGTTCCTAATACATCTAAAAATTGTTTAGGCTTGTCTGCTCTACTGTAGGGCCAGAATCTGCTTCCGATACCTCCAGCCATAATTACTACATAATTTTGGGCCATCTGTGGAGTTTTAATTTATGCCGATCTTAATGTAAGCCTTCGACTGAGACACCAAATTACTAAAATGGAAAGGCTATACCATTCACTATTAAAAAGATTTATTCATTCGATTGAATGAATCTAAGAATGAGCCATTTAGAAATTTACTTTTTGAACATGTTGCAGTTTTGAACTGTTAAACATCCATAAAAAGGTTCAACACCTTTTAAGGCTGCGGTTTCCATAGAATTGGTTATATTCAATAAGGCGCAGAAGAAAGACCTACGGGCTTTTCATTTTTTACTTGGCGACACAATTATATGATACATGTAGACGACATTAGAGCTAAACTAAAAGAGGTTTTTGGATATGATAGCTTTAGAGGAAACCAAGAGCGAATTATTCAGAATATTTTAGCTAAAAAGAACACTTTCGTGATTATGCCAACAGGTGCTGGTAAATCTATGTGTTATCAGATGCCCGCAATTCTTCAAGAGGGAACGGCAATTGTTATTTCTCCTCTAATCGCTTTAATGAAGAATCAGGTAGATCAGCTAAATGCCTTTGGAATAAGTGCTAAATTCCTGAATTCTACGCTAAGTAAAACTGAAATCAACAGGATAAGAAAATCTACCTTGGCAGGAGAAATTAAGCTACTTTATGTGGCTCCAGAATCTCTTACTAAAGATGAAAATGTTGAATTCTTAAAGAAGGCTAATATTTCTTTTGCTGCTATTGATGAGGCTCACTGTATCTCTGAATGGGGGCATGATTTTAGACCTGAATACCGAAGAATTAAATCTATCATCGGTCAATTAGGAGATATTCCAGTCATAGCACTAACTGCCACTGCCACACCAAAAGTGCAACTCGATATTCAGCGCAATTTGCAAATGGAGGAGGCGCATTTATTTAAATCATCATTCAACAGAGAGAATCTTTACTACGAGGTAAGGCCTAAAAAAGCCATTAAGAAACAGCTTGTTCGTTTTCTACGAGATCATGAAGGAAAGTCTGGGATTATTTATTGCTTAAGCCGAAAGAGAGTGGAAGAAATTGCCAATTTCCTTAAGGTAAACGGCATTAATGCAGCACCTTATCATGCTGGCTTTGAGCCATCGATAAGAATGAAAAACCAAGACGATTTCTTAAATGAAGAGGTAGATGTAATTGTAGCTACTATCGCTTTTGGAATGGGCATTGATAAGCCCGATGTGAGGTTTGTAATTCACTATGATGTACCAAAGTCTCTAGAAGGCTACTATCAAGAAACGGGTAGAGCAGGTAGAGATGGCCTTGAAGGGAAGTGCGTCATGTTCTACAGTTATAGCGACATACTGAAACTGGAGAAATTTAATAAGGACAAGCCAGTTACAGAAAAGGAGAATTCCAAAGTACTCTTAGATGAGATGGCTTTCTATTCCGAATCTGCTGTTTGTAGACGGAAACAATTACTTCATTATTTCGGTGAGGAATACAAGAAAGACAATTGTGGTCTTTGCGACAATTGTACAATGGAACGCGAGACTTATGAAGCCAAGGATCAAGTACAATTGGTAGTAGATACTGTCGCGCAAACCGAAGGTCGTTTTGGTATGGGACACCTAGTCAACGTGATTAGAGGTTCTCAAAATCAATACGTGAAGAGTTATGGGCATGATCAGCTTTCCGTTTACGGTAAGGGGGCAGATGAAGATGAACACTTTTGGAAGTCTGTTATTCGCCAAACATTGCTTAACGAGTTCCTGAGGAAAGACATTGAAAATATTGGCACACTTAAGCTTACCGAAAGAGGTCAAGCCTTTCTAGATAACCCAAAAAGCATTAAGCTCATTAAAGATCTCGACTTTAGTGACGTGGATTCAGGAGATGATGAAAGTAACGATGCATCTCCTCAAATGCAGGCTAGCAATTCGTATGACAAAGTACTCTACGATCTCCTAAAGGCTGAACGTAAGAAAATTGCGAAGCAAAGAAATTTACCCCCTTATGTAATTATTCAAGACCCATCCTTACAAGAGATGGCCACAACTTACCCAACAACCGCTGAGGCTTTAGCTAATGTGAATGGAATTGGAATGGGCAAGGTTCAAAAGTTTGGAGGCTCTTTCCTCAAGCTCATCAATAAATATGTAGAAGATAATAACATAGATATTGAAGATGTAGTGGTCATTAAAACCGCAGGGTCGAAGTCGAAAAACAAGATTTACATCATTCAGCAAATCGATAGAAAACTCGATTTGGAAGAGATGGCTGAGCAAAAGAGTTGGACAATGGATCAGTTGCTAGATGAGATGGAGATTATCTGTTTTGCAGGTACTCGGCTTAATATCGACTACTACTTAGAGCAGCTCATGGATGAAGATCTGCAGGAAGAGATCATGGATTACTTTATGAATGCCGAGTCTGATAATATTGAAGACGCGCTAGCTGCTTTTGAAGATGAAGACTTAATTGACGAAGACTTCCGATTGATGCGTATTAAATTCCTTTCTGAATACGCGAATTAGCATTTAAATACTTTCTAGAAAGTTTAATTACCACCCCCAACCCCTCCTTAAAAAGGAGGGGAGTTACAGCCATGCCATTTTAACGGGCGGATCAATTCCCTTCATTATTGAGGAAGTTAAGGCTGGTGTATTACATCAATCGAGAAATATTGTTAAGTGAATAAGTCAGGATTAATTAGCTTTGCCCCTTTAAGATTAAGCATATGAAAATCCTTGTACTTGGAAGTGGTGGCAGAGAGCACGCCTTTAGTTGGAAGATTGCACAAAGTGAAAAATGTGAAGCCCTATTTGTAGCTCCGGGAAATGCCGGAACAGCCGAAATTGCTACCAATGTAGAATTAAGTGTAAACGACTTTCAAGGGATATCAAGTTTTGTTAAGGATAAAGAAATCGACTTGGTTGTAGTGGGGCCTGAAGATCCTTTAGTTAATGGAATAGCTGACTTTTTCGCGAAAGATGAGATGTTAAAAAGCATTGGTCTTATTGGCCCAAGTGCTCAAGGAGCCCAATTAGAAGGTAGCAAAGACTTCTCCAAGGAGTTTATGCAAAAGCATAACATCCCCACCGCCTTGTATAAAACCTTTACTAAAGACTCGTTAGAAGAAGGCTTGAATTATGTCTCCTCTCATCCCTTACCTGTAGTACTTAAGGCCGATGGACTAGCTGCAGGCAAAGGTGTAATTATTGCTCAAAGTCATGAAGAGGCTAGAGAGACTTTGAAGGAAATGTTGTTGGATGCCAAATTCGGAGAAGCTTCAAGCCGAGTGGTTGTAGAGCAGTTCTTGGATGGTATTGAGCTTTCAGTTTTCGTTTTAACAGATGGTGAATCTTATAAAATTCTGCCAGAGGCAAAAGATTACAAGCGAATTGGGGAAAACGATCAAGGTTTGAATACAGGTGGAATGGGAGCGGTATCTCCAGTGCCTTTTGCCGATGCGGACTTCATGAAGAAAGTAGAAGAGCAAGTTGTACTTCCTACTGTTAACGGGTTGAAAGCAGAGGAGATCGATTATAAAGGCTTCATCTTTATTGGCTTAATGAATATGCATGGTAATCCTTATGTGATTGAATACAATGTGCGAATGGGAGATCCTGAAACACAAGTTGTTTTACCTCGTATTCAGTCAGATTTGGTGGATTTATTAAAAGCCACAGCAGATGTTAACTTGAAAAATGTATCCTTTCAAATTGAAGAGGAGACAGCTACAACAGTGGTAATGGTGTCGGGAGGATATCCGGGATCTTATCCCAAGGGGTTGGAAATCTCAGGGATTGACACTGTAGATGAAGCAACAGTTTTTCATGCAGGTACTAAGTTAGGAGAAACAGGTAGTATTATTACTAATGGAGGGAGGGTCTTGGCCATTACCGGTAAAGGAGACTCAGTAGAAAATGCGCTTGAAAATGCGTATAATAGTGTAGCAAAAATTACTTGGCAAGATGAATATCACAGAAGAGATATTGGTCAAGATATTTTGCGCTTGTTAGATAAGTAGAACTATAGCCCGCAAGGGCTTGAAGATAGATGTATGGGCTGTAGCTGTGGCACAAGTGCTGAAGGAAAAACAGCAGGGTGCAACAATAATGGTGGGTGTTCCACCGGTGGTTGCAATAAACTCAATGTATTTGATTGGCTTTCAAACATGGACATTCCTGTTCATGAGCAATTCGAAATTGTAGAAGTCAGATTTAAGAACGGTCGAAAAGAGTTCTTTCGTAACTCCAATAAATTGGATGTGGTTACTGGAGAGGCTATTGTAGTTGATGTACCCGGTGGCCACCACGTGGGCTATGTCTCAATGCAGGGCGAATTGGTTAGACTCCAAATGAAGAAAAAGGGAGTTGAGAACAATGATGAAATTCGTCAAATCTACAGAAAGGCAACCTTAAAAGATCTTGAAAAATTCGAAGAAGTAAGAAAGCGAGAAGACCCAGCGCTTTATCGTACAAGAAACATCATTCTTGAGCAGAAGCTCAAAATGAAACTGACTGATATTGAATTTCAAGCCGATAACTCTAAAGCTACTTTTTACTACTCTGCCGAAGATCGCGTAGACTTTAGAGGGCTCATTAAAGTATTGGCATCTGAATTTAAAGTGCGTATTGAAATGCGCCAGATTAGCCTAAGGCAAGAAGCTAGCCGAATAGGAGGTATTGGTTCTTGTGGTAGAGAGTTGTGTTGCTCTACTTGGTTAACAGACTTTAAGAGCGTTTCTACTTCAGCGGCCCGATATCAAAACCTTAGTTTAAATCCGAGTAAACTTTCGGGTCAATGCGGTCGACTGAAATGCTGCTTGAACTATGAGTTAGATACATATATGGAAGCCTTAGAGCATATTCCTGATACAAATAGGCTCAAGACAAAGATTGGGGTTGCCAAACTTCAAAAGACTGACATATTCAGGCAAAAAATGTGGTTCGCTTACGATAATGAGAATACATGGTATCCTTTATCTACAGATCGAGTCAAAGAGGTTCTTGAGCTTAACAAGAATGGTGAAGTTCCCGAGACCTTAGAAGTAGACCAAATGAAACTGCTAGAAGTAGAGGTTGGTATTAACCAAGATCTGCAGAAGATGGACGAGAAGTTCAAAAATAAGAACCGTAGAAAACAAAAGAGTAGAAAAGGAGGGCAGGGAAATCGTCAGAGAAATAAGCCACAGCAAAAATTTAAAGGTCAAAATAGTGGCGATTCAGAAAAACCTAAGGACAAAGGTAATAAACCTCAAAAACCTAAATCGCAAGATAATGCTACTGCTAAAACAGACGTTAGAGAAGGGCAATCCAAAGGTAATCCTAAGAACAAGAGGAGAAATAAAAGGAGATTTAGAAATAATAAGAATTCTAATGATTAAGAGATTTTCTGCACTACTAGTTTTACTAGTCCTTTTTTCTTCTTGTGATACAAAAAGAGTATTCGAGGCCGATAGAGATTTTGAAAATGAGGTGTGGCAAATGGATACCATACCTGTTTTTATTTTTGAGGTAGAAGATTCTAGACCCAAAAACTTAGCTATTAAACTTAGAAATGATCTGACCTACCCGTACCAAAATTGCTATGTCAATTACAAACTCAAAGATGCTGAGGGTAAGGTATTAAAAGATGATTTGGTGAGTCTTCAGCTGTTCGATGAAAAGACAGGAAAGCCTATGGGGAAAGGCAATAGCATCTACCAATTCAAAAAAGCCATTCTATCAGATTATGAGTTTCCGAGTATGGGTAGTTTTTCATTAGAAGTGGCGCAGTATATGCGTACGTCAGAACTAAGAGGCACCTATTCTGTGGGACTACGAGTAGAGGATACTGAGTAATCAATTATCTATTTGCTGATCTGCAAACTTCTGAATCCTATCTTTCATCAATTCACGATTCATCCAGAAGTCTCTTGAATGAAAATGCCTAAAGGGCCATTGCTTTTCCTCCAGTAGATTGGGGCGATACACAACAGTATCTTTAGCCGAGAGGCTTTCATAAAAGAAATTATCATCAGTAAAGAGCAAGCCGTAAAACTTGTTCCGCTTCTTAAGAGCAATGTCACCATATGGGGAATCTAAGGTGAGACTCGTTGAAGTATCTTTTTCCCAATTTTTGATTTGGTGCTTTAGGTACCAATCGAATTCAAAGTCGCGTTCATATTTTTGGTGAGATTCAAAGTTCTTGTCTGACACTTCTTTGGCAAATGTTAAATAGGCTTTCAATAATTTAGGACCTGCATTTTTGGTTTTATCTACCTTTAAATCCTTAGGGTCAAGCGAAGTAACAACAATCACTTTTTTGCGCGCTCTACTAATGGCTACATTTAGTCTGTTTTCTCCTCCAACCTGATTTAGACTACCAAATTGAGCATTTAACTTCCCTTTTTTATCATACCCATAAGCGGTTGAGAAAATGATGATGTCACGTTCGTCTCCCTGAACGTTTTCAATGTTCTTAACGAATAGTTCATTCTTGTCGAAGGCATTACCTTGTTCTAGGAGTTCTTGAATTAGGGCTTGTTGAGAGGCATTAAAAGTAACAACACCTATAGAAGGGTTCTCTTTTTTTCGTTGTAGTGATTGTACTAATTCAACCACCTCATGGGCTTCAATTATGTTTGTTTGCTTCTCCCATTGTCCATCAACTTTCATAAAATCAATGGCTGGCTCACTATCATTTATTC
Source organism: Roseivirga sp. (assembly GCA_965661455.1). Classification (GTDB taxonomy): domain Bacteria; phylum Bacteroidota; class Bacteroidia; order Cytophagales; family Cyclobacteriaceae; genus Roseivirga. Next base: position 114,875 of record CBFIDV010000002.1, read on the forward strand.
TGTTGAAATGAGGAGTCATTTTAAGCCTGCCATCATAGAAATGCTCATTAGAAAAGGCGATTAATGAGAGTGACTCACTGCGGTAATGTCCTTTCAGCTGCACATTGAGCAAGTAGTTTTTGGTAAGGTCGAGTAGCGAATCTATTTCTAAGGCGAGTTCTTCTGATTCATCTTCCCAACGAACGCGATAAAGATCGTTTGGTTTGAGTTGTTGATTGTCTCCTGCTATCACCACTTGTCTGCCTCTCGCTATGGCAGGTATTCCTTTTTCGGCAAAGCATTGGCTTGCTTCATCAAAGATGACAAGGTCAAAAAAGTTCTCCATTGGAAAGATGGCAGAGACCGCTTCAGGCGATGCCAGCCAACAGGGTATAAGTTTAAAGAGCTCCTCATCAAAGTTTGAGATGAGTCTTCTCAATGGCCAAATCTTCCTCTTCTTAGAGGTTTGATGAAGTAAATCTCGATACGTCACCTGATTGTTGAGGCGGTTGAATTCAAGACCTTGATAAGTATTCTCCCTAATCCTTTGTAGAAGAATCTGAGCGCTCGATTCCATTTTCTGGTTTACAGCGTCCTGTAATTCTCCAATCATCTTATCGAACTTCAGAGTGCTTACAGACCTGAGTTCAGGATACTTGTTTTCAATGTGATCAATCCATGCTAGGCAGATACTGTTTTTGAATAATTGAATCGTTTCTTCTTTGTCCTCAACTTCAGCTTCGAGCAATTTGTCTAAGGTGGCTAGCTCAGCCTCGTTAAAAGTATCTCTGATTTGGTCCAACTCCCGCAGAATATCAAAGTCATTCTTGAGGGATTTCTTAAGAGATTTTAGAAAGTCTTCATCAGTTAACAGTCTATCGATTTGCCTTGGTAGAATGTATTTATTCCAGTTTTCTCTCCTTTTAGGCAGCTCCTTTAGCAATTCGCGAATGGCTTTTAATTGTGCTCTAAGGTCCTTTGCCGATAGACTTTTAAGCTTGAAATACTCCTTAAAGTTGGCGAACTCTATGAATTTTATTTTCGCCTCTAGGGCTAATTCTAAGAGATCGAACCATTCCTTTAGTTCATTTAATTCTATTGATTTAGGAGGTTCTGGAATCCAGCCAATACTTTGCATTTTAGTTAGCTGGTGCTGAAGATTTAGTCTGTTGTCTATGCGTTCTGTCAAGACTTTTAAACCTGCCCTATCATCGGACAATTGATTAGATACCAGTACTCTTGCTAGGCGTGTTTTTTCTTTTGAGAAGCTCCATTTAAAAGATTTCCAGAATGTATTCTTTGCATCGCTCCTCTGTTTTAATATTTGCTGTATTTCTCCTATCTCATTAGCTGGAATCGACTTTTCTACACCATTATCACTAAAGCAAGCATTGATTAAATTTCTAGTGTTCTGGAGCCAGAGTATTTGTGTTTGCTCATTGGTATAGGCAACCATAGGTACAAAGAGCTGGTAAATGCTTTCATTCTTAAGAAGAGAACGGATGGCCTTTAATTTCTCTAAGTTCTCCCCAATTGTTCGGCAGGCATCATAGTCTACTTCTTCTTGTACTATTCCGCTTAGCTTTTCAGCGAGTTGCGTTGCCTCTCTCGGAATTTCCTCAAGATACTCTTGTATTAGTTTGAGGTCCTTTGTGCTATGCTGTGCAAAACTGTTTCGCTCCGACCATGGGTGAGACTCGGCATTTAATGATTTAGCATAATCTAGGTAAAGATCTAGGGGTTTGATAAAATCTTCAAGATCATTCACCTTGAAATGCGCGTACTCTTGAACCAGGTTGACGGTGGGGGCATCAGGATTAGAGAGAAGATAAAGTTCCTTCACTGACATGCCGCACTCGGTCTCATCAAAAAGAGCATGCTTGTAGTCATCAAAGAAAGTAACGTGTTCTTCAATGCTCAAACAGGCTTTTTTGAATTGCCTGTCTAGTTGAAGGGCATCTAGGTTACTGTTGTTTCTTTTGAAGTCTTGTAAGCCTTCAATTTGTTTGCTGATCTGATCGTAAATGGCCTTTCTATCCGCCTTGAAATCATGCATTAGGGCAATGAATTCTTGCACGCCTATAGATTCTAGCCTTTTGTAGACCACATCTAGTGCCGCTCGCTTCTGAGAAACAATGAGCACTTTTTTACCTCTCGCAATATAATCCGAGGCAAGATTACAGATGAGTTGGGACTTACCTGTTCCTGGTGGTCCTTGCACCACAATGGAGTTGCCTTTCTTTACTGCGTTTACTGCATTTTCTTGGTAGGCATCTAACGGAAAAGGCGTTATGGTTTCGTCTTCCTTTACCTGATTGAGGTAGTGACGGGCGGGATCAAAGTCAGCATCATGAATGTCTGGTTGTTCTTTGCTCTTCTCTTCGAAAAAACTTTCTACGTTTTTCCATTTGCCTTTGGCGAGCAGCACATCATAATCAGGAACTAGATAAGAGTCGGCTTGAGGGAATATACCCAGCACAGCATTAATGCTTATGGTCAATTCGCCTAGCTCTGTGCTCTTTTGGAACTCATCTTTTTTGTAAGCTTTAAAACCCTCAAGTTGTTCGCCATAGAATTCTCTTCCAAAACGGATCGCTAGAGGACTCTCCCTTACAGTTTCATAGAGTAGGTTTTTGAAGGCAGTAGTTTCTTTATCGTAACCATCAAAGGTGAATTCAACTAGCTCATCTGAAAGTTCTAACTCATTGTAATGGGCAAAAGCTAGTAGCAGACTTTTATTAAAGCTGATATTGACTTCTTTTTTTGACTTTAAAACCCAGTCGTTTTTCTCAATACTCAATTCAACAGGGAAAAAGCAAAGTGGGCCACGAATGGCAGTACCATTATTCAATTGGCCTTCAACAAATGGCCAGCCTACATAAAGGTCTTTTGCTCCACTTTCTTGAAATATGAAGTCTTCGCGTCTCTTAACCTTTCTAAGCTTATTGGAAATTTTATTAGAATGCTCATCTCGGGGATCAATATTTGGGATGAGTTTAACCTGATTTTGCCTGGAAATAATTCGGTCGATAATATCCCAAGAAGGCTTTCCATTCACATGGTCTAATTCATTCAAGTCAATGAATTGATCTTGATTTAAACGAAGTAGTAGCAGCGACCTATTGTTGCTAGATAGGTTGGTTAAGCGTTTTTGGTATCCTTGAAGGATTTCCTGCATATGGTAAAATAGTGAACCGTAATTAGAAAACAGAAAACAGTGTTTATTAATTGGTCAATCGGGTACTGTTTTCTGATCTGAGGATACTTAATTACTTCCAAAAGGGGAGTCTGGTTCTTTGGCAAAAACGTTAAATACAATCTTATCCATTCGCCCCGGCATCCATTTATTTAGGAATACGGCCAACTTACCTTGAGATGTAAAGACAATATCTCGCTTTCTTTTCTTTATGGCATTGATAATACCCAATGCCACTTCCTCTGCTGTCATCATTTTGCCTTCATCTCTCGGGGAATCTCCCTGTGAGGTACCGTCTGCTGTGAGTGCAGCATTTCTAATATTTGTACGGGTAAAGCCAGGACAAGCCACTAATACGTGTACTCCACGATGCATCACCTCTGTTCTTAATGATTCAAAGAAGCCGTTCATGGCATACTTAGATGCCGTATAGGCAGTGCGGGCAGGAGTACCCCTGTAGCCGTTTATCGAAGAGATACCGACTATGCTTCCCTTGTTTTTTAGGATATGAGGAAGACAGTATTTGGTGGCGTATAAGGTGCCGTTGAAATTGATATCCATCACTTTTTTAAATACCTCTAAGTCTATCTCTTCAAAGAGTGCCCGCATTGAAATGCCAGCGTTATTAATCAAGATGTCTATTCCACCAAAGGCTTTTATGGTTTCATCAACCAAGAGTTTATTGTCCGTTTCATTCGCCACATCAAGTTTTAGGCAAAGATTGGGGGTGTTCAGTTGATCTAACTCAGCACCAACCTCATTGAGTCGCTCTTCATTTCTACCCGTGATAACCACTTGAGCGCCTAGCTTACCAAAAGAGATGGCCAAGGCTTTACCTATGCCTGAAGATCCGCCTGTGATGATGACTACTTTGTCTTTCATAGACGCAATTTAAGTTCAATTCTTTACTCCCAAAACAATCTTCTATCTTTGCAGTCCTAAAGAAAAAAAGCATGTCTGAAAAGAGAACTGAGTTATCGAGTTTGGGTGAATTTGGATTGATCGATCGCCTGGCGAAAGGTCTTGAATTGAAGCACAAAAGTTCCGTGAAAGGAATAGGTGATGATGCAGCAGTGATAGATCATGGCGCCCATTTTGGACTGCTATCTTCAGATATGTTGGTGGAGGGTGTGCACTTTGACCTTTCTTATGTGCCTATTCAACATTTGGGTTATAAATCTATTGCAGTGAATGTCTCAGATATAGCCGCAATGAATGGCGCACCAGAGCAGATTGTTGTCTCGTTGGGCTTGAGTAACCGCTTTAGTTTGGAGGCAGTGGAGGCTTTATATGTAGGAATGAAAGCAGCTGCAGATGATTTTAATGTTGACCTTGTTGGTGGTGATACAACGGCTTCTCAAGCTGGGCTTATCATATCAGTAGCGGTACATGGTAGAGTAGATAAGGACAAAGTTGTTTATAGATCTGGTGCAGGAGATAATGACATTCTATGTGCTACTGGGGACCTAGGAGGAGCATTTATCGGTTTACAGATATTAGAAAGAGAGAAACAGACTTTCCTGGCGAATCCTAATATGCAACCGAAACTCGATGATTATCAGTATTTGGTTCAGCGACAGTTGAAGCCAAAGGCTAGAATGGATGTGATTCACGAATTAGATGAGTTAGGAGTTAAGCCCACTGCCATGATTGACATTTCTGATGGACTTGCCTCAGAGGTACTTCACTTAGCAAATCATTCAAACAAGAGTTTTGCTGTTTATGAGGAGCAATTACCAATAGATACCCAGACTTATAACACTGCTGTTGAATTCAATATAGATCCAATTACGGCAGCTCTGAATGGAGGTGAAGATTATGAGCTGCTATTCACAATTGACCAAAAGGATCATGACAAACTAAAAAGTCATGCAGACATTCATTTTATTGGGCATTCGCAATCAGTAGATAAGAGCAATGTTTTGGTGACTAAAAGTGGTAACAGAGTAGAGTTGAAAGCTCAGGGCTGGGATCACCTAAATGAAAATAAGGCTGATAATTAAAAGCACCGAAAAGAAGCCCGAGATGACCGCAGCATTAAACTGTCGTTCTGGACTCAAGGCGGGAGTAGTACCAATAATACTAACTAGCAGAATGATTAGCGAGAGCCATAGCACATAGGCTCTTCCGCTTATGTTATAGGTTTTCCCATCGGCAGTATCAAAGGTATATGGCTTTTGAAATACGAAACTATTGGTAATGTAGACCTCTTCACCTTCAGCAACAGGTGGCTCATCTCCCGATAGATAAATCTCCATATTCCCTATAAATACTTTGTATGTGTAAAAGTCTTGAACGTCTTGTGTGCCTGAATACACATAATAAACCGAACGTACTTCGTATGGATTTACCTTCCCTTTAAAGCTGAGGTCTACCAAAAAGACTATCGCGAAAGCTGCTATGATGAGATTGGCTATTAGGACATACTTTTTTGTTGCTTGATAGTCTGTTGGAGGATAAACGTTGTTTCCTTGATATTTAAATATGCTGTCTCTATCCCAATAGTATTCATGTCGTTTTCTGAGAATATCTCTAACCTGTTCCTCGCTAAGAACTGGCATTTGAGAACCACGATCGTATTTAGATTTCTTCTCTGGGTCTGAAAGTACCATGTAGGCCTCGTTCAGTTCTTGAAAAACCATTTGGGTATTTGGGTCTTTAGATTTGTCTGGATGAAGGCTTTTTGCCTTATCACGATAGGCTTTTTTGATCAGTGCCTGATCCTCAGTTTTTTCAATCCCTAAAACCTGATAATAATCTTTAGCCATATCTTTAATGGGAAATCAATATACTTGCTTCAATTAAAAGACCACCTATGTCAATCCAACTTCTCCATTATTTCAACGGCAATTATGTGCCGAAGGACGATATCAAGCTGTCAATTGATGATGTCGGTATTCTTAGGGGCTATGCTGTATTTGAGTTTATGCAGGCACAAGAGCAAGTACCTGTTTTTGTAGAAGATCATTTGGGTAGACTAAAAAACTCTGCGGCCGCCATGAATATGGACCTCCCCTTTGATGATGATGGATTTAAGGAGATTATACAACGGTTATTAGCCAATAATAAAATGCCCAAAAGTGGTATTAAAATTATGGTGACTGGAGGGAATAGTGTTGACGGATTTACACCAGGCACACCATCGGTTATTGTAATTAACAATCCTTTTCAGGGCCCTCCTTCAATTAATTATTCCGAAGGTATTTCACTCTTGACACATAACTATACGCGAGATTATCCAAAGGTGAAATCTACATATTACGCTAAAGCTCTGGCCATGCAGAAAGTGTGGCAGAAAGATGATCATACCGATGTGCTTTATCATGATGGTGCCTACGTATCAGAAGTCTCTAGGTCGAATATTTTCTTTTTTAAAGATGGAAAGCTAGTCACGAATGATACGGGTGTACTTAACGGGGTTACTAGAAGAAATGTAATAAAATGTGCTCAGCAATTTATGGATGTTGAGCTGCGCCCTATGGAACTAAGTGAGTTGCGAGAAGCAGAAGAAGTATTTATGACAAGTACCACCAAACGGGTAATGCCTGTGGTTAAGTTAGATGATCTACTAATAGCTGAAGGAAGAGTAGGAGAGCAAACCAAGAACATGTTGGCAGAATTCGAAGCCTATAGACAAGCCTATATTCGTAGTAAGGGATAAGGTTTAAGCCAGTTTAAGCTCGTAACTCAGAATATCCAGAAGCATATCCATTATCTGAATTGGAAGTCTTTTCTCTAGGTCTTTGTAACGATAATTGATCACATGCCCGTCTTCTGCCTGATAGGCGATGAGTCCGGTCTGATTGCTCTTTTCAAAAATTTGAATTTCGAAAATTGTATTGTCAATTCCGTTGCTATAGGTGTTGTTGATTTTCCAAATGATTCCTCTGCCAAGCTCTTGAAGCTTATTCAGCATATTTTGAACTAAAGGCTTATCTGTTATTACCGCTTCCATCTGATGCTCTCTTATAGGTAGTTTATAAAAGAACGACCCAAAACAGAATTGGTTTACTCTTCGTCAGGATAGGGCACAAATAAAAAGTTTGTAAACTCCTGGTCCATTACAAAAAGGCAGCAGAATTCATCTGGGTTTTTATATGCTTTTTGGAAAGCCTCTAGATCGGTAACGATTTCGCGCTGCACGAATTCGTCAACATAAGTAATGTGATAATTCCATTCAGTTGCTAGCTCATCTCTACCTATTAGTTTTTGACCAAAAGGCATATCAACTCTTGAGATGGGAAAAATCGGGTATTCAGAAAAGCCTCTTTTGCGAACTTGATAAGCAGCTTCTTTTAGCGTGTCTGCTACAAGCACAAAGTCTTTTGTGATGAGCCCTAAGTATTTGCCGTTTAATTCAGGATCGTTTTGCATAGCGCAAAATTAGTAAAGATGAGCTATCTGTCTTTCAATCTGTACATAAACTTTAGAGCACTCCAATCTTCGTCTATGGCTGCCACTTTTACATCTACAAGTCCATTATTCAGGCCATAGGTTCTCACCACATTTCCATTGAGATCGGTACTGATTTTTGAGCTCTTTTTGGGCCAAGATATCCACATGGCTCCGGTCTTTTTCAAGGCTTGTCTCGTCTTGCTAAACTCTTCTTCAAGTTCCTTGATTGTATAGCAAAACACGTGAGCGAAGTCTAGGCTTTCATATTCAAGCCGTTGGTGATTTCTATTTTGGGCAGTTCTCCTAATAATTCAAAATAGTGTTCAGGATGGTTCTGAAAGTAACATGAAAGGCCATCTTTAATTCCCGGTTTTTTTGATAGAGGTGTTCCCGAATAGCCAGTATGCACCATATTATGATTGAATTATTAAGTGTTCTTCGTTCAATTTAGTAAAAGCTTGCTGCCTTTAATTTATGGTATTTTGAAATTCTGACTTATTATTAACTATGAATAGAAACAAGGAGCCACGGAACATCAAATACTTTATTGCTGAGATCATCATTCTGGTTCTCGGTATTAGCGTTTCATTTCTCTTGAACGAATGGCGTTTAAATCAACGGGAGAATACCCAACAAACTGATTTATTAGAAAGCTTTAAAGAGAATTTAATTACAGATAGCACCATCATCTAAAACGGCATTCAAACTTTAGAAGCACAATTAGAGCGGGGGAGTAAAATTTTACAGAATAATTCGAATCAATACAGTGACTCGCTGCTTTATCAAGTTTTGGGTCTGCTCAGTTACGTGCCTTTCAGAAGCAATGACATTACCTACGAAGAAATGAAGAGCCTTGGTTCTAGCAGCATTATTGAGAATGATTCGCTCAGAGCTCATATCATTGGAATCTACGAAAATGGTTATGAGCTACTCGGGAATTGGAACGATGTTGACGGAAAGCATGTAAGAACAAAACTCATTCCCTACGTAGAGCAGAATTTTCCTTTTGCCGTTAACTTTCAATATTTCTCAAAGGGAGCTGATGTAAAAAGGCAATTGGTTAGGGCTATTCAAGCAGATGAATTCAAGCACTTGGTTCAGTTTGGACTTTCATATAAAACCAATGCCAAAGCTGTGTTTGAGCTAATGCAGGCCGAACTAAAAGAGACTATAATATTAATTGATGAAGAGCTTAACGTACCTTAAATAATCGCTGATCTAAAGAGTATTTTCCTGTCCCCATAATGAGTATACAAGTAAATACGAACAGATAAGCCACAGATTTCTCCTGTGAACTGAAGGGATCATCTCCATGAGCAATATGCCATGCCACCAGCATGGTAATCATGGTAGGAATTGCGGCTAGTCTTGTGCCGAGACCCAAAATGATGAGAATTGGGCAAACGAATTCTCCAAAAACGGCTAAAGAAAGTGAGGCTTCAACTCCAATACCTAAAGGGTCACTAAAGCGCCATTCTCCATTCACAATCCTCATAAATTTACCATATCCATGGGTGAGCATTAATGCGGCAGCACCTACTCTTAAAACGAATAAACCAAAATTGATATTTCATGTATATTTTCCTGGATTGAGAAATTTCTTCAGCATAGCTCTAGGTTTTCTCTAAGAAAAGCAGCTGAGTCCTTACTTACAATACTCCATTATATATTCGGCAGCTACTTCATCGTCTAGTTCTTTGCCAAGCTCAAAATCTGCGCAGGCTTGGCTAAGGTCGAATCTTTTCGAAGTCATTTTAGCCATGCCTCTTCTGGTGTAGGCTTCGGCATACTCTTCATTCAATTCAAGTGCTTTGTCAAAGTTATCAATGGCAGTAGCATAATTTTCGTAAACGAAGAAGACCATGGCTTTATTAAAGTAAGCAACGGACAAGCTTGGGTCTGCCAGCAGGGCTTTGTCAAAATCTTCAATAGCATAGGGGCCAGCGCCACCACGTGCCAAGGCGGCACCTCTACTGATAAGCGCTTGCGTATTTTCTGGATCTGCGTCTATCACAATGTTTAAATCATTAATCGCACGGTTCAATTTGCCAGTTTTTACAAAAGCTCTTCCTCTTAAGTCTAGCGCTTCTGTATTTTCTGGATCGCTGCCAATAATGGCATTCATATCCATGATTACCCCGGAATAATTTTCTAGTTCAAAATTACATCGTGCGCGACCAACCAGCGCTGCGCGAGTTTTCCATTTTAACGCTACTAAGCGCGTATAGTCATCGTACGCCTTTTGAAATTCTTCTGTCTTTTCATAGGCTTGGGCACGATTAAAAATAGAGTAATTATCGTCAGGTTCTAGTTTAATGACTTTAGTGTAAGCCGCTGCGGCAGCTTCATAATCCTCATTTTGCATATGCATTTCTGCCTCTTCTTTCTTCACTGACATATCGCAGCTAGAGAGAAAAATGCAAAAGATGAGAAGACCTAGGGAAATTCGCATGCACTAATAAACTAATTAATTAGTTTCAGGTTGCGCTTTCAGTAAAATAATTAGTAAAAATTAATAGCTGCCGTTGTACTTTCTCGTAAACCATTCAGCAGAGAGGAGAAGTGCAATGAGTGCCAATAGCCACGGTGAATTGATGATCGGGTCGAGTTTTTGGCTGGACCTAGCAATGGGTTTAGCGTTTAGATTGCCTACTGCGGTGAGCAGTTCATCTGCCTGATCGGCTTTGAAGAATTTCCCTCCTGAATTATTAGAGATGTTTCTCAGCAGTTGGTAGTTGGCAGTGAGGTCTACATCTTCTAACGCGAGTTTTTCAACTGAGAATGTGCCTCGGGCTTCTTCTCTTTTACCAGTTACTGATGCCGAAGCTACGAATTGATAGATGCCTGCGGTTAGGCCCTTTATTGTGTAATTTTCTCCTAAGGCATTTACGTAATTGTACTCAGATGTGACTCCTTCAGCATTGGTGATTTTAAGATCAATATTGTAGTCATATACCTTCTCGAAGAGCTGATTATAAACTTCAGTATTAAATTCTACACCTTCGTTTTCATAGTATTGAGATTGAATGGACCTTACTCTAAAGTTTCGTTTATCGTCTTTTGTAGCCATAAACTGAATGAATTTCTCAAAGAGTTCATCAAACAGTTCAGCTTCACCATAAAAGCCGCTTTCCTGTAATCTCCATTTCCAAAAACCAGAACCTGAGAATACGGCTACCTTTCTTTCTTCATCATTTCTGATGCTTAATAGCGGGCGATTGGTCTCCGCAATACCTAATTTCTGATAAAGGTAAATGGTTGCGTTTTCGTTTAGTCTGAACATCCCGAAAGCACCTTTGATTGGAGGGTAATTACTTGCTCGGTCGCTTAGTGTTTCATTCAAAGTGAATAAATCGAATGATGGATTCAGATTGCCTATGACATTGTCCGATTGTCCACCATTGTTGTAATTCACCACCCCATTAATAGCGTTAACATTTGTTAGGTCACCGGTACCAGTAATAAACCAAGTATTAGATTTTTCTACCCAGTTATTCAACCATGGATCAAGCGGTTCAAAGTCGGGTAGTTGATGAAGAATAACCAAATCGAAAGGTCCTTCGGGCTCTTCCTTCGTTATTCCCTTAATATGAATAGATACTTCTGTGCCTTCTTTTTCGCTGATAATGCTGTTAAGCGCCTTTATATCAGGATGTGGAGATTGAGCGGCAATCAGTACCTTTTGTTTGCTATCCACAGTCTCGACAAAGGCACGCCTGCGGTTATTATTCGTACTGCCTTCTTCAGGTTTCATCTCTATAAAAGCAGTGTAGCTTTCTACTCCTAGTGCTTCTGTTTCAAGTATAAATTCAAAAGAGTTAACCTGCTGATCTCCCGTTAGTGTTAGGTTTTGCGTCTCGAGTACATTCCCTCCTTTAGAAACACCCACTCTAACGGTTTCTCCAACGTAGCCATTGTTGAAAATATCAACGACTAATGGAAAGCGATTGCCTTGATAAACTACTTTGTTGTAGTTGATTCTTTTGATACTTAAGTCTTTTTCAGGAATGGTGTCTCCTAGGCCAAGGCTATAAACCGGGTAATTGACCGTTAGATACTGAGGAGAACTGCCGTAGTTGTGAATGCCATCTGAAGCCAAAACTACTGCTGCAAGATTCCTCAGCTCAAAATCTTGTCTAATTCGTTTCAGGCCATCATTCAAATCAGTAGACTGCGCATCGAAATTGAGCCCATCAATGTCATTCACGTATTCTTCAAGATTTCTCACTTTAACTTCTAGACCTTCAGATTCTAATTGGTCTTTCATAGTCCGTAGCGTACCCCTAATATCAAAGGTGCTGTCTTGACCAACAGAGCTGGAGTTATCTACAAAAAGTACCGCCACCGGATCTTCATTTTCAAATCTGGTTTGATTGAGTAGTGGGCCTATGAGTAAGAAACAAATAAGTGCTAAAACAAGCGCTCTTAGGCTAAAGAGTAAACGATTTACGTTTTTAGACCAGGGTGCTTTTTTTGAATAAAGTATTCCAGCGCCTACTAAACCCACAATAACACAAAGCGGAATAAACCATGCCGAAAGTTCGGTTTGTAGAGTCTGCTTAAGAAGAAAATTCAGCATTGAGGGCTTAATGATGGGTAAAAGAAAATCGGTTAATGACAGTATAACGCAATCGAACGTAAAATACTCACTAACCGATTCAAAAGTTCATTTTCAATTTGATAAGCGGTGCTTAAGTAAGCATTCCACCATCAACTAAAAGGGTTTGTCCTGTAACGTAGCTAGACATATCTGATGCTAAGAAAACACATGCGTTGGCTACATCTTCTGGGCTACCGCCTCTTTTTAAAGGAATAGCGTCTCTCCAGCTTTGCACGGTTTTCTCATCTAAAGAATCTGTCATTTCAGTTTCTATAAATCCTGGAGCAATAGCGTTAGACCTTACACCTCTAGAGCCTAATTCTAGGGCTACAGATTTTGTGAAGCCGATAATACCTGCTTTTGAAGCGGCATAGTTAGCCTGTCCTGCATTGCCTTTTACCCCAACCACAGAAGTGATGTTGATAATAGAACCTGCTCTTTGTTTCATCATGGTTCTTGTAGCCGCTTTTACGGTGTTAAAGCAAGATTTAAGGTTCACATTGATTACCTCATCCCACATCTCTTCCGTCATTCTCATCAAGAGGTTATCTCTTGTAATACCAGCGTTGTTGACAATTACATCTAAGCTGCCAAACTCAGCGACAATGTCGCTTACTAATTGTTCGGCCGCTGCAAACTCAGCTGCATTAGATCGGTAGCCTTTAATTTTAGTTCCGAATTCAGACAATTCGCCCTCTAAGGCTTGTCCTTTTTCTACACTTGATAAGTAGGTAAATGCCACATTAGCGCCTTCTTTGGCAAAAGTTGTGGCAATGGCTTTTCCTATACCTTTAGAAGCTCCAGTGATTAGAGCAGTTTTTCCTTCTAGTAAACCCATAAAAGTCTTTCTTTTTCAATTCTTGGCGCAAGAAGAATGCTCCTCTCGCTATAAGGCTTCAAAGAAAGTCAAAAGCTTTTACTCTTACAAAGCAGCTATTTTTTTGTGAGGTCTTTTGGATTAACTTTGCCGCTCTTAAAACAAGCAACAAACAAATAGAAATATGGCAACGAAATACGATTTAATAGTGATAGGAAGTGGTCCTGGCGGTTACGTAGCAGCTATTCGTGCTTCTCAACTAGGCATGAAGGTAGGAGTGGTAGAACGCTCAGAATTGGGTGGTATCTGCTTAAACTGGGGTTGTATTCCTACAAAAGCATTATTAAAGAGTGCTCAAGTTTTTGAATATGTGCAACATGCTCAAGACTATGGAGTAAAAGTCGATGGCGCTGAAGCTGACTTTGGCGGTATGATCAAAAGAAGTAGAGACGTTGCTGCAGGCATGAGTAAAGGAATTCAGTTTTTATTCAAAAAGAATAAAATCGATCATATAGAGGGATTCGGTAAGCTCAAAGCTGGTAAAAAAGTAGAAGTAAAAGCTGAAGATGGTACCATCACAGATTATACTGCTGAGAATATTATTATCGCTACTGGTGGTCGCTCAAGACAATTGCCTCACATGCCAATAGACAATGAGAAAATCATTGGTTACAGAAAGGCAATGGTAATGGAGAAGCAGCCTAAGTCAATGGTAATTGTCGGTTCTGGAGCCATAGGAGTAGAGTTTGCTTATTTCTATCACTCAATTGGCACTGAGGTTACCGTTGTTGAATTCATGGACAGAATTGTTCCTGTTGAAGACGAAGACGTTTCTAAGCAGTTGGAACGAACTTACAAAAAGGCTGGTATGAAAATCATGACCAAGTCTGAAGTAACAGCTGTGGATACAAGCGGAGACGGCTGTAAAGTTACTGTTAAAACGAAGAAAGGTGAGCAAATACTTGAGTGCGATGTAGTACTTTCTGCTGTTGGTGTAGCCACCAATTTAGAGGGTATTGGACTCGAAGATGTTGGTGTTGCTACCGACAAGGGTAAGGTACTCGTTGACGATTATTATAAAACCAATATTCCTGGTGTTTATGCCATTGGAGATATTGTACATGGGCCTGCATTGGCTCACGTAGCTTCTGCTGAAGGAATTATCTGTGTAGAGAAAATCGCAGGTCAAACACCTGAAGCATTAGATTACAACAATATACCAGGTTGTACATATTGTAGCCCTGAGATTGCTTCAGTAGGTTACACTGAAAAGGCAGCTAAAGAAGCTGGTTACGAGGTGAAAGTTGGTAAGTTCCCATTCTCAGCATCTGGAAAAGCTAAAGCAGCCGGAGCGAGCGATGGTTTTGTAAAAGTTGTGTTTGACGCTAAGTACGGAGAGTGGTTAGGCGCTCACATGATTGGAGCTAACGTAACTGAGATGATTGCAGAAGTTGTTGCTGCTAGAAAACTAGAGACAACAGGTCATGAAATTATCAAAACAGTACACCCACACCCAACTATGTCAGAAGCAGTAATGGAAGCTGCAGCTGCTGCATATGATGAAGTGATTCACCTATAGATTCAATTTTAGCATGTGTGCATGCTCTTTATACGAGAATAATGAAAAAGCCCTGCTGTTAAGCTGGGCTTTTTCGTTCTCATTTACTGACTAATAAGTTATTAATCAATTTCGCACCCTTTCTAATAGCGCTTGTTTTTAATACGAAGTGTTTAACGCGAATAGTTTTTGGCGTGAAGGTTTTTTCGAAAAAAGATTTGAATCTATGCTTCATAGTTTATCGAGGGGGGTAGAATTTATAGGTCTTTTCAAAAGAGGCAATTTTGAACTCTTTGAACAAGCTATTGTTAATGGGCTATGAGAGATAAATACCTCTTTATTATTGCGATGATTCTTACATCAATTGGAGTCATAATGTTTCATGCATTGGAGATTTCTATAGAAGGTTCACTGGGGCTAATTGCAACTGCTTTGTTTTACCTCTCCGGTTTGGCCACACTGTTTTTCGGGTGGCGCTTAATAGACCACAAATTCCCGAGTAAAGGAGATCAGAAATGAAAATAGATATCACAACACCGGCCTTATTGTTTCCTGCGATTACACTCCTTTTGCTAGCGTTTACTAACCGTTTTGTGGCGCTAGCAACCTTGGCCAGAGGTTTAAGGATGAGATTTAAAGATGACCCTGAAATGGGGGAAACAGTACTAAGTCAAATCAAGAATTTGAAGACGCGACTCCTTTTAATTAGGAATATGCAGGCACTCGGTATTGGGAGTTTTTTCTCTTGTGTGTTGAGTATGGTTCTTATGTACTTATCTAGACAACAAATTGCAGATTATATTTTTGGTCTCAGTCTGTTTTTGCTTCTGGGCTCCTTGATATTGTCCTTTATCGAGACCCAAATATCTACACGTGCTCTCAATATTGAATTCAGTGACCTTGAAACTAAATCAGTCAAAAAGTAATCTAAAAGTACTTTAAAGCTGAATTATGAAAAGAGCCTGGCTAATAAGTCAGGCTCTTTTTTGTTGCCAATTCAAGAATTAGATTAAAAAACTTGTTTAGACAAGTATTTATGTTTTACTTGACAAGAATTTACCACCATTATGGATTTCGGTAAGGCTCTCTTTCACCTCAATAACAACTTAGGCTACAATCTTTATCGTGCCTATCTGCTCTTTCATAGGGAGCTGATTCGTGCATTAAAAGATTATCAGGTGACTCCTGAACAGTGGCAAGTGTTGATTATACTTTGGAATCATGGAAGTGTCACGCCTACTGAAATCAGTAGAGTGACACTCCAGGATCTCCCTTCCATTTCGCGTATGCTTGTAAGAATGGAAAGAAACGGGTGGATCAAGAGGGTTGATAATGAAGAGGACGGTAGGTCTTTTCATGTGGTCTTGACAGACAAAGGCAGGAAGAGTAAAAATGAGATGATTATTCGCCTGGATAATCATTTTGCTGGGTATCTGAACGAAGTACCCAAAAAATTACATGATGAAATTAAAGATGAGCTTCAGGTTTTGAGGACTCATTTAGGAGATTACACACCCCAAATGTGACAGACGGTCCGGTCATTTTGTGCTTTGCACATCGGCATTTTCATATGTTTAGGTTGAAATGCGATTACCCGAAGGATGATAGACGATCATTCTTCGGGAAATGACTTTATCCAATTCAGGTCTCCTTTAATCACCTTTTCTATTCAATTCTTTAAAAATCCTTTCTAGTTTTCCGAAACTATGCGTCAGCTAATTTCACTCTTTTTATCAGTCATCTTATTCGCCTGCGAAGGGGAAAAAGATCAGCAACAAAATGTTAATCCTCAATATGAACTGAAGGCAGATGCTTTCGGAACTGATGGGTTGAAAGATTTTTTCTCTTGGACCGAAGACCGTATTCCATTGGTTAGCGCACACAGGGGAGGACCGTATGAAGGTTACCCTGAAAATGCGATCGAGACATTTGAGCATATTATGGGATACACTCCTGCTATTATCGAATGTGATGTGGCGATTACCAAAGATTCTGTTTTGGTACTGATGCATGATAATACTCTTGATAGAACTACCACTGGTTCTGGTAAAGTCACCGATTTCACGTTGGCAGAACTTCAAGCCTTGCAGTTAAGAGACAATGAGGGGAATCTCACACCCTATAAGATTCCAACTTTAGATGAAGTATTGAAGTGGGGTTATGGCCGCGCCCTATTTACAGTAGATGTAAAGCGCGGAGTACCATTCGAGATGATTGTTGAAGCCATTGAAGCAAATGATATGGAGTCTTATGCGGCTGTGATTACCTATAATGCTGATGCCGCAGCAGAAGTTTATAGACTTAATGCCAACCTGATGATTTCCGTAGGTATTGGTAATGAGAAAGCATATAAAGCACATCAAGAAAAGGGGATTCCAGACCAAAATATGATTGCCTTTGTAGGTGTTTCAGAACCTACTAAAGCACATTACGAATTTCTACATCAAAAGAATATATCAACTATTTTAGGGGTATTGGGTAACCTCGATAAACAAGCGCAAGCAAAAGGAGATTCTGTTTATTTGGGCTTTGTAAACAGAGGTGCAGACGTTTTAGCAACCGATAGACCAATAGAAGCTGCTCAAACCATCCGTTCGGCTTGGCCAGAAAAGAGTGATAAATACAAATTTTTACAGAAGTGATAGATCTTAGAAGCGATACCTTAACCAAACCAAGTCCTGAAATGCACACAGCCATGATGTCTGCGGAAGTGGGGGACGACATGTTTGGTGAAGACCCAACTGTTGCAGAATTAGAGAGATATGCGGCTGATATGTTTGGCCGTGATGCTGCTTTGTATTGCCCATCGGGAACTATGACAAATCAGATTGCCATTCGCTTACACACTAGGCTTCAGGACGAAGTGATTTGCCATAAATATTCACATATCTACTTGTACGAAAGTGGAGGTATGATGTCTAATTCAGGGGTTTCTGTAAACCTTTTGGAAGGTGTAAGAGGATTGATTACTGCTGCAGATGTCAAGGCGGCAATCCAGCCGGATGACATTCATTCACCAGTATCCCGATTGGTTTCTTTGGAGAACACCATGAACAAGGGCGGAGGGTCTTGCTACGATTTAGATGAAATCTGGTCAATTCGTGAAACATGCCACGAGTACGGTTTAGCCTTGCACCTGGATGGTGCGCGTCTCTTTAATGCTTTAGTTGCTACCGGACAAAACGCTAAAGATTATGGTGAGATCTTCGATACGATTTCTATTTGCCTTTCAAAAGGCTTAGGGGCTCCTGTGGGGTCACTATTAGTGGGGAGTCATGATGACATTAAAAGAGCAAAACGCGTTCGTAAAGTAATGGGCGGAGCTTGGAGACAAGCTGGTTATATAGCTGCGGGCGGCTTATATGCACTGCAGCATAATATTAAACGCCTAGAAGAAGACCACGTTAAGGCAAAACAGATTGCTAGTGTGTTAGAGTATTTGGACTATGTTGAAGAGATTTACCCGTGCGAAACCAATATTCTAATATTCAAGCTCACGGATAAATACACACATCAAGAGTTTGTGGCAAAATTAGCAGAACATCATGTAGCTGCTTTTGCTTTTGGGCCTCAATTGATCCGCTTTGTTACTCATTTAGATTTTACAGATGATCACATGTCCGACTTATTGGAGATACTTAAAAAGTTATAGATGAAGCGGTTTTTTATTTTCTTACTATGTGCTTTCGCCACCTTTAGTTGTCAGCGCAACCAAAATGAAAAAATGAGAGCAGATTCTCCTTTTGAAGTTCTATTTATAGGTACATACACCAAAGAAGAAGGTCATGTGGATGGTCAAGGTGAAGGAATTTACATCTATGCCATGGATAAGGAAACAGGCCAACTTTCATATTTGAATGTCTCAGATTCAACGATAAGTCCGAGCTATCTAGCAGTGCACCCTAATGGGGACAATGTCTATGCGGTAAATGAATATGATGGGGGCGAAGCAGGTTTTGCTACAGTATCAGCCTTTGAATATAATTTCAAGGACCACACACTGAAATTAATTAATGAGGTAAGTAGTCTTGGTCAGTACCCTTGCCATATCAGTATTGATAATTCTGGCCAATACGTAATGGTAGCTAATTATGTTGGTGGGAGTGTGGCCTTTTACCCAATTGAAAAAGACGGTGCTTTGGGAGTACATAATTCCTATAAGAAACATGAGGGGAGCAGTTCGCACCCTAGGCAGGAAGCTCCACATGCTCACATGATTGTGCAGCATCCTACTGTGGATTTTATCGCTGCCGTGGATTTGGGTGCAGATCGGATTTATGAATATGAAATAGACTCTATTGGTGAGACACTGAATTATGTAGATGACTATCCTAATTCGCCACGAATGAGTGGTCCTAGGCATCTGGTTTTTCACCCTACATTAGATATTGCATACACATTAAATGAGCTATTAGGTACGATAGAAGTTGCTCCGATTTCTGATGAGGAACGTTTTCAAAGGATCTTTCAAGTCATATCTTCTCAAGATGTTGAGGATGACCGAGAGCCAGCAAGTGCGGCTATAAAGATTCACCCTAGTGGTCGTTTCCTTTATGCTTCTAATAGAGGCGAGCTCAATGAGATTGTAATTTTCAGCGTGGATGAGAAGGGTATTTTATCTAGACAGGGAGCGCAATCAACTCTTGGTTTAACTCCGCGTGATTTTGAGATAGACCCTTCCGGAAGGTTTTTATTAGCGGCAAATCAAGACTCAAACACGATTGTCACTTTCAGTATTGACCAAGAAACAGGAATGCTTAGTGAAACTGGAAATATTGCAGAGGTACCAACACCTGTGTGTCTTAAGTTTTTGAAGTAATCTTCTTCTCTTTTGTTATTCTCCCTATCCCGATAGGAAGAGAGATCGCACAAACGGTACTACGTGATTTTCGTCATTGCGATGAGGTGGAGAGAATCGTAACCGAGGAAGCAATCTCCTACGGAACATTATATCAATCGGGACACTGCTTCATACCAACAGCTAGCTGGTTCTCATCGACAAATAGATTAATTGAAAGTAGTTTATTATACCCCCTTAAGATAGCGCTTGATTAAATTCTGATGATGATCCATATGATAAATGGAGAAGTAAAGCATTTCTCTTACCGTTACTTTGCCCAATAACGGATGAGGCAGAATGAATTCGTCAAGTTGATCTTCCGACCATTTCTTTAAGAGCTTTTTGAGCGTCTCTTCTGTTTTTTTAAATCCTTCTAACATTCGATTTAAGTCTGAATGAGATGATTTTGCAGGTTGAAACTCTCTTGGTCCGGGTTTGCTAGCGAATTCTGAAAGGCGCTCTTGATATCGGAATACCACCTGATCATAACCTTTTGAGGGGCGGTTGGCTTTTCCTATTCTATTCTTCAGAATGAACTTCGGCATCTTCAAGCCTTTATTGATAGCCTTCTGACTTTTGAGTACATGAATAGTTTGCTCGCCTGCGTTCCATTTGCCCTCAGGAGCATATTCAAACTCATCTTTCGTGAGGTATTTTAAATAGTCAGTCAGTGCTTTTGACGACTCTTCAAACTTGGCAAGAATTTCCACCTTATTCATATCCGAAAATTAGGTGGTTTTCTAGGGAAGACAAAAGTGATTACGATAATCCTACCTTAAGAATTTAGTTTTTTGAATTTCGAATAGTCCCAATAGAGCCAAGCCCCAAGAATCCAAAGGCAGATTGTTACCCATGCACCTATGAAGTGACCTCCGTGACTATATTCAAGCTGACCAATGTATGCTGCACCAACGGAAATTACTCCAGCCATTACGGCAAAAGATTTGGTTTGATAGAACCATGTGTAGGGAAAGAAATGAGCACCCGTAATAATGGCTAAGGCCATGGGCATATCGTAATTGTTTTTCATAAGAACTATGATTAGCAATGGGAAGTAAAAGAGCTGAGCAAAGTTGAGCCAGAGTCCTAGGTCGTTCAATGGGTTATTCTCAATCTTCCAGCTGGTTATAAAAAACTTACCAAAGACATAAGCCAATGGAAGCATGGGCATGGTAGCCATGAATGTGTAGAGCACGAGCTTGCCAGAGTTCATATGCCCCATCCATAGAATGGAAATAGCGGACCAACAAATACTCGCTGCGAGAATGAAGTTGATCCCGTTTTATTGCGCAACACAATTTCAGTGCGCATTTCTTGATAAGACTTTTCTACCATGATTGAAAAATTAAAAGCTCATGATTTCTCTGAACTTGATGCTTTGTCTCCGACTTATCTCCACTTCTTCTCCTGTTTGGAGATAGAGCTTAAGTGTACCCGAGAACCAAGGTTCGATGCGTTCTACATATTTGAGGTTGCTGATTTGCTGCCTGTTCGCACGAAAGAATACTTCGGGATCTAGGCGTTGTTCCATATAATTCAAAGACTTTGGGATCATAGGCTTTTGATCTTTGAAATAGATGCGCGTATAGCTCCCTAGAATTTCTAGTTGACGAATTTCAGAAAGGTTCACAAACCAGCAAGACTCCCCATCTTTAACAAATACCTGATGATTAAGACTGAGGTACTTGGAGCTGTCTTTTTCTGCTTTTTCTCTCACCTTTATAGCGGCTCTCTCCAGTGCTTACTCTAAACGATCTTCGAGAATGGGTTTTTGCAAGTAGTCTAGCGCATTGTGCTCAAAGGCTTTCATAGCATATTGATCGAATGCAGTGGTGAAGATAACTTCTGGGGTCTCCAGCAATTCTTCCAACAACTCAAATCCACTTTTGTCGGGCATTTGAATGTCTAAGAAAATAAGGTCTGGATTCTTCTCTTCAATTATAGCTAGAGCCTCTTCAGCATTCTCGGCCTCAGCAATGATTTCTAGTCCAGATTTACCTTTCAATAAATGCTTTAGCTCTTGTCTGGCCAATTGAGAATCATCTACAATCACTGCTTTCATGACAATGGGATTTTAAGTTTAGCCTCGACTTTGTGCTCACTAAGGTTCTTCAATTCAAATTCTGCAAACTCTCCAAAGAGAATCTTCATTCGTTCCATTAAGTTCTTAATTCCAATTCCTTCTCTTTTTGAGTCCGAATTAAGTTGCCCCGTATTGGTGACGGAAATACCCAAGAAATCATCATGCTTCTCGGTTATGATATGAATTTCTCCTCCATGTTTGAGAAGAGACAATCCGTGCTTAATGGCATTTTCAACTAGGATTTGAATGGCCATAGGAGGGATTTGATAAGATTCAGTATTTGGGTCTACTTGTATAGAATATTTCAAACGTTCGTTGAATTGAATTCCTTATAGAAAGAGGTAGTCCTTAACAATCTCTATTTCTTCATTGAGGCTTACCTTTTCTTGTGCGTTGAATTGAATACTATAGCGTAAGAGGTCCGAAATGTGTGTGACCATCTTTCTGGCTTTTTCAGGTTCTGACAAAATAAGTGACCTTATGTTGTTGAGTGCGTTGAACAGGAAATGTGGATTGATTTGATTTTTGAGTACTGCTAATTCGGCCTCTTGAAGAGCGGTTACTAATTCAAGTTTCTCTATTTCGGTTTTGCGCTGCTTTTTTAAGAATTTAATGGCGAAGTAAATGGCAGACCAAAGTAGTAAGGCTGAGAACACATTAATGACATAACCTACAAATCCGGACCAGCTAAAAGGTGCTAAACCTTCAAGTGCAATTACATGATAGACTAACAAGTGAATGATGGCTTGAACGATTACAGCACAAGCCAAAGTGCCAATTATAGCCCTTGGCACTATCTTCCAAGCACTCAACTCCAGCCACTTATTTTTTCTGATGTATAGTCGGAATAAGTGGGAAACCAGAATCAGTGAAAAATAGATAATGATTTGAAGGATTATTGAGGAAGGTGTTAAGGCCTCATTTCCTCCAAAAATGATTATCAAACCCACGAGTAATGTGAGGTAGATTCCCCATCCAAAGATCTGACAGAGCCAATAAATCAAAAGTCTATTTTTCATATATGAGATGGCAGCACAAACCATGCGCTGCCATAGAAATTAGATTAGAGGAATTTTTTCAACCAACCATGAAAGAACTCAGGGTCATCCCACATGATAAAGTGGTTGCCTTTGTCTGTCATGTCTACCTGAACGTTCTTGAGCTTTTGATATTGGGCTCGGTAGTTGTTCATGTTGCTTTCTCTTGTCACACCGTAATCTTTATAAGCAATCCAAGCTCCTAAGACCAAAGTAGGCGCTTCGATTGACTCAAGATTTTCTCTTATATCGGTTGTGTACATTTCGTACATGGCTTGAGCAACGGTGTGCATGTCGCTTTTTGCTCCCCAATCTGCCGCGATATCAATCTGATCTTGATCAATAATCATTGTGGTGAGCATTTGCTTCTGGTAAGCCAGTTTTTGCTCATACGTCTGATTGGCCGAAGCTATCATTTGCACTTTCATATTCTGTGCAAAGCCTTTGGCCGGTTCTTCAGTGGCACTTGGCATTTGCATAGCAGTTAGGAAGGGTAAAGCATCTACTACTACTATTTTTTCTGGTAATTCGGGTTTTTCAATCCCAATATTCAGCGCCATAAAGCCGCCCAAACTATGACTAATAATTATGGGCTTTTCTAAATAGTTGTCATCAATGTAATCATAGACCATCTCCTTTACCTGTGAGAAGAATCCTGCTTCCACATTTTCTAAAGGAGTATTGCCCGCAAAACCAGGTAGCGTGATTACATGGTATTGATAACCTTCGCCCATGGCCTTAATGGTAGATTCCCAAACGGAACCATCGCAGGTTAGTCCGAGAATCATTAAAACATCTTTCCCTTCACCAATTACTTTGGTTTTAAGAGCGGGTTTTTCAGTGGCATGCACATGATGGTGCACTAACATAAGGCTGGCCATCGCAATGAGGATGATACCGCCAGATACTAAAATTCTTTTCATAATTCAGCTATTTAAGTTTTGATTAAATGTAACGCGTCCTCATGGTTGGAGACGGTGCTTTTAAGGGAGCGGAAGAAATTCCTCGGGAGTGGGAACCTCCTCCGTCATTCGGACACCTCCTCCTAAGGAGGATATATAATCCTTGGAAGTATCCACCGAGAGTTTCAAATTCGCTTAATGGACAATTCTCAAAAACCCTTAGCCGAACGCATTCGTCCCCAATCCTTAGAAGACTTAATTGGTCAAGAACATTTGGTGGGTAAAAATGGGGTTTTGAGAAGAGCTATTGAGTCAGGAAGTATTCCTTCTATGATTCTTTGGGGCCCGCCAGGGGTAGGAAAGACGACTATAGCAAATATTATTGCGAATGCCGTAAAGGCACCGTTTTTCACTTTAAGTGCCATTAGTTCTGGCGTAAAAGAGGTTCGAGAAGTCATTCAAAGAGCAAAATTTCAATCTAACACCATTCTCTTTATTGATGAGATTCATCGTTTTAATAAGTCGCAGCAGGATGCACTTCTAGGTGCGGTAGAAAAAGGAGATATCACCTTAATAGGTGCAACAACTGAGAATCCATCGTTTGAAGTGAATTCGGCTTTACTGTCCAGATCGCAAGTATATACGCTGCGTGCCTTGTCGAAAGAAGACCTCTTGCGTTTAATAGAATTAGCATTGGAAAAGGATGCTATTCTTTCTATAAAGAAGGTTAACCTAAAGGAAACCGAGGCCATTTTTAATATCTCAGGAGGAGATGCGCGGAAGCTATTAAATCTCTTGGATTTGGTGGTTGAAAATGTTGGTGGTGATAAGGTGACTATTACTAATGACTTGGTTAAGGAAATTGCTCAACAACGTGTGGCTACCTACGATAAGGCTGGTGATATGCATTATGATGTGATTTCAGCCTTTATTAAGTCCATAAGAGGTAGTGATCCGAATGCAGCCGTTTATTATTTGGCTCGAATGATAGAAGGTGGAGAGGATATTAAGTTTATCGCACGAAGGTTAGTAATTCTTGCCTCAGAAGATATTGGTAATGCCAATCCAACCGCATTGGTCATTGCGACAAATGCATTTCAAGCCGTTAGCATGATTGGTTACCCAGAAGGAAGAATCATTCTTTCTCAAGCGGTTACTTATTTGGCCTCTTCTGCTAAAAGTAATGCAGCCTATATGGCCATTAATCAAGCCCAAAGTTTGGTCAAGAAAACAGGAGATTTGGCAGTGCCAATGGCTATTAGAAATGCGCCAACCAAACTAATGAAAGAGGAGGGCTATGGCCAAGGCTATAAATACTCCCACGACTTTCCTGGAAATTTTGCGAATCAAGAATTTTTGCCCGAGGAGATAAAAGGCATGAAGCTTTATGATCCGGGTAAGAATGCCAGAGAAGAAGAAATGCGCAAACGCCTCAAGGCTATGTGGAAAGAAAAGTATGGGTATTAATTTTTAGAAGCTAGAAGCTAGTCATCAGTTCTTCTGGAAAATGATTTTGAGTTTTTCTGTTTCTCCATCCTTTGTCCAAGTCATGTTGTCTCCCTTAATTTCTATTGCATAACCCGTCTTGGTATTGTCTTTATCTGAGATGGTCCATAGCCAGTTCGAATGTGCTTCAATATGCCATAGGCCGGTTTCAATTGGTTGATCATTTTTATCATACTTCCTGTAACGCCTATCCCATCCTAAATAATAGCGTTCTGGATCGAGCATGTATTCACTTTTTAATTCTCCAGAATCTTTATCGTAGCCTTCGGCCTTTTGAATAGTCCAATTACCTTGGATCATATCCCATGGAGCTAATGGTTTTTCCTTGGTTCTAGAAAGAGATACAATAACTTCCATTCCTTCTTCCCAGCGCCTCCAAGTCATTGTTTCTTCATCCATACTTACGGTGAATGCTCCCTTGGGGTCAGCCTCGCCATTAATAGCTTGCCAAAGCTCCTGTTTATCACTATCGAAATTATAGGTGCCTAAGCCATTTTGAACCCAGCCATTGCCTGTTTCATATTCACCCGCTGGTTGAAATAGAAACCACTTGGCAGTTGGAGTTAGCGCTTCGTTGCCAACTGATACATTGTCTACTTTCCAAAGACCAATAACAGGTGTAGGGGCTTGACTGTAATTACCAGATTTCTCATTGGCAATGTCTGAGTAGCTTTGTGCTACACAAAGCTGTGTAATGAGAAGTAGAATGAGAAATAGGGTGGCTTTCATTCCTAAAACTAACTACTTAGTTCTAGTATAAAAAACTCCTATCATAAATTTTAATATCTTAATCCACTTGACAATCGATCTATGAAAACCTGACTTATCTATTGTTAATCTTTGTGCTTGTCGCATCTTGTTCAACACCAAAAGAAGCATCAATCCCAGCTTCTGTTTAGAGTTGGTTTTAGACTAGCCAGTGAGACCTATTTTCCTCAATGGAATGAGGGTTCTGAGTTTAAAGCTAAACATAATGAAGACATGGGTATGAGAAAGAAGTAAGCAGGCTATACTTCAAAAATCACTTCTTCATTAGGAACTCTAAATCTTTCGGAGTAGATGCCTTCTTCTTTACCAGGTCCGCAGCCGATGATCATAACAACCTCGGCTTTTCTCGGTAAGTCTAAAAGTCGTTTAACTCTCAAAGAATCCATTCCTTCCATAGGGCAAGTGTCATAACCTTCTGCGGTCATGCTCATCATAAAGTTTTGTGCGGCCAATGCAGCACTCTTATGACCGGAAATTCTCAGGTCAACTCTATTGCCGTGGCGAACCATAGGCTTATTCAATCCAACAAAGAAGTAGAGGCACTTTTTCATAAAGCCCCAGATATCGAACCAATCGCTCCAATAATACTTTGGGATCAGGTTAGTATAATAGTTCATTGCTCTTTGAGCCATTTTTGAAGAAGCATCCGGATAAACTCGCTTCATTTCTTTTACTAAGGCTTGCTGTCTCTTCTTCCATAGATCTCTCCTGGAAACTACCACAACCATTTCTCGTGCTGTTTTGGCCGCTTTCTGATTCATGCACATCCAAGCTAAAGTTTTAAGCTTTTCAGGCGACTTTACTCGGTAGAATTCCCAGAGCTGCATGTTACTACTGTTGGGTGCCAGAACAGCTCTTTCTAGACTGCGATTTACTGCATCGTGATCGAAGTTTGTCTCTGAATCATAAATTCTGACAGATCTACGTTGCTCCACCAGTTGGTCGAATATTTCAGCTTCTTTTTTCATTAATAAACCAATGGTAAAAGGGTTTGAGATAGTAAAACGAGTAGAATGATGGCGATGATATTGAGAAAAATACCAGCTCTCATCATGTCTTTAATTCGAATCATTCCACTCGAGAATACAATGGCATTTGGGGGAGTAGAAATTGGCATCATAAAGGCATAGCTCGCAGACAGCGTTACGGGGAGCGTTAAGTACATGGGGTTGATACCTAAACTCTGACTTATACCAATAACGACAGGTACAAAAATCACCGTCAGTGCCACATTACTCATTAGCTCTGTCATAAAGAGCATAAATGCCGTAAGGCCAGCGATCAATAAAATGGTGTTGATATTGCCATCGCCAGCAATAGACTCTCCAATGACTTGAACGATGCTCGCCTTTTCCATGGCTTTTGCCAGTGTGAGTCCACCACCGAATAGGAGAAGAATTCCCCAAGGTAGCTTTGAGGTATAATTCCATTCCAAAAGAAACTCAGCCTTCTTCAAATTTACGGGTGTAATAAACATCAAAATGCCACCGGCAATTGCAATTACTGAATCGTTGAGTAGGTTGGAATCAAGGATGTTGTTGATGGTCCCTCTCAAGATCCATGTAGAGGCAGTAAGCACGAAAATGAGGGCAACTCTTTTTTCTGCCAATGAGATTTTCCCGAGTGATTTCAGTTGGTTATCAATCACATCGGCCGATTCTGTAAGGTTGCCTATTCTACTCGGATATAAGACTCTTGTAATTAAAAAGTAGGTGATGGTGAGCATAATTATACAAACCGGTACACCCACAAGTAAGTATTTGGCAAAGGTTATTTCGTAACCAAGCATATCACTCATAAAACCAACCCATGCTACATTGGGTGGAGTGCCAATAATTGTTGCCGTACCTCCGATGTTGGCCGCATAAGCAACACCCAGCATCATGCCCAATCCAAAGCGTCTTTTGGCCTTATCTTCCGTTCCTTCAACTCCCAGTAAGTTCGTAATAGACAAGGCTATGGGTAGCATCATTACCGTGGTAGCGGTATTGCTAATCCACATTGAAATGAATGCCGTGGTTAGCATAAAGCCTAGTATTATACCATTTGGATTTGTGCCCGTGAGCTTTATCAAGTTGAGGGCAATTCGCTTGTGGAGGTTATGTCTTTCCATCCCCAGACCAAGCAAAAAACCTCCCATAAAAAGGAAAATGATTTTGTTAGCGTATGGTGCTGTGGCCTCATCAACTGTGAATACACCAGTAAGTGGAAATAGGACAATAGGTAATAGAGCCGTAACTGCAATAGGTGCAGCTTCTGTTATCCACCAAGTGATCATCCATGCTGCAACTCCAATCACCTTCCAGGCATTTGGATTGAGCAAATCTTCTGGACTAAAAAGTATAATCAGTGCAAAAAGAAGTGGCCCAAATAGGAGTCCGAATACTTTAGCGCCAGGGAATTTGGGTTCTTTCAATTTTGAAAAGTAACAAAGGGTTAATTTCTGAAAGTCTACTATTTGGTAATTGCGTACTTTCTTTGAATTCAAAAGATAAAGGAATGAGGAGAATAATCATAAGTGCACTTGTATTATGCTTAGTTGGGTTTGTTTCAAAGGCGCAAGATTTAAAAAGGGCGGGTATAGCAACGCCTGTGGGTTTTGATTATGAACCAGCGGAACTTTCCATTTTAAGTTGGAATGTAGAGCACTTTGTGGATGGTTTTGATAATCCATACACGAATAATAATCGCGAAAATAATCCCGCTGAGCAGATGGCTGATAAAGAGGCACTATTAGCAAAAGCCTTGATAAAAGTAAATGCCGATATCGTGGTTCTGCAAGAATTTGAAAGCAGTGAATATATTCGAGCAATTGCTCAAAAGTATTTTCCCGAGCTGGGTTATCAGTTCTTTGCGGGTAACGAAAGCGATGGATGGTACATGAATGTGGTAATTATGAGTAAGGTAACTTTAGGTACATTCTATAGCTATGGGTCACTATACACACCAGTTCCGGGTATTCTAGATCAGGAAGGAAATGAGGAGACTCAAGTAAACCTTAATACGCGTATGTGGTCTATAGATGTCTTAGCAAATAAGGACTATGATTTTAACTTGACTGGGGTTCACCTAAAAGCAGGGAGAGGAGAAAGAAATGAGCAGATGAGGATTGGTCAGATTAACTTTTTGAAAAATCAGTTTCAGCGATTTTTGAAAGAGGATAAGAAAGCCAACTTAGTGATGATGGGAGATTTTAATGCTTATCCAGATAGTAGGGAGATGAAGGTGCTTTTAGAAGGGAAAAGAGGCAATCAATTTATTGATCCCTTACCTGCTTCGGTATTTAGTCATCCATCCCAAGAACCTACAAGAAGGTTAGACTACATGCTTACTAATACCAACATGCATAAAGAGTTAGTTACAGGCTCTATGAAGATAGAGTACATCTTGTCAAAGGCAGAAATGGAAAGATTAAGTGATCACTTACCCGTCTATGCTGAATTTACAATGAGGGATAAATAGAAAAAGGCCCCAATTGGAACCTTTTCCCTTATCAACCTTAAAATACTAAAAACTAACTAATTCTATTTTGTAAGAGAATTTAATTCTGATCTACTGCACTTTAATCCTTCTGTTTAGAATTAACTTCTGTCTATAAGACGAAAAGCACTTCTCTTAGGTTTCATTGTGGATTAAAAATTATAGTTAAAATCTGTTAATGAATAAGTTCAATTTAGGATAATCACTCATCTGTAAATTCTACTCTTCTCTTCGGAGTGAATCGCTTTGCTTAGGAGTATTTATATTCTATTTTTGCGTCAAATTCAAACCCATTGCGATGAGCGTTTTAGTGAACAAAGATTCTAAAGTGATTGTGCAAGGATTTACCGGTTCTGAAGGTACTTTCCATGCAAGTCAGATGATTGAGTATGGTACTAATGTTGTTGGTGGTGTAACACCAGGCAAAGGAGGCCAATCTCATTTAGACAAACCAGTTTTCAATTCAGTTGAAGAAGCTGTTATTCAAACTGGCGCAGATGTATCTATCATTTTTGTTCCGCCAGCGTTTGCTGCAGACGCTATTATGGAAGCAGCTGATGCTGGCATCAAGGTGATCATCACGATTACGGAAGGGATTCCTGTAAATGACATGGTTACTGCCAAAGAGTACATTCAAGGTAAAGATGTTACGCTTATTGGCCCTAACTGTCCTGGTGTGATTACTCCAGATGAAGCTAAGGTGGGTATTATGCCTGGTTTTGTATTTAAGAAAGGTAAAGTAGGTCTTGTGTCTAAGTCAGGAACCTTGACATATGAGGCGGCAGATCAATTAGCTAAAGCAGGATTGGGCATTTCAACTGCAATTGGAATCGGTGGTGATCCAATTATAGGAACGCCAACTAAAGATGCGGTTCAACTTCTTATGGAAGATGATGAAACAGAAGCAATTGTAATGATTGGTGAAATAGGAGGTAACTACGAAGCACAAGCGGCAAAGTATATACAAGAAACTGGTAATAAGAAACCAGTTGTAGGCTTTATTGCTGGCCAAACTGCACCTCCGGGCCGAAGAATGGGTCATGCAGGAGCAATTATTGGCGGTGCTGAAGATACTGCTGAAGCTAAAATGAAAATTATGGCTGAGAGTGGAATTCATGTAGTGAGTTCTCCAGCTGATATTGGTGAAACTATGGCCAAGGTATTGGGATAAATAATATTCAATTGATATAAATAAAAAAGGCTCCTTTGAGGAGCCTTTTTTATTATCTGAAGATAATCCATATCATAACACCAATTAGCAGTAGTATTTCAAACTGCTGGGAAGCTTTACTAAAGGTTTTCTGTATTGTGTTCATATCGTTTAAGTATAGTTCTAGACTTTTTTATCTCGTGTGTGATTGGAAAAAGGGTGGGGACTATCTTATATAGCCCCCAATCCAAGAGACTCAACTAAATCAGACTACTATTCTGATATTCTTTACTGACTATATCAAAGATGATTTAATTAACCAAGTCAGAACATACCCACGAATGGGTATATTCTTTACTTGGCCTTATACATTTTGGTTGAAGTGCTATTTTCCTAGTGTGATTACGTAATTACCAGGTATTCCTTCCACGGCATTTCCATCAGTTTTGGTAAACTCATCAGTTCTTAATGAATCTCTGTAAATCAAGATGCTATCAGGGGATTGTCGGCCAAATGCTACTCCAAGTTCAATAAAGCCTTCGATCTTCTCTTTTTCTGATTGAGCCTGAAGAATTCGAGACTTAATCTCACTCATATCCCTACCTTGCCCAAAGCAGGATAGGCTAATGAGTAAAAAATAAGAGCAGTATTTAGTTAAGTTAGCATCACTAAAAAGTGCTGAATTTTAAAGTTGAGTTAATTATTTGGCGAAATTAACAGAACGCATTTCTCTGATTACTGTAACCTTTATCTGACCAGGATATTGCATCTCTTTTTCAATCTTCTGAGAGATATCGAATGATAGTTGACCTGCCTTAGAATCCGTTACAGACTCAGCATCTACCATTACCCGAAGCTCTCTTCCCGCTTGTATCGCATAGCATTTGTTTACACCATCGAATGATAAGGCTAGGCTCTCCAACTCTTTGAGTCGTTTGATATAAGATTCTACAACTTCTCTACGAGCACCTGGCCTTGCTCCTGAAATAGCGTCACAGGCTTGTACCAATGGAGAAATCATTGAAGTCATTTCAACTTCATCATGGTGAGCTCCTATGGCATTGCATATCTCTGGATGTTCTTTATACTTTTTGGCTAATTCCATTCCAAGAATTGCGTGAGGCAATTCAGGCTCTTCGTGCCATACTTTTCCTATATCATGGAGCAATCCTGCTCTTTTCGCTTTCTTAGGGTTGAGCCCTAATTCTGAAGCCATTGTCGCACATAGGTTGGCGACCTCGCGGGAATGTTGAAGTAAGTTTTGCCCATAAGAAGAACGATATCTCATTCTCCCTACCATTTTAATTAACTCAGGATGAAGACCATGGATTCCCAAATCAATTACGGTACGTTCACCGATCTCTGCTATTTCTTCATTAATGTTTTTACTAGTCTTGGCTACAATTTCCTCAATTCGTGCGGGGTGAATTCTGCCATCTTGCACTAGCCGATGTAATGAGAGTCTGGCTATTTCTCTTCTTACCGGATCGAAGCCTGAGATGATTATGGCTTCAGGTGTATCGTCAACAATTATTTCTACTCCTGTAGCAGCTTCTAAAGCTCTAATATTTCGGCCCTCTCTACCAATTATTTTACCCTTAATGTCATCACTTTCTATGTTGAAAATTGATACACAGTTTTCAATAGCATGTTCAGTGGCGGTTCTTTGTATGGAGGAGATCACAATTTTCTTAGCTTCTTTTGCGCCAGATAATTGAGCTTCTTCAATAATGTCCTTGATGAGTGATGATGCTTTCGTTTCTGCTTCATCTTTTAAAGTAGTAATTAGCTGCTCACGAGCGTCATCAGCCGAAAGTTGAGCAACCTTCTCTAGCGCTTTAACTTTCTCTTCAACCTTATTGTCGAGATCTTTTTTTCGTGTTCTAACGATGTCTAGCTGAGCCTCAACGTTCTCTTTTAGGCTGTCAATCTCCGCTTCTTTTCTATCAATATCTTCAAGACGTTTACTGAGTTTTTGTTCTCTTTGCTTGAGTTTGTTTTCGTTATTAATGATTTGATTCTTCTTTCGATTAGCCTCCTCTTCAAAATCTGATTTGATTTTCATGTATTTCTCTTTGGCTTCGAGAATCCTATCCTTTTTAACGTTTACGGCAGTAAGCTCAGCTTCTCTTATGATTAGCTTTCCTTTTTCTTCAAGTTCTTGGGCTGCTTTGGTATTGAATTTCTTAAGTAGAAATCGCCCTATAAAAATGCCTACAACCAATGCTACAGTGGCCGCTAGCGCGATAGTGAGTATGTCTCCCATAGGTGTATATAGTTATACAATAGAGAAATACTGTGTTGAAACTAATTACGGGTATTAAGAGATATTTGAAGTAATGAGGTTGTTTAACGTTTCTACCTTTTGATGTAATTCATCATTATCGGAATTGTCTGCTTCTTCAGTCTTCAGTTTCGCGATCATACTATCAAAAGCCACCATAGCCAGGAGGTCTTCTTTGTCGTCTATACCAAACTTGCTTTGATACATTTTTAATTGATCGTTGATGAATTTGCCTGCAGCGCGTACCCGTTGTTCTTCTTCAGGCTTAACCTTCATGGGGTACTCTCTGTCCGCTATTTTTATCTTAACTGATAAAAGATCCATCTATTTTTATTGTTAGCTCAGGTATTCAATACACCTGTCTATCTCTTTTATGTACTCGTTTAATTTATGTTTCAGCTCAGTAGATTCTTCTTTCTCCACTGTTGTGTTACTTACAATTTTAGCGATTTTGTCCTGATTTTGAAAGTTGGACAGTCGACTCTTTAACTCTTGAATTTCTGTCTTTAAGGAAGTGTTTTCTTCCTTAATCGCTTCAAGTTCATCCTGGCCACTTTGGTATTTACCAAGCAAGTTTTGAATGTTCTTTTCGAGTTGATTTAGACTATTCTGAGTTAACTGATCCGACATTATTTTCTTATTACCGCCTTTAATTCACGTTCAAAGCCTTGAATCAACCGACTCATGGTTTTATCAATAATCTTGTCTGTGAGTGTTTTTTCCTGGTCTTGTAAAAAGAAGCTAATGGCATAGGCTTTTTCATTTTCTCCTATTTTATCACCTTCGTATACATCAAAAACCCTGAGGGAATTAATGAGTTTTCGCTCAAGTTTTAGGCTAAGTCTTCTAATGTCCTCAAATTTTACGGATTTATCAATAACTAATGATAAGTCTCTTCGCACTTCTGGGAATTTAGAGAGGAGAGCATACTTCATTTTGATAGGGTAAAGACTCTTAAGGAACTCCCAATCAAAGTCAGCTACAAAGACATCTTCATTAACCCCAGATCGTTCGGCAGTCTTGTTGCTTAGCTTACCAATGGATAATAAGTGCTTCTTTCTCGTTGAAATATTGAGACCGTATGCGTATTGGGAATCAACATCATCCGTGGTTTCAAACTGAGATATTTGAAATTTATTTAAAATCTGTAAAACGGTTTTATAAAGATCGTGAAAGCCAACAGGTCTTTTCTTTTCAAGCCAATGTTCTTCAGCATTCTCTCCAGTTAAGTAAATCACTAGATGCTCTCTTTCTTTATACTTCTCATTCTGTAAATGATAAGTGGTGCCGAACTCATATAGTCTTAGATTTTTCAGTCTTCTTTTAATGTTGCGCTCAATCACCTCTAGTCCGCTATAGGTCATGGTTTGGCGCATTACATTTAATTCCTCGCTCAAGAAATTGAGAATCTTGACATCAGCTGCAGCATCTATCGAATCGGTATCTTCAGAGTAACCGCTTTTGGTAAGAGAGTTAGTTACAATCTCATTATAGCCTGAGCCGGATAATATTTTGGATAACTCTAGCTGGATAGAATCACTATCTCTTTGTGGAAATTCCGATAAATACGAACTACTCAAAGTGTCTGATAGCTCTATGTTATTAAGACCGTAAATTCTTAATACTTCTTCAACTAAATCAGCCTCTCTTTGAACATCTACTCTGAAGGGGGGTACTGTAGCCTTAAATTTACCTTCTACTAAGTCTTCAACTGATATGTCAAGGCTTTCTAAGATTTCTTTGATTCTCGCTTTACCAATATTTTTTCCAATTAATTGGTCTATACGGCTGTAGGATGCTTCAATTTCAAAGTCTTGAATCGTCTCGGGGTAGAAGTCTATTAATTCACCATGAATTTCTCCGCCTGCAATATCTAGGATTAATTGCGCTGCATATTCTAAGGCGAAGACCGTAATGTTTGGATCGGTACCTCGTTCGTACCTGAAGCTGGCATCCGTTTTTAATTGGTGGCCCTGAGCTGTTTTTCTTACCCAATCTGGTGAGAAATAAGCACTCTCTAAGAATACATCGGTTGTTGATTCTGTAACACCTGATTTAATACCTCCAAAAACTCCGGCAATACACATGCCTTCATCCTCATTGCAGATCATTAAATCTTTGGCTGATAGCTTTCTCTTTTTTTCGTCAAGAGTGGTAAACTTAGAGCCTTCCGGTAATGTCTTCACAATTACATGATCCCCTGTTATAGCCGCAGCGTCAAAAGCATGCATAGGTTGCCCAAGTCCGTGGAGGATATAATTTGTAATGTCAACAATATTATTGGTTGGGTTTATGCCTATAGCTCTGAGTCTATTTTGAAGCCATTCGGGAGAGGTATCGACTTTTACTCCTCTAATGGTTAGGCCAGAATATCTTGGGCATGCTTCTTTATTTTCGATAGTGATCCTAATTGGATTAGAACCACTACTATCTGGCAATTGTATTTTAGGTAATTGAATATCTCTATTGAGCAATGCTTTTAAATCTCTAGCAGTACCCATGTGTGATGCTGCATCTGCTCTATTTGGTGTCAGGCCTATTTCAAACACAAAATCAGATTCTAGATTGAAATACTCGCTCGCGGCAGTCCCATTTGCTAAGTCAGTGTCAAGTACCATAATACCGTCATGAGACTGACCTAAGCCAATTTCATCTTCGGCACAAATCATTCCTTGAGAAGCCTCGCCTCGTATTTTCGCCTTTTTAATTTTGAAGGGTTCTCCCTCTGCAGGGTATAGCATAGCGCCAACTGTGGCTACAACTACTTTCTGTCCCGCTGCAACATTGGGTGCACCGCAAACTATAGGAGAAGGTTCTTCAGTACCAATATCGACAGTTGTTACACTTAGTTTATCAGCATTAGGATGTTTTTCACAGGTTAATACTTCCCCAATAACTAAGCCTCTTAATCCTCCAGGAACAGACTCTTTCTCTTCTAATCCTTCAACTTCTAAACCTGAATCGGTCAGTAATTCTGAGATTTTATCTGGCGTTTCCGATAGCTCAATAAATTCCTTTAGCCAGCTAAGCGATATTTTCATCTGTTTCTGTTAAGTGTAATTAAAAACGATAGACTTTGATTCTACCACTAGAAGGTACTATTGCGCTAAGGCTATCGATTTTGAAAAGCCAAAATTAAGGAATTCGAGGGGTCTACAAGTGATTATTCAATTTTATAGAGCTTTTCACCTGCTTTAATATCTATATCTAGGAGGTTTTCTCTAGGAGGTAGTGGGCAACTGTACTCTTCATTAAAATGGCAGTAGGGATTGTAGGCTTGATTAAAGTCTATTTCGATTTTATTGATGTTGCGATATAAGACATCAATATATCGGCCTCCGCCATACGTTTCTCCAGCACTGGTGCCGTCTGCGAAAAGGAGTGAGAGTCGATTTGGGTCTTTTTCTTCCCAGTCTTGATAGAGGATGACTCTGTTCTCTTGGCCATCTAATTCGAAACTGGCGTATCCAAAAGGGATATACTTTAATTGTTCACCGGTGGAAGAGGGTATGAAGATGGGCTGCTTTTGGTCAATCATTTCTAAAGTAGCAGAAACTTTGAAATCCTCATTGATCTCATAATAGTTGAGACCAGTGAACGTGCCTTTGTCTTCGTCTTTAAGCGGTGAGGTAGAAGATAACATGAAGCTGTTTTTGTCTTTTCTATCGGTTTCTATCCTCGCTATATAGTCCTCTGAACTTTCTCCTACCGTGAGAAAATTCAGGATAGTTATAAATACCACTGCTATAACTAATAATATGAAAATGGTTTGACGCTTCATTATGTTGAATTATGCTCGAAACTAACTAGCAAAGTTTAGCATACATAACGCAATTTAAACTTAAGTGTTAGAGCATTGATTCATCGGCAAAACTGAAATAACCATCTTCAGTGAAAATGAGGTGGTCTAAGATGGGGATTTCTAGCAGTCTTCCGGATTCTTTCATCTTTTTAGTGAGTTGAATGTCGGCCTGACTAGGCTTTAAGTTACCGCTAGGATGGTTGTGGATGAGAATTAAGCCGCTGGCCAAGGCGTCTAGTGCAGTTTTGAAAATTACCTTCGGATCTGCTACAGTGCCTGAAACACCACCTGTACTAATCAATTGTTTTTTAATTACTCTATTACTCCTGCTCAATAGTAACACCCAAAATTGTTCAATGGGTTGATCCATCAGTTGAGGCTTAATAATTTCATAGGCATCTAAGGAGCTCCTAATTTTCGGTTTTGAGACAGCTTCGGTGGTTTTTCGTCTTCTGCCTAATTCCAGAGCACTGACTATGGAGATTGCCTTGGCTTCTCCAATACCTTTGAATTTCTGAAGATCGGTAACGGAGAGTTTGGCCAATGAATTTAGGTCATGTTGCACACCATGCAATATGTCTTTAGAGAGTTCAACAGCGCTTTGCTCGGTATTTCCTGAGCCAATAAGGATTGCTATTAGTTCTGCATCAGATAGAGAGGCCTTTCCTTTTAAAAGTAGTTTTTCCCTTGGGCGATCTTCTTCTGCCCAGCTTAAAATCTTCATGTGTGTCTTGTTTAAAGCAAAATAATGCTTTTGAACCAAGGCACAAAAAAACCGGATAGGGTCACTATCCGGTTATAAGCTTTTCTTCAGAAGAACTTAAAGACTGTTCACAAACTTCGTCAATTTCGACTTGTTGTTTGCTGCTTTGTTCTTGTGGATAATATTTTTCTTAGCAAGTCTATCGATCATGCTAACAACTTTCTTCAATAAATCTTGAGCTTCTGCTTTGTCAGAAGTACCTCTCAACCTTCTAATATAGGTACGAGTGGTTTTGTGCTGATATCTATTTCTCAAACGTTTCGCTTCGTTTGATCTGATTCTCTTTAATGCTGACTTATGATTTGCCATTTATTTCTTGCTTTCTCTAAATCGGGATGCAAAGATAGGTGTATTTGATTTATTAACAAACACTTGCTGCAAAATTACTTAACAAGATTTATTAACTCCCAGCTTTCATGTTTTTTGATCCAGTCTGCAGCAAATAGATTGGCATTTTAAGTCTCACTTAAAAGTGTTATTTTAATCTATAATTCAAAGACTATGAAGACTTTAGGTATTATCCTTTCGACTATTTTTTGTCTGCTTATCACATCTGCAGATGTACCCGAAGATAGAAAAACTGTGTTTGATGGAGCTTGGGAGGTGGTCACAATGAATGGTGCTGAACTCGGACATCGAGGAGTTTTTATGGTAGAAGCCCCATACGCTTTCTATACTGAGTTTGATATTGAAGAAAAAAAGTTCTTAGGAAGTTTAGGGGGAAGTATTGACGTTATGGCGAATCGCATTCAGTTCAATACAGAATTTAATACTTGGATGCCTGATGAGATTGGCGGAAGCTATCAGATGACTGGAATGCTCAGTGCCAATAAAGTTACGTTTACATGGCCGGTTGGTGATGAGGGAGCCGAAGTGAAAATGGTTGTAAAGCGTATAGATGATGGAGTAAGCGACTTGGCAGGTTCTTGGAGAATTACAGATAGAATGCGTAATGGCGAAATGCAAGCCATGCGATTAGGTGCAAGAAAAACGATTAAAATGATTACGGGTACCCGATTCCAATGGGTAGCATTCAATCCTGAGACTAAACAGTTTTCTGGAACAGGTGGTGGTTCTGCTGAAATGGTAGATGGTAAGTACATTGAGCATATTGAATTTTTTTCTAAGAATGCAGATCGTGTTGGCGCTAGTTTAAGCTTTAATTATAAGGTGGATGGTGACAAATGGGACCATTCCGGTAAGAGCTCATCTGGTAATCCTATTCGAGAAATTTGGACTAAGCAGTAGTCCCTAAAACACCCTGAAAGTAAATTTTGGCACGGTAATGGATTTAGTATAGACCAATGCATTGATTTGGTCCGGACCTTTTAAATAAGTCAGAAACTTAAATAGAAGGGTTATGAAAAAAGTTATACTAATAGGAATGTTGTTGCTCTTTAGTTCGGCTTTGAGTGAGGTTCTAGCGCAAAGAGGCAAGCAGCAAGATAGAAATAGACAAGAACAGGTGAGAAGGGGAGACCGTGGTCAAAACCGAGGAAAATTCACTCCTGTAAATAATAGAAGAGGTCAGAAGAGAAAAGTAAATCGAGTAGTCGTCAACAACAATTGGCGTAATTATGGCCGCTCAGTTACTTTAAGAGATAGAGGCTTTTACGACTTTGATTCAAGAAGAGGTAGAAGAGTTTATGTGAGAAGAGGGTTGAGACCGAGCAATGGTCATATCTGGTTAGCAGGTCATTGGAGCTTTAATGCTAGAATTGGTAGAGATGTTTGGGTAGATGGCCGCTGGGTTGTCAGAAGAAATAATCACCGATGGAGAGCAGCCCATTACGAACGTGTCAATGGCCGCAGAGTCTGGGTTGACGGATGTTGGATTAGACTATAAGTAAAAAGCCTCCCGAATTATTCGGGAGGCTTTTTTATGATGAATGTTTTTCTAGTGCCGAGGCTGATATGCTCATGTGAGATGCATCATAAACGGCCTCTCCATTTTTAATTAAGATTATTTGAGGCGATTCGTGATATACCTTAAATGTTTCCGCTACGGCATTTGAGATATCCCTGTGGCTTATAAGATCCAAATAATAGGTTTTGACTGAATCTAACTCTCTACCCCATGATCTTTCAAGCCTGTCCATCGCCATTCCTGAAATGCTGCATCTTGTGCTATGCTTGTAGATTAAAACTGGCTTTTCTTTGCTCTCCTCTTTTATACTTTCCAACTGATCGAGAGAATTCAAGTGATTCCAATTCATCTCTACAGTGTCTTTTTTCTCTTTGCTCCAGAACATATTAGTA
Source organism: Roseivirga sp. (assembly GCA_965661455.1). Lineage (GTDB taxonomy): Bacteria > Bacteroidota > Bacteroidia > Cytophagales > Cyclobacteriaceae > Roseivirga. The sequence continues at coordinate 154,294 of CBFIDV010000002.1, forward strand.
GTTCATTAAATAATTCACTTTTTCTACAAGTCGTTTTTGAGGTAAAAAGTTCTCCTCCAAATGTTTACTGAAAGGAACGGCCGTATCAAGACTAGCTTCTCTAAGTACAGGGGCATCTAAGTGCTCAAAGCAATGTTCAGAAATCCATGCTGCAATTTCCGCTCCGATGCCACCAATCAAAGTGTCTTCATGCAGTACTAGGACTTTGTTCGTCTTTTCTACTGAAGTTCTAACAGTTTCTTGATCCCAAGGTAAGAGCGTTCTCAGGTCTATAATGTCAACAGATATGCCCTCAGTAGCATTTTTAGCCCAATGCACCCCCATGCCATATGTTACAATAGTAAGCTCATTACCTTCTGAGGCCAAGACTGCTTTGCCCACTTCGGTAGTGTAATACTGATCTGGCACCTCCATACTATGCGAGCGATAAAGGGCCTTATGCTCAAAGAATAAATATGGATTTGGATCTTCAATAGCTGCGCTTAATAGCCCTTTGGCATCATGTGCATTCGAAGGATATAGAATTTTTAATCCTGGAACATGGAAAAACCAAGCCTCATTTGATTGCGAATGAAAAGGACCTGCTCCAACACCGGCCCCTGTTGGCATACGCACTACTACATCGGCATTTTGTCCCCAACGGTAATGGATTTTAGCCAAGTTGTTCACGATTTGGTTGAAGCCACAAGTAACAAAGTCGCCAAATTGCATTTCTACAACCGCTTTGTAACCATTAATTGAAAGACCTAGGCCCGTACCAATAATTGCAGATTCGCAAAGTGGTGTATTTCTAACTCTTTCCCGTCCAAATTCTTCAACAAAGCCTTCTGTTATTTTGAAAACCCCGCCATAGTCTCCTATATCTTGCCCCATCAAAACGAGGTTATCGTACTTCTCCATACTTTGGCGAAGTCCATCCGAGATCGCATCGACAAGTCTTTTTTCAGAAGTTTCTTTCTCATTTGGGTGAATAACCTCTTGTACAAAGTACTGAAACCTGTCTTCTAACTCATGCTCTGTGCTGCTTTGTGGCAACTCTTCTTTATAAGCTGCTTCTAACCCTAGGTCTATATCGGCTTTAATGGTGGCTCTAATGTCATCAATGATGTCGTCATTAAGTATGCCTTGGTCAATCAGATACTTTTCATAATTCTCAACTGGGTCTTTTTTGGCCCAATGCTCCATTAGCTTTTTAGGAACGTATTTGGTTCCGCTTGCTTCCTCATGCCCTCTCATTCTAAAAGTGATGGCTTCCACAATAACTGGCCTAGGCTTTTTACGAATGTCATCGGCCAAATCTTTTATGGTACGGTGTACCTCTAATATGTTATTACCATCTACCTGTACCGCCTCAATGCCATATGCTGGGCCCTTATCAATAAATTGTTTAAAACGAAATTGCTCTGAGCTAGGTGTTGAGAGGCCATACCCATTATTTTCAATCACAAATATTACCGGTAAGTCCCATACTGCAGCCACATTTAGCGCTTCATGGAAGTCTCCTTCTGAGCTGGCACCGTCTCCTGTAAATACCAGTGTTGCCTTAGGTTCTTTGTTCAATTTGTTAGCTAGAGCAATACCATCGGCAAGTGCCATTTGAGGGCCGAGGTGGGAGATCATTCCTACAATATGATGCTCTTTTGTACCAAAATGGAAGGAACGATCGCGGCCTTTCGTAAATCCACTGAGTTTACCCTGAAATTGAGCAAAGAGTCTATAATATGAGACCTTCCTTCCCGTGAAAACGCCAAGGTTTCTGTGCATTGGCAGGATAAACTCATCGTGAGAGATGGCCTGTACGGCTCCTACACTAGTTGCTTCTTGTCCGATGCCCGAAAACCACTTACTGATTTTACCTTGGCGAAGTAGGATTAACATCTTCTCTTCGATCATTCTAGGTCGAAGGATTTCCTCATATAATCGAAGGAGTTCTTGCGGTTTATAGCCCGCTTTTTTAAATCTCATAAGCAAGTGATAGCTGACAAAAATAAAGTAAAGGTCGTATTGCAAAAATTCTGTCAGGTTATTTTTAATTTCACCCCCTATAATGATCAATTACGAAAGTTTTCAACTTGATAATGGATTAAAGGTGATCGTCCATGAAGATCACTCATCACCAATGGCAGTATTAAACCTGCTTTATAAGGTAGGTGCTCGAGATGAAAATCCTGAAAAAACAGGTTTTGCTCATCTATTTGAGCATTTAATGTTTGGAGGATCAAAGCACGTTACCTCATTTGATGAGCCTTTGCAGAAGGTAGGAGGAGACAATAACGCTTTCACTTCTAACGATATTACCAATTACTACATCACTGTTCCTTCAGTAAATCTAGAAACTGCATTTTGGTTAGAATCAGATAGAATGTTGAGTCTATCTTTCGAGCCGAAGGTTTTAGAAGTACAGCGCTCTGTAGTGATTGAAGAATTTAAGCAACGTTATCTTAATCAGCCGTATGGAGATATTTGGCTCAAATTACGACCACTAGCTTATGATGTCCACCCTTATCAATGGGCAACTATTGGAAAAGACATCGGGCATATTGAGCGGGCAAAGATGGATGACGTGAAGCATTTCTTCAATAAATTCTACTTGCCAAACAATGCGGTTTTGGTTGTTGCAGGCGATGTTACTGTAGATCGTGTGAAAAAGCTCAGTGAGAAATGGTTTGGAGGTATTCCTTCAGGGAAGAGCATTGAAAGGGTATTGCCGGTTGAGCCACCTCAGAAATTATATAGGGAATTAGAGGTGCGTGCGGATGTTCCCGTGGAGGCTCTTTACATGACATTTCATATGCCCGGCAGAGCAGGGGAGCGCTATCATACAGTAGATTTATTGAGTGATGTTTTAGGTAGAGGAACTTCCAGTAGGCTTTATCACGAACTTGTCGAAAAAGAGCATTTATTCAATGCGATAAGTGGTTATGTGATGGGTTCTATTGATCCGGGTTTGATGGTTATTCAAGGTAAGTTGGCTCAAGGAGTTGATCCAAAAGAAGGTGAAGCAGCCATTTGGCATCTGATTGATAAGTTTAAAGGGGAGATTCTTTCTGAAAAAGAATTAGATAAAGTAAAGAACAAGGCTATTTCGTCTCACGTATTTAGCGAAATGGAGCTTTTAAATAGGGCCATGAACTTAGCTTATGCAGAAATGCTGTCAGATGCAGAGTTGGTGAATCAAGAAGTAGAACGTATTGAAAAAGTAACGACAAATGGCGTGATGGCTGCTGCAAATCAAATCTTGACAGAACAAAATGCTTCGGTACTGAGATATTATTCTAAATAAAATATAATGAAGATAAGAGTCGGTTTTGGATACGATGTCCACAAATTAGAAGCAGGTGAGGAATTTTGGTTAGGAGGAATACTCGTGCCTCACACACATGGCGCTGTTGGGCATTCAGATGCTGATGTCTTAATTCATGTGATCTGCGATGCATTATTAGGTGCTGCAAATATGCGAGACATAGGCTTTCACTTTTCAGATACTGATCCTCAGTTCAAGGGCATTGATAGTAAAATCTTATTAAAAGATGTAATGAAGCTCTTAACGGATGCTGGTTATTCCATTGGAAATATTGATTCTACTATTTGCCTACAGCAACCTAAAGTTAATCCTCACATCCCCGCCATGAAAACATGCTTGGCAGAAGTAATGGATATTCCTGAAGAGGATATTTCAATAAAGGCTACAACTACAGAAAAGCTTGGCTTTGTAGGAAAGGAAGAAGGAGTTGCAGCATATGCTACTGTGCTGATTCAAAAATAATGAGTGAGGAGATTCGTATTATAGAAACCGGAGACGGTTCGCAGTCACTGTATAATTCCATGCTTAGGGAAACCTATCATTCTACACATGGGGCATTAACTGAATCACGCCATGTGTTTATCCAAATGGGCCTAGAGAATCTTCGGGAGAAGGGAGATGAGGATATTCGTATCCTAGAGGTTGGCCTTGGTACAGGTCTTAATGCCCTGCTATCTATTAAATATGCCCGAGATCATTCAGGTATTTCTATCGATTATCACACCCTTGAACCTTATCCTCTAGACACTGAGATTGTGTCGCAGCTTTCATATCCAGATATGCTGGCGTATGAAGAAGCAAAATCTGATTTTGCCATGATTCATTCAAGTTCATGGGGTTCGGAACAAAGAGTCATTACCAACTTTTCATTTACTAAGTATAAAGAGAAAATAGAGCATTTCTCGCCCGATCAACAATTTGAATTAGTCTTTTTCGATGCTTTTGCTCCTAGCAAACAATCGGAGGTTTGGGAATTAGGAGTGCTTAAGAATGTGGTGGAGCATATGGCAGAAGGTGGTGTTTTGGTGACTTACTGCGCCAAAGGTCAATTTAAGAGAGATTTAGCTAGCTTAGGTTTAGTGGTGGAAACATTAGATGGCCCACCAGGTAAAAAGGAGATGGTACGCGCTACCAAATAAGCTTCTGTAATTGCTCCACGTTAAGTCTTTATTCTTAGGGTACGAATGTATTTTAGTTGTATATTTCACATCTAATTACAACCCAATGCGAAGATTATATTACAAACAAATCACTTATTCAGTTTTGTTTCTTTTGTCCTTCATGTTGTTAACTAATTGTACAGCAAATAAAGGCACCACCAATTATTCAATAAATACAGATGGCGTTATTGAAGCCCAACCCGATGCAATGGTCAAAGATGCAATTCGGTTAAAAGGGAAAGTAATTGCTAAATCTGGATCTAATGATCTAGAGTGGATCTACGATTTTGAGGTAACGGAAGTATTGCGATATGGAGCAACATTCTCTTCTGTTGAGCCTCAAGTGGGAGATATGGTTAAGTTGTATACTTCCAAGGAAGTTAAATTCAAAAAGGGCAACGAGGTTATGTTAGATGCTATGACTCGAAAAAGTGAGGAGTCTGGCACGATAATTTTAAGTATGATTACCAAATAACACCTATGAAAAAGAAAGCCTTACTTTCATTAGCGGCATTAGTTATTTTAGCTGCGAGCCTTTTCACTTACCTGACATTCGATAAGAAAGAAGCAGTACCTGCCTTTTCAATTAATAAGGAAGGAGCTGAAAAATATGAACCTGTTGAAGATCCTCGCTATGAGAATCCCGAAGAGCGCTTAGAATATGAGCTCTCTATGTTAGTTGATCCCGCAACTGGGCAATTACCTACGAGAATAAAGCAGAGAGAGCTAGCTTTTGCAAAGGCTACTCTAAATGCGGATAGACTAAATCAGAATGGTATAAATCCACCGAGAATGGCTGCTGCAGGTTCTTCTGCATCTGAGAATGATGGCGAATGGGAAAACGTTGGCCCTTACAATGTAGGAGGCAGAACTAGAGCACTTGCCATAGATGTAAATGATGATAATACGATTTTAGCTGGAGGTGTTTCAGGTGGTGTATGGAAGACTACGGATTTAGGTCAGTCTTGGAGGAGAACTACTGCTCTTGAAGACCATCCTTCTGTAACAGACATTGTTCAAGATGAGCGTGATGGAAGAACATCGGAATGGTATTATGGTACTGGTGAACAGGCGGGTAATTCGGCTAGTGCTTCTGGGGCTACTTATGTAGGGAATGGTATTTATAAGTCAACTGACAATGGCGAAAATTGGAGTTTGATTCAAGCTACGGCTCTTGACGGTACGACTAGTACATCTGGGATTAACGGGAGTGTAAATGGCCAAGAGGAATTCAGTTTAGTACATGAGTTAGCTATTGATTTTTCGAATAGTACTGGCACCGAGATTTATGCTGCAACGGAAGGTCAAATCATTCGAAGTGAAGATGGATTTGAGACTTGGGAAGTTGTTCTAGGTCAGAGTAATTCAAAAGCCGATTGGACTGATGTCCTCGTGACATCTTCTGGTAAGGTTTATGCCACCATAGCCAATATTCAGGTGAACTCAGGTGACAAAGGGTTCTTCCAATCTGACGATGGCATAACATGGACTCAGATTGATTTACCAGCTGCTTTTGAGTCTCGTTACAATAGAATTGAAATGGCTTTAGATCCAAATGATGAAAATCGGGTTTGGTTAGTTGCTGCTGAGAATCTTTACGCTTATGATGGTTCTACTGATACTTTTGAAGACTATTCAAGCTTCTTATCATTAGGGAATGATTCTGGCGCAAACCACAATCTTCAAGGTGGTTATAACCTCCACATCCATGTGAAGCCTGGTGATTCAGACTATATCTTCATTGGTAGCACAAACTTGTTCAGAACTTCAGATGGTTATGGCAATATTGCAAATCAAAAGCACGTAGGTGGGTACAGACCTGACAGTAATCCTAATAGCTTTCCTTTATATCCTGGTCACCATCCAGATAACCATACTTTTGACTTTCTATCAGAAAATCCTGACATCTCTATTTCAGGAACAGATGGAGGTGTGAGCATTACGCAAGACAATACTGCTGAGAACGGAACACTCCCTTTAGTTTGGGAAAGCCTTAATAACGGTTACTTGACAAGTCAGTTCTATCATGCAGATATTCATGATTTCGATATTGCAGACCCACAAGTAATGGGTGGTTTACAAGATAATGGTACATGGGCTACTTTCGAAAGTGATCCTACTGGCGATTGGTCAGATGTTTTTGGAGGAGACGGTGCGTATAATGCGATTACCTATAACAGTTTAGTGGTTTCGTCTCAAAACGGAAACGTCTTGAGATTCGAGCTAGATGAAAATGACACCTATCAGTTTGGTGGGAATATTAGCCCAACAAGTAATGATGGTGATTTTCTATTTATCAATCCGTTCACTTATAATCCGGTAAATCAAGATCAGTTCTTTATTGCGGCTAGAGGAAGAGTATTCGGTAACAATAATGTGAGAACTAACCCAAGAAACGGGCAATGGTATGAATTGTCGGATGTTCCGGGACTCACTAATAATTTTGTTTCCTCTTTAGACGTGTCACTAGAGCCTGAAGGCGTATTATACTTTGGTACAAGGGGAAGAAGTTTATATAAGGTGGCAGACGTAAGGAATGCCGATGAGACCACAGAAATTATTGACGTAACGGGAAGTAACTTTTCTGTAGGCAATATTTCTGCAATTGCCATTGATCCAACAGATGCTGATAAAGTATTGATTTCATTCTCTAATTATGGTGTCGAAAGTGTTTTCTACACTGAAGACGGTGGTGAGAATTGGACGGCAGTGTCAGGTAATTTAGAAGAAAATCCTGGAGGTGCTGGAGCTGGTCCTTCAGTGAGAGCAGTAGAGATTTTGCCTGACGGTGAAGGAGGGTTTAGATACTTCGCTGGAACTTCCGTGGGTTTATTTATGACCACAGAGTTAAACGGTGATAATACCGTATGGACGCAGCAAGCGGCAAATGTTTTGGGAAATGTTGTGGTTTCTGCGCTTAAGGTTAGACCAATTGATGGTAAACTCATGGCTTCTACTCATGGTAATGGCGTATTTATGGGTACTTATGATCCTGTGGGAATTATTCCTAATATCAATTATTCTTGGAACGATGATTTCACTGAAGCTACAATTAGAGGTAATATAGCTTACCTCACGCCTAATCCTTTGTCTTACGAATGGTTGAAGGACGGTGAAGTAATTGAAGGCGAAACGGAAGATCAATTGGTTGCAAGTGATGGAGGAACCTATCAATTGCGCCTTACACATACGAATCTTGGTACTGCACTTTCCAATTCTGTAACCTTCTCATTAGATGGACAAGGACCGGAAATATCTTCAATAACAAGGCTTGATCCTACTGGAGAAGAAGTGTCCGGGTCTACCGTTCAATTCCAAGTTACTTTCAATGAAGAGGTGGTGAACGTTAGTAACGCTGATTTTGAAACCAATGGAGATGCCGCAGGATCTATTTCATCAGTGGTTGAAAGTACTACAGGTACCGTGTTTGATGTAACAGTTGACAATATTGGTGGCTCTGGAACGCTCGGTTTAGGTGTAGCATCTTCTAATAATATTCAAGATCTCGTAGGGAATGATTTCTCTGGAACCATAACCGCTAGTGAAACCTATACTGTTCAAGATACACAAGCACCGGGGGTGTCGGTATCGCGTAGTAATCCTACTGATGCTATAACAGATCAAAATGAGGTTACCTTTTTTGTGACATTCACAGAGCAGGTAGTAAATGTAGACGTTACAGATATTGCCCTTACATCAGGTTCTCCGACAGCTACTTTAGGTGCTATAAACGAAGAAGAAACAGGAAGAGTATTCTCAGTTGTAGTTACTGAAATTTTAGATGATGGTGTGCTCGGGCTAGAGTTTACCTCAGGTCAGGATATTGCCGATTTAGCCGGTAATGCTTTTGACGGTACCATTGAATCAAACGAAACCTATACCATCGAAAATGTGATTAGTTCCATTGATGAGGAGCTACTCTTGAATGTGGGTGAAATTATAGTTGATGCAAATCCTTCAAATGGGTTGTTCAATGTAGCTTTTCCGAATGCTTTTATTGGCGATTTCCAAATGCAGATTGTTGATGGTAATGGAAGAAAAGTAGAGGCAAGAGATGTAAGAGGTTATAGTAGCGGTGATCAGGTTGAAATAGATTTGAGAAGTGCTCCTGATGGTCTTTACATTTTGAACGTTGCGAATAATAAGGGAAGAGGATCAGTTAAACTTCTGAAGTCTACTTCTAGATAAATAAGATTGAATAATAATGAAGCCACTTTCTTTAGATAGGGAAGTGGCTTTTTTATGCGTTGAATTTGAAAACCTGATCATGATTAATACAGGCATGCATTTGATAATCATGGGATTCGGTAAATGGAATAAGGTCTAGTGGAGGAGTTAGAGCTAGGCCGATGATCTTAATGTCACCTCGGCACTCCCTTAAGAATCGGTCATAGTAACCGCCTCCATAGCCAATACGATTACCCAAGCGGTCAAAAGATATTAAGGGGCAGAGTACCACATCTATATCTTCAACGGATACTTGTTTGGCATTTATAGGCGTTGGTATTCCGAATCTGTCTTGTTCGAATTTCGTGAAATCATCCACTAAAAAATGGTTCATTTCTTTTGTCTTGAAATTGGTCGCACTGACTATTGGCTGGAACAAAGGGTTCTTAATGAGAAAGTTAAGTATGGGCAGAGTATCAACTTCTCTCTGATGCAGAATGGGCAAGAAGAGATGGATGTTTTTGACAGAGTACTCTTTCAAAAGAGATAAAGCAGATGTGCATACCGACTCAGATCTTTTTTGGTGCTCTGAAGCCGTTAGCGTTTTACGCTTCTCTAAGTAAACCTTTCTGAGTACTTTTTTATTCATTTGTAGATAAAAGATGAAAACGATAATCGAATGGGTCGATTGCTTCCATACATGAATCTATGAATTTATTGTCTGCTAGATAAAAGTTAAGAAAGTTGTCTTTCCGTTCTTGTGGAGACCCTCCAGGGAAAAGGGCATCTTTTACTGCATAAATTCTATTGATGAGAACTTCTTGATTTTTACGCTCTGCTCTTAGCAGTTTCTTCTCTAACTTCTCTAAAGAATTTTCTCCTCGTCTGTGCTCGGCTAAAACAGTTTTTTCCAGTGTAGTATCTACTTTTTTGGCTTGCTCAAAAGTTGCATTAAAAATAGATTTCAGTTCCCGCTTCTGTACCTCTAAGTCTAGCACGTATGTCGATGCTTCTTTGACTTTATTCGTGACTAAGTCATTGTCTGGCATGAATACTTCTTCCCATGTGAGACCAAGTTTCTCAATCTTGCGAGCAGTGTTTGTGGTAATAACCCCCGCAAAGGCTCTAGGCATTAACAAAGGGAAGGTTTGATTGAAATGGTCGAAAATACCTTTCAATTGTAGCCAATAGACCAATTCTGATGGGCCTCCAACATAGGCTAAGTTCGGTAATAGATATTCCTGATAAAGAGGCCTAAGAATTACATTAGGGCTAAAGCGGTCTGGGTAATTCTGTATCTCTTCTTTTAATTGAGCTTCTGTGAACTGAATATCTGAGTCTAAGACTTGATAAATATCTCCCTGTTTTTCAATTCTAGATCTAATGTTTTCCTTTAAATAAAAGAAGTTAATAGGTCTGGGGAATACCTGTGTTTTATAACCCAAATCATCTAATTGGGCCGATGTTGAAGTCGCTTCTTTTTCAGGAATATTATCTAAAATGTCTGCTTCAATTACATCAGTAAATAAAGCCTTCAATCTAGAGTCGTCAGCATCTAGCGTAACTAAACCGTATTCTCCGAATAAGGCATTCATGTAAAATCTTACAGCGCCAGCAAGGTTCTTTTGCTTGAGATAGGCCTTCCTGAAAAAATCGGGAATACCGATGATCTCATCAAAAATTGGAGCAATGGATTTTGGGTCGAATCGGCCTACTGCTCCTGTTTGATCTGTATCCCAAACAAACTTTCTCTCATTATATCGGAAGTAGCTGATCTCTTCGAAATCGTGGTCTTCACTAGCCATCCAATAAACAGGTACAAAGTTGCAGTCAGGTCTTAGTTCCTTTAATTCCTCACATGCTCTAATGATCGAAACAATCTTGTAGATAACATATAAGGGTCCGGTAAAGATGTTCAGCTGATGACCTGTGGTGATGGTGTAGGTATTGTTTTCTTTAAGGCTTTTGATATTTGCTGCTGTCAATTCAGAAACTTCCAAGCCTTCGAATTGCTCTTCAAGTACATTCGCCAAAACCGTTCGGTTGGTATTATTGAAGTTTCTCTTGTCTATTTGACTGAGTAAGTTTTCGGCAGTTGGTAAGCCATTATGAAAGCCCTGAAGCTCTTTTTTACCAGATATATAGTCTAGAAAGAATTTAGTGAAGCTGTTAGTTTTGGCAAAATCGATTTTGCCAATCAGACAGTCAGATATATCAGTTTGCTCCATTAGGTTTTGTCTTGCCAAAAGAATGTGAATATCTCAAAGACTCAATTCTGCAGCAATTGTTTTTATTTGACAGGTTCTCCATAAAGGTCGAACTCTGTGGCATTAGTGATTTTTATTTGGGCGAAATCTCCCACTCGTAAGTAATGCTTCGCAGCATCAACATGTACCTCATTGTCCACTTCAGGTGAATCGTGTTCTGTTCTTCCCACAAAATGCCCACTTTCTTTACGGTCTATTAGTACTTTAAACTCTTTACCAATCTTATTTTGATTGATGTCATGAGAAATTTCTTCCTGAATCTGCATTACGCGATTGGCACGTTCTTGTTTTACTTCATCGGGCACATCATCTTCATAACTAAAGCTATGCGTTTGCTCTTCATGCGAATAAGTAAAGATTCCTAGTCGATCGAATCTTGACTTCTGTACAAAGTCCACCATATCCTCAAAATCGGCTTCTGTCTCGCCAGGATGGCCTGCAATCAATGTAGTTCTGATAGCAATGTCGGGCACACGACTTCTCATTTCGCCCAAGAGCGCCTCTGTTTTTTCACGAGTTGTTCCTCGTCTCATGAGTTTCAACATTTTTGTGGATCCATGCTGAAGCGGAATATCTAAGTAATTACAGATGTTATCTCTTTCGGCCATGGCGTCAAGCACGTCCATTGGGAAGCCAGTAGGGAAGGCGTAGTGCAATCTAATCCAGTCAATCCCCTCAACATCTGAAAGACGTTTCATTAAGTCTGCTAGGTTTCGCTTTTTGTAGAGGTCTAAACCGTAATAAGTTGAGTCTTGAGCAATTAATAAAAGTTCCTTGGTGCCGTTTCTGGAGAGGTTTTTCGCTTCTGTAACCAATTCTTCAATGGGACGTGATTTATGACCACCACGCATTAAAGGAATAGCACAGAAGGAGCAGGGTCTGTCACAGCCTTCTGCGATTTTTAAATAAGCATAATGGTTAGAGGTAGTTGTGATTCTTTCTCCTAGTAATTCATGCTTGTAATCAGCTTTGAATTTCTTGAGTAAGGCAGGAAGCTCCATAGTCCCGAAAAATGCATCTACCTGTGGAATCTCTTTTTCAAGATCGTCTTTATAGCGATGAGAAAGACAACCAGTTACATATACTTTGTCTATTTGGCCTTCTTCTTTAGCATCTACATAGCGCAAGATTGTATCAACCGATTCTTGCTTCGCATTGTCAATAAAGCCGCAGGTATTTACGATTACAATATTTGAGTCATCATTTTTTGATTCATGAGTAGTGTCAATGCCATTTCCTTTGAGTTGGGTAAGCATTACCTCAGAATCCACTAAGTTCTTAGAACAACCTAGTGTTACAATATTGACTTTATCTTTCTTTAATCCCTTCGCCTTCATGCCTTAAAATTGAAGTGCAAAGGTAGTAAAATTGCTTGAAGCTAGATGCTAGGTGCTTATAGCAAAAAGTAATTGAAAGTGGCGCTAGTATTAAGCATTAGAAGCGTGCCGTAGAACCCACTAAGAATCTAAATTCTTTTCTTTCTGAAAGTGATCGGGACTAATTCATTAGTAGGCATTCCTATAGTGTAGAGTTCCCAGGCGGGGTCATAACTATCTAAGATTTGTCTGATGCAATCGACTCTGTCATCACTTGGGTAGTCACAATCGGCCCAGTAGAAGACCTCTACTCGGTAATTGTAAGACATTTTTTGGCCGTTTACTTTTACTTCCACCTCAATCTCTTGTTCGCCAGATATTTGAGGGATTTGTATCGCTATCGCACTCATAGGTTGTTCGTTAATGTACAAATGTTTTCTATCCGACAATCAAAACAACAATATAGATGCCAAGCTTTTAATTACTTGATAATCGTATAGATATGATAGAGGGTGGGTTGCTTTTGTGCGAAAAAGAACGTGGAATGTACGGTAACGTTCAGAGAATGAGTTTATTATCGGCTACTTTTTAAAAAGCGAATCAACAAACTCTCCTTTATTAAAGACCTGGAGGTCATCTACTTGCTCGCCAACCCCAATATATTTAACCGGAATCTTGAATTGATCAGAAATTCCAATAACCACACCGCCTTTGGCTGTGCCATCAAGTTTAGTAATGGCCAGAGCACTTACTTCGGTAGCTTTAGTAAATTCTGTTGCTTGAATAAATGCGTTTTGACCAGTAGAACCATCTAGCACCAATAGAATCTCATGTGGTGCCTCCGGAATAAATTTTTGCATGACCCTCTTAATTTTAGAGAGCTCATTCATTAAGTTCACTTTGGTATGCAGTCTTCCGGCAGTATCTACAATTACAAGATCTGCTCCTGTTTCAACGCCTTGTTTTACGGCATCAAAGGCAACAGCACTGGGATCTGTGTTCATACCGTGTGCAACTACGGGTACTCCGACTCTCTCTCCCCAAAGCTTAAGTTGGTCTACAGCGGCAGCTCTAAAAGTATCTGCGGCACCAAGTACCACGGAATGCCCTTTAGCTTTAAATTGAGCAGCTAATTTGCCAATGGTGGTAGTTTTACCTACACCGTTTACACCAACAACTAGGATTACATGTGGTCTGTGACCTTCAGGCAGTTTAAAATCAGCTAAATCTTGGGTATTGTTTTCCGATAGAAGAGCAGCAATCTCATCTCTCAGGATTTGATCAAGCTCTGCAGTATTCATGAACTTGTCTTTGGCGACACGTTCTTCAATGCGTTCAATAATCTTAACGGTAGTGTCTACGCCTACATCAGAGGTGATTAGAATTTCTTCTAATTCGTCTAAGACCTCATCATCCACTTTAGATTTTCCGGCTACGGCTCTCCCAAGCTTCGAAAAGAAGTTCTCTTTCGTTTTTTCGAGTCCTTTGTCTAAAGACTCCTTCTTGTCTTTTGAGAATAATCCAAATAAGGCCATTGCACTATAATTTTCAATTCCCTTTCAAACGTCATGCTGAAATCACTTCAGAATCTTCCTATTCCTTGGAATGGATCCTGATAAAATTCAGGATAACGAACTTTAGGGGTGTAAACAAAAAAAGTCCCCATGAGGGACTTTAATATATCACTTAATTAGATAAATCTTATTTATCAGCTAAGACAGATTTAACCAAATCTTCGGTTACAATCTCTTCCTTGAAGGTGTATGCACCTGTCTTAGGAGATTTCACTGCTTTGATCACCTTGGCGTATTTAACACCACCTTTTTGCTTTAGGGTTGCAACTACTTTCTTAGCCATAATTACTTAATTTCTTTGTGAACAGTATATTTCTTAAGAATTGGGTTGTACTTCTTCAACTCCATTCTCTCTGTCGTATTTTTACGGTTCTTCGTAGTGATGTAGCGAGATGTACCATGCATGCCGCTGTCTTTATGCTCGGTGCATTCTAAAATCACTTGAACTCTATTCCCTTTTCTAGCCATTTTCCTGTGCTTCTAAAATTCGGATTGCAAATATAGGGAACTGTATTTCATTTTTAAAGTCCTGAAGCAAAATTAATTAACTTATTATCTGCCTCTTCCCTGGAGAGGCTAATATAGCCTTTTAAGTCATAAAAAAGACATAATCCATCAAGCCTTATCGGCTTTCTCCCTATCTTAATTCAAAGGATTTTCTATGAATAACACTGAGGCTTGGCATAAATTATTCGATAGTGGGAATATGCATGACCTAGAAATGCTTCTAGACAAGAAGGCAGTCTTTCTTTCTCCACTCATTTTTAAACCACAAGAAGGTAGAAAGCTTACCGCTATGTATCTGAAAAATGCATATGAGATGTTCTTTGCTAATGGTAACGAAAGCTTTAAATATGTAAGAGAGATTCATTCAGAAAAAGACTCTATGCTTGAGTTTACTTGTGAGATTGATGACATTCTGATCAATGGAGTGGACATTATCAAATGGAATGATGAAGGCAAGATTCAAGAATTCAAAGTAATGATTAGGCCTAATAAGGCTATTGAAAAAGTGAAGGAGAAAATGAGCGAACTTTTAGCCAATATGTCTACCATGGATAAGCTCAAAATGAGGGCAGGTATGGCATTGGGCGGTCTTAAGAAATAACCTGTTATTAGTCCTTGTCTATAAACGAGCGTAATACTTCGAGACTCTCAGCCGGATTCTCTTCCATAGGCACATGACCAGAACCTTTTAAAATCACTAGAGTACCATTTGCTAGATCTGCCTGAAATCGATAAGCACTTTCGGTAGTAATTAACTTATCTTCATTACCCCAAAGAATGAGTGTTGGTTGGTCTATGTTCTTAATGTTGTTGGTTCTGCTGCTATCATAATCTAATTGCATTCTGTCTATAAAAGCTTGCCTGTTGCCTTCTCTTAGCGAAAGGTCAAAATATCGCTGAATAACACCCTTCTTTATCTTTTCTGGGTAGGCGTATACGTTTTCAATACTAGATTGAATAACAAAACGGGGAGTGATATAGGTGAGCGCTTTATTTAGCACTGGGATTTTTGCAATTCTGAAGGCTATAGGCTCACTTGTGGATTTCTTTGGGTAGCCTGCAGCATCTATCAGTACTAGTTTATGCACCTGGTTAGGGTGTTCAGCAGTGTAGTTCCAAGCTATCTGTCCCCCTAAAGAGTTACCTCCAAGTATGCACGACTCAATGTTTAGCTTACTCAGAAATTTATTGAGAAATGCTACATAGTGCTCAATGCTATAATCACGATCACGGAATGGACCTGTGAGACCGAAAGCCGGGAGGTCCATTCTAATGACACGCCTGTCTTTGATCAGGGCTTGGGTCCAATCATTGAAAGTATGCAAGCTGGCGCCAGTGCCATGGATCAGAACGAGTGGTGAAGAGTCTTGTGGATTTCCTTCATCACGATAATGAACCTGCATTCCTTCAATCTCCATAAACTGGGAAGGTACTTGAGCATACTGTCGCTTTAATTCTTCAACAGGAATGTCTTTGTGACCAAAGAGTAATGTCACCACAACTATTAGTGCGACTATTCCAATGGCAGAAAATCGAAGTGCTTTTCTCATGGATTTTGTTGGATAAAAAACTGGTCTTAAGTGAGCCAAAGACCAGTTCAATTTTTTGAAATTTTGAAGATGCCCCGATCATTCTTGTGGAACGACTGAGTAATATGAGCTATAACTTTAGCACTATTTACCGCCCTTAAGCTCCGGTAATGCAAATGCATCGAGCGGACTCGGTTGTTTCATTACCGCTTCAATCTCTTCCGTAGTTCTTGGTGCAAAAGCAGAAAGTAATTCAAAGCCATCTTTTGTGATGAGGACATCGTCTTCAATTCTTACGGCAATGCCCCACCACTTTTCATCACAGTCAGAACCTTCAGGAATATAGATTCCTGGCTCTACGGTAATCACCATATTTTCTTCCATTTGGCCGTAGTTGCCTTTATCGTGTACATCTAAGCCAATATGGTGAGAAAGGCCATGTGGGAAGTATAAGTGCCTTTCGTTTTCATCAGCGATAACTCCTAGCTCGGCTAAGCCTTTGTTGATTACTTGCTTGGCATGAGCCGTAATTGCACCAAAAGAAGTGCCCGGCTTGCTCATTTGAATGGCTTCTTCCTGTGCTTTGTAAACTAAGTCGTAAATAGCTTTTTCTTCAGGAGAGAATTTACCGTCCGCTGGAATGGTACGGGTAACATCTGCAGTGTACCCGTGGTACTCAGCACCAAGGTCCATTAAGATCATTTCTTTGCTCTCAATGTTTGGCTTATGGTTTTCTATATAATGAAGGATACAGCCGTTATTTCCTGCGCCAACAATAGAAGGGTAGCCTTCATATTCCGATCCATACTTCTTAAAGACAAATTCGTGAATACCTTGAATCTCAGTCTCCGATAGCCCCGGCTTCATAGCTTTCATAACTTCTACTTGCCCAACCGTAGATATGAATACAGCCTTTCTAATGAGGTCTAATTCTTCAGGTGTTTTAATGCCTCGAAGATTATTCATTATTGTATTGAGCGTAGTGATGTCTAGGTTGTTTACTGGCGTTTCTGTGCCTAGCGTATTAGCATTTGCGCTGTAACCAGACTTCTCTTTAAACTGCTCAATAAGACTGAAGAGATCTGCATTGTCTCTTGGGTTGTCTCTTACGTCATTCATAAAGTCGAAAAACATCACTTTATCGAACTTTGAGAAGTCAATGTCATAATTGGCGAAAGTAGAACCATTATAGGCGTTTACGATCTCTAAGCGTTCTTTAACACCCTCTGTGCCTAGTCTCAAGCCATTCCACATTTCGGCCATGGGGTTTCTTTCTTGAACAAAGAAGATTTCGTTGTAAGCGTTGCCTGTAGCATTAGTTTGCTCTTCTTTAAATACCAGAAGAACAGCGTGAGGTTCTCTATAGCCCGTTAAATAAAAGAGATCTGGATCTTGGTGGTAGATGTAGTCAACATCATTTGCGCGATTTCTTACTGGATTGGCGAAGAACACAGCCACTGAATTGTCGGGCATTTGTGCTCTTACTGCTTCTCTTCTGCCTTTATGGAATTCGGCCGAGAGTAAATCGGTAGGGATGTCTTGCGCAGGGGCAATAAAAAATCCTGAAAGTATAAATACGATCAGGATTGTAAATGTCTTTGTGTAAAGTTTCATATCAGTACAATAACGTATGGAACGCTATTATACTAAAATGTTGCCGTTTTCACGTGCTTTTTTCAATACAGCAGATATACCATTTTTGTTAATAGTTCTTATTGCTGAAGTAGAAACTTTCAAAGTAACCCACTTATCTTCCTCAGGGATATAAAATCTCTTCTTCTGAAGATTCGGGTAGAATTTTCTTTTAGTCTTATTGTTAGCGTGAGAAACGTTGTTTCCTACTTGTACTTTTTTTCCTGTGATATCACAAACTCTTGCCATAACGTCTGAATTAACCGCTTTTTCTTAACGGATTGCAAATATCTGAATTATTATCGGTTTGACCAATAGTGAGTTGAAAATCTCTTAAGAAATTACATCCACCCTCTTTTGTCCGATTCTACCTTGTAAAGTACATATTTCTCAAGGTCTTCGGCTTGGTTAAGATCTAAGAACGGAATTTTTATAGATCCTGATGCAGTAAACAAGGTTACATTTGCGAGCTTTTTCCTTCGCTGATACCAACTTTGCTTAATCTGTATGGCTTGAATTTTACGAAGCTGAAGGAGCTCGTACATATTACCAAATGTGCCTCGACTATTTTTAAGTAACTCTTGATTCAGCTCAAAACTACGCTTACGATAATACATATTAGCTATTGAACTGATGAGTGGAATCCAGAGCAAGAACAAAAGGCAGTACCAGCCCAATGCAAAGTATAGTGTCTGTGCAATTAAAGCAGGAATGATCCCTACAAGTACAATGATTCTTGTGAGCAATATTCTGTTGACTTTATTCTTCTTCTCAGGTCGGTAATATTCCGCGGGGAAAACGTTTTTAGCCACCTTATCTATCTGATGCTGATAACTACCGGGTACTTTAATTTTAGACTTGAGTTGTGCGGCATCAGTGCTACTAGCTTGGTCAATTTGCAGCGTGTACATGTTAAAGAGCCTCCTTATTGGATTATCTGACCAGGAGACCACCTGCACTTTTTTCTTATTTACGGAAATCTCTTGACGATTGAGGAGGCCTCTAACGAGTTTAAGACCATTCTTTTTGAGTGACAGCTTTAAATCGTAGTTGCTCAAAGTGATGCTAATAATGGAATAGACAAAAGAGATAAAAGCCACTAGTAAGATAGAAAGTGCCACCACAGCCCATTTATTATTAGCTAGAAAGGACTCATAGCCGTCTACCTGAGACTCCACTAGTCCAGTGATATCATCCGTAACTTCGTTCATAGTGGAGAATACAAAGGCAAAAAGTAGCCCCATCGATCTCAAATGATTCTGGCTTACTCCAATTTTGATAAGATCTGATATACCTAAATGAAGTATTGTGTCTCCCTTTTCTTCTTCTAAGGATTCTTCAGATGAATCTTCTTCTGAGATTACCGCCTTGCGTTCTGTGAGAATGAATTGCCTAATGGCTTCAGCCTCTTCTTTATTAAGCGCATCAATGGTGAGTTCGGCTTTTCCCGCACCAGCGGTATCTATTTCTAGGCTTACTACCCCAAACATTTGGTGAAGAATGTTCTGTTGGAAATTTATAGTTTGAATACGCTCAAAAGGGATGTTTACCTTGCTTCTCTTTAATACACCTTTGTCTATAACGATAGCTCCATCTTCAATGTGAAAGTAGAACCTGAAGAAGGTAAGGATAGAACCGAAAACGTTTAATGCCGCAAATGCTAAAGCTATGTATCCAACATAATCGATAAACGAGTTTCCATTTTTACCTCCTATAAAAAAACTCAATAGTATAGGCCAGAAGGCCTTGATCGTCTGCCTAACTAGCTTAATGAGAATAATGCCAATTGCTACTTTGCTTTGGCGTTGGGGAGCGGAATATTTTTCAGCTATCGACTCCATCGCTTGAAGTTTTACCTAATATAAATTCCTTTAGTTGAAGCGCTTTGTCTTCCGAAAGCCCTGGAATTACCAGATCACTGGTTTGGCCACCGGCTGTAAATACCTTTAAGCTATTTAGCTTGAATACTCTCTCAAACGGTCCTTGCTTAATTTCAACATGTTGTATCCTGTTGAATGGGATACTGGTCCGAGTAGACCAAAGCAAACCTTTAGTATAAATGATGTCCTTTTCTCTTAAGGCGTACTTCTTTTTTGGGAAGGCTTTTGAGACAAAAATGATATTGGCTAGCCAGAGTATTCCTACAGAACCAATGGCTAAGCCATAGGCAAGTAGTACTTTATCTATTTCATCACTGTTAAAGTAAACCAAACATATTCCACCAATAAGGAGGATTAAAAAAAAGAGACCATTTGAAATGAGCGATACCTTTAAGTATGTATTTTCTATGGGATTAAAATTGTCTTGGGGTAATTCTGGTAGTGTGTCTAGCGAGACAGGTAAGTTCTCAAATGTTTCATTCATGGTTTAAAACCGTAAGGACAATGTAGGCAGCCGTTTTGGCAGCAATAGCCACGTTTGCGTAAATAGTGTTCTGTGAACACCAATTTACCGTCCTTGTTAAGGTAGTAATCTTCCGTTTTACTGGCAAAAATTTGATCGTTCTTACGCTCCTTCATTTCCTTTATACCCTGAAACAGATTCCATACCTTTATGGTAAGTAAATTGTTTTAGAAAAGAAAAATTATTGGAAATGGGAATGGTAAAAACCAGTAACGATGCAATTGCATTAGAAGATAAGTATGGAGCACATAATTATCATCCGCTACCGGTAGTGTTAGAAAAGGGAGAGGGCGTTTTCCTATGGGATGTTGAAGGTAAAAAGTACTATGATTTTCTGTCGGCATATAGCGCAGTAAATCAAGGGCACTGTCACCCAAGAATTGTTGGTGCATTAAAAGAACAAGCTGAAAAGCTTACGCTTACTTCTAGAGCCTTCTTTAATGACGTGCTCGGGCCTTACGAAAAATATATCACAGAATACTTCAGCTTTGATAAAGTGCTTCCTATGAATACGGGAGCTGAGGCTGTTGAAACGGCACTAAAAATTTGTAGAAAGTGGGGTTATGAAAAGAAAGGTGTAGAAGAAAACGAAGGGAAGATCATCGTTTTTGATCAGAACTTCCACGGTAGAACCACTACAATTATTTCTTTCTCGAGTGATCCAGATGCACGCAAAAACTTTGGTCCGTTTACTCACGGGTTTATCAAAATACCATATAGTGACAGAGAGGCTTTAGAAGAAGCGCTACAAATGGATAACGTTGTTGGTGTTTTAATAGAGCCAATACAAGGAGAAGCAGGCGTGAATGTTCCTGGTAATCATTTCTTAAAAACTGTTGAAAAGCTATGCAAAGAGCACAATGTGCTATTTATGGCGGATGAAATTCAGACAGGTATTGGTAGAACGGGTGGACTATTAGCTGTATGTGGCGACTGTTCATGTGCTGGGCACTGTGAAAGACAAGAGACTTATGCTACCCCAGATGTTTTAATATTAGGTAAGGCAATTTCAGGAGGTATATACCCTGTTTCTGCTGTACTGGCCAATAACGATATTATGGACGTGATTACTCCTGGTACTCACGGATCTACTTTTGGTGGTAACCCAATAGCATGTGGTGTGGCCATGGCTGCTTTAGAGGTTATTCGAGATGAGAAGCTTACACAGAGTGCTCGAAAACTAGGTGAAATATTCAGAGAAAGAATGAATAAATACATCCAGTCTTCTAAGCTAGTTACACTTGTGAGAGGTAAGGGTTTACTAAACGCGATTGTAATTAACGATCACCCTTCTAGTTCTACAGCTTGGGATATTTGTGTGGCCCTTAAAGAGAATGGTTTATTAGCTAAACCGACCCATGGGAACATCATTCGTTTTGCACCACCATTGGTGATGACGGAGGAGCAATTACACGAATGTTGTGACATTATAGAAAAGACTATTAGTGACTTTGAAGCTTCATAATTGAACTATGCTAAGTGCATTTTTTCACTTAGCTAGGCTTTTTTAATTAGGGGTAATTTTTTATCAATTCAGAGGTAGGGTTTTGGCCGAGTTAGGCATTTTCTTTTTGAAATACTCGATATGTTATCTTCAACCAAGCGATATATTCTTCACGTAATAAGCGTGACTCTTGCCATTGTCTGCCTCACGGCCGGCCTAGTCTTGAAGCATGGAGACTTTGCTGAACCACCGGTATTCTCGGATGCATTAGTTGATCCTAGTCTTGAAGTGAGTACTGTATCTATGGATTCCATAGGATGGTACCCAGATTCACCACCTATATCCAATCCTGACGATTAAGTTTAATTTCCTCCTCGGCTTCCTCTACCACCTCCGAAGCGTTCTCTCATCTGTTGGAATCTTTGTAGTCTGTCATCTTGCTGTGGCATTTCGCCCTGGCCGAAGCTTCTGATATTATACACGAACGAAAGCATAAAGTACTGGGTCAGTATTTGGCTTTGCTGGTCTTGAACGTAAGAACCTGTTACCGTTCTATTAATCGCTTGGTTTTGTTTTAGCAAGTCGAATATGGAAAGCTTGATTTCTGCCTGTTGCTTCATGAGTTTTTTACCTACTTCCATATTCCATAACATAAAGCTTTGGTTAAAACCATCGCTTAGACCCGTATTAGCGATATGCGAAACAGTAGATCTATATACAAAGCCATCTCCAAAGATCCAGTTGAATCTGAGCCTAGTAGACTGAGTGAAGAAATTTTGATTCGCTTGCGTTTGTAGGGTATTGCTTACCGTACTAAAGCTTGAATTACTAGAAATAGTAAAGTCAACATTCTCACTAATATTACTACTGAGCACTGCTCCCAAACCAAAGGTTGGCGATTTCGCAAAGTTCAACTCATTATTAATAAGTTCCGGTGTTTTGGTATAAGATAGATTCCCTGTAAAATTTAAATTACTTTCAATAAAGCCGAGTGGCATACCGTAGGAGATGAAACTCCTTACATTCCAATAGCCATCTAGATTAGCAGGTTTGCTGTATCGGGCCCCCGGCTGTAAACGAATACCGTCAACTACTGCATCACCTCTTGAGGCGATAAATGTGCTGTTCCCAATTCTGTTGTCAGAGAAACTTGCGCTAAGTAAGGTGAAGAATGTAGTGTTCGTTTCTGAGTTTACTTTATTGTAGCGAATGGTACCATTATGTGTATAGGACTGATCTAAATTTGGGTTCCCTGCTGAGATATTTAAAGGATCAGAGTTGTCAATGACAGATTGTAATTGATTAACGCTAGGTGCTTGTGTGGATGCTCGATAATTGATGTTGATACTTTTTCCAAAGTCAGCTCTGTAACGGTATGAGATGGTAGGTATGAAATTCGTAAATGTTCTATCTACGTTATCCTCAAATGGAAAGGTTTGGTCATTATCTAAAATTGCCCACTGGTACACTGCTCTTAAGGTAAAAGTCCCTTTTTGCCCTCTTAAGTTATAACCAACTGTACTTCTGTGTGTCAGGTAGTCGTTTTCAAACGTGTTACTCAATGGAACATTTAATTCGTTGTATTCACCATCGTCAGTATCAAAGTCGAATGTTTGTCTATCCGTATCGTTAAACTGATAGCCATATCTGTAGCTGAATTGTAGAGAGCTTCTATCTGCCAAAGGCTCTGTGTACGTTGCATTCAAGGTCATGTTAAAGCCATCAGTATTCTGATCAGAAAATTGATCAATGTCCTGCGTTCTGCTTGCTCCAGTGAAAAATATGTTCTCTGCAAAAAGGAAACTGTCTCCCTCATTGTTATTCAAACCCGTATTAACGTTTACTGAGAAGGTTCTTCCTCTTTTTTCAAATCGGTGTCTCCAGAGCAGGTTGTTGTTAATGGTATAAGCAGATAAGGCAGAAGTATTGGTGTTCTCCGTCTGGTTTAATGGACTTCCATCCAAAAGCGTTTCGCCAATAACATTTGAGAAACCACTATTGTCTTGAAAGGTAAGTCTTGGTCGCATGATGATTGAATTCTTTTCATCAATGGTGTATTCCAATGTTCCACTGAACCTGTGGTTTGTATTGCTACTAGGAGAGAAGTTGGTTTCTTCATAGGTCTGTCCCTCATTCTGATCAAGGGTAAACTGTTGAAAAATGCTCTCTAGTGAAGTGTTGTCAGAATCGTTAAAGAAGTAACTTCCACTGAATTTAACCTTCTTTCCATCTTCATAAGAGTAGTTAATTCCTAAGGCTCTGGTTTCGTTAATTCCGCCTTGTTGGCCCACTAGGAAATCTCCGGCACTTCCGCCATTGGTAAAGCCACCACGACCTCCCGCTGCACCTCCACCGCCACCACGGCCTCCACGACCACCTCTGCCACCACCTGAAGTAATGCCTAGTAAATCGCTGGTTGAGAAGTTTTGGATGTTGATGTTATTTACTTGACCTAGAATAGTGGTTCTGGCTTTAGGTCTAAAGAGGTTGATACTACCCCCAACGTTGTAGGTTTCGTCTGTTCCTGCACCTCCATATACTTTTCCGAACTCACCATTTCTCATACTTACCTTGGTAATAATGTTCATGGTCTTAGAAGTTTCACCATCTAAAAAGCCAGTAAATTGCGCTTGATCGCTCGCTTGGTCGTATACCTGAATCTTATCGATGATTTCTGCGGGTAGGTTTTTCAGGGCAGCATTTGGGTCATCGCCAAAGAATTCTCTTCCATCTACTAGTACACGTTTTACATCTTCGCCTTGTGCCTGCACTTTTCCGTTTTGTAAAACTACACCCGGCATTTTTTCAATTAAATTTTCTGCAGTTGCATCGGGGTTAACCTTAAAGGCTGCTGCATTAAATTCAGTGGTGTCCCCATTCTGGCGCACACGTTCCACAAAGTCCTCTACCGTAACATCTCCGAGGCTCTTGGTATCAACAGCAAGGGCAACGGTACCTATGTCAATAGAGCTGCCAGCCACCGTTAAGTCTTGCTCGTATGTTATAAAGCCAACAAAGCGAATATAGAGTTTGTATTTACCGTCTAATACACCGGTTATTCTGAACTGTCCAGTCTCTTTAGAAATGAATGCTCTTTGGGTTGAATCTGCTTGATTTACCAATAATACAGTGGCAGAGCGAAGTGGTAGGTTCTCTACACTATCGGTTACTGTTCCTTTTACCACCCAATATTGAGATTGAGCGGTAAACCCAAGACAAAGTAAGAGTGCAAAGCTTAATAGATGCTTCATGGGTTAGTGATTTGGTCATTAGATGTTGAAACCTATCAAAGGTTTAAAGCACTCTTAAAAACAATGAATATTCATAGAAATATTACCTTTGGATCATGAATATTCGCCCAAGAAGAAATCGTAAATCTGAGTCGATTAGAAATCTAGTTCAGGAAACCCAAGTGACAACAAACGACTTTATTTTTCCTTTATTCTTATTAGAAGGGGTAGACGATAAAATTGAGGTAGATTCTATGCCAGGAATTTATCGTTTAGGAATAGAGCAAATGCTCAAGGAAATTGAGGCTTGTTTAAAGTTAGGTATTCATGCTTTTGATGTTTTTCCTGTTGTGCCTGAGCATTACAAAGACAAAACAGCTACAAAGTCATTTGATTCTAAATTCTTTTATCAAGAGGCACTAAAACGCATTAAGTCTGAGTTTCCAGAGGCCACCATAATGACAGACGTTGCTTTGGATCCATACAATTCTGATGGGCACGATGGTATTGTGAAGGATGGACAAATTCTAAATGATGAAACACTTGAGGTTTTAGGCAAGCAGGCTTTGTCTCAAGCGGCATGTGGTATTGACATTATTGGCCCATCAGACATGATGGATGGGAGGGTAGATTACATCAGAGAGGTGTTAGATACTCATGGCTATAAGGATGTCTCTATCATGTCTTACACTGCTAAGTATGCTAGTGCTTTTTACGGACCTTTTAGAGATGCGCTGGATTCTGCCCCAAAGGCTGGAGATAAAAAGACTTATCAAATGAATCCTGCGAATCAGCAAGAAGCGCTCATTGAAGCCGATTTAGATACTGCAGAAGGAGCTGATTATTTAATGGTTAAGCCAGCTTTGGCTTATTTAGATGTTATAAAGCTCCTAAAGGATAATTACAGCCTTCCGATTGCCGCATACAATGTTAGTGGCGAGTATGCCATGTTAAAAGCAGCTGGGGAAAAGGGCTGGTTAGATTACGATCGTGTAATGTCAGAGACATTATTGAGCATAAAAAGAGCAGGTGCTGATATAATCCTCACCTACCATGCTAAAGAATTCGCTTTGTTAAATGCCTAAGCTGTTTGTGGTCGACCTAAAGCCTTGAGCATTTTTCCGTGCTCTACTAAAGCATCATAGAATGTGTCTTGACTGTTATAAGGCAGTCCGTATTCTTTGGCTTTAGCTTCCACTATTTTGCTAATCTTCTTGTAATGCACATGGCAAATGTTCGGAAACAAATGGTGCTCTATTTGGAAGTTTAACCCACCAACGTACCAAGAGAATAGCTTACTTTTTGGAGCAAAATTAGTTGTAGTAAATAACTGGTGTACGGCCCAATTATTATCAAGATTTCCTGTGTCGTCAGGAATAGGATACTCTGAAGTTGGCATTACATGGGCAGGTTGGAAAATCATTCCTAATACCATTCCAGTGATATAATGCATGATGATAAAGCCAATTACAATTACGTACCAAGGAGCTTGAATAAAGATCAATGGAATGACCAAAGCATAACCGTAATAGAGAATTTTACTAACAACTGTTTCGGTCATAGCACCTCCAAACGATTTTCTCTGTGTTTTTAATAAGCCTTCTTTCTTATACCTGATTAGTTGACGGAAGTCTTTAGTTGTTAACCATAAGAAGGTCATTAACCCATACAAGAACCAACCATAGATGTGCTGTTGTTTGTGAACCTTCATATGAGGTGCGTGAGGTGATAACCTCATAAATACCCCAGGATCAATGTCTTCATCCATACCTTCAATGTTGGTATAGGTATGGTGTAAAATGTTGTGTTGAATCTTCCAGTTGAAAGAACTTGCGCCAACGAAATTCATTACGTAAGACATGTATTTGTTTACGTATTTATTTTTCGAATATGCACCATGATTAGCATCGTGCATTACTGATAACCCTATTCCTGCAGTGGCAAATCCCATAATTACCCACATGGCTATAACTAACCAAGGGTTGGTGATTACACCAAAAAGCATTAAAAAGTAAGGGACAAAGAAGAAGGCAAACATAGCTATGGTTTTAAATACCATACTCGCATTACCATAAACCGAGATATTGTTGGTTTCAAAGTAATTCTTCACTTGCTTTCTCAAGTCAGAAATGAACTCTGCTTGATTTTCTCTCGAGAATTTAACCGTTTTGTATTGCATAAAAATTAATAATAAATAGATGAATGAGACACTAGTTTCAAGTCAAGTGTTTCATTAATCAGGATAAAAGTAGGTACTTTTTTACATTTCATCATCGTCATTCGTTTTAACGGTATGCTAAGTTTAAAGTTCTTGTTCTCTTTCTAGCATTAAAACCGATGATTGAGGGACTATGAATAGCTTTTCACCTTGGTATTGAACCTCTACAGCTCCTTTCTGAAGAAATACTGCTAGATCGCCTTCTTGTGCTTGGAGAGGGATATATTTAATTTTTTCGTCTTGGTCTTTCCAAGGTTCGTCTTCATCTGTGGGCATTGGTATGGGATAGCCTGGGCCAACCTTTATGACATAACCAGATTGAACCTTTTCTTTTTCTTGTACACCAGGAGGTAGGTATAAACCACTATCGGTTTTGTCTGGTGATTTCTTAATTCTAATTAAAAGTCGATCACCTACTACGATTAACTTTCTCAAGCGATTTTCCGCTGTTAGTTCCATGCGCCCTTCGTTTATGCAAATATATAATCTAGAATTTAATCCATAAAAAAAGCCGGGGTTAGCCGGCTTTTAAATGTTGATTGTAAAAGGGATTACCTCTCGATAATTAATTTCTTAGTTTCTATAAATCCATTTGACACTACTCTAATTAGATAGATTCCATATCTAAGGTTAGATGTGTTGTATTCAATAGTGTAGGTTTTATCTGCTTCAACCACGTCTTCATAGATTCTTGCTACTCTATGACCTTGAGTGTCAAACAAGCCCACTGCAATAGGACCTTCAGTATCTACCGTAAAGGTAATTTTTGAGAAGTCTTTGGCAGGGTTTGGATAAGCACCTAGTTCAATTGTTGGCTCAGCAGCTATGTCTACTACATCACTATCTATACTTGAAGGTATAGTATTGATGTTCTGTGACTGATTACATGAGCCTAATGTTGCTCCGTCAGCTAGTAGAATAGCAGCTTCTGACTGGCTTACACAAAGCGATGCTCCTTAGTAACAAACATTTACACTACCTGTGTAATCCTCAACTCCTTATGAATCAGGCGAATTAGCCTGTAACACTAAACTGTTGAGTCAGAATACTAGTCATCGGACCTGTCTATTAAGCGATTATCTAATTGCTTACTAGCCTTTGCTCCCAATTTTTTCAAATTCTCGGCCCTGCGAATCAGGTTGCCATTACCCTCAGAAAGCTTTTTCATGGATTCTTGATAAGCTTTTTGAGTACCGGTCAAGTGTTTACCTACGTTAATTAAGTCCTCGGTAAATGCTTGGAATTTATCATATAATGCACCACTCTGTCGTGCTATTTCAATCGCATTTTTATTCTGGTATTCTTGTTTCCAGATGGACGAAATAGTTCTAAGGGTGGCTATTAGTGTCGTTGGACTTACGATCACTATATTTTTGGAGTATGCTTCGTTAAATAATTCAGGATCTTGCTGAACCGCCAAGGTGAATGCGGGCTCAATAGGAATAAACAGCAGCACAAAGTCTAGCCCATCTAATCCATACAGGTTTTGATAGCTTTTGTCGCTCAAGCCTTTAACATGGTTACGAATAGACTGGATATGAAGCTTGAGCTGACTCAATCTTTCTTCATCATAATCGGCAGCGGTACTTCTTTCGTAGGCTACTAAACTCACTTTAGAGTCAATAATAATGTGCTTGTTATCTGGGAGCTTTACTACTACATCGGGCTGATACCTCTTTCCATCTTCACCAGTTTCAGAAACCTGAGTCTCGTACTCGCGGCCTTTTTCAAGACCAGACTTTTCAAGTATTCGTTCTAAAACCACTTCACCCCAGTTTCCTTGAGTTTTACTGTCGCCCTTTAAAGCGTTCGTTAAGTTTTCAGCTTCTTTCGTGATTTGCTTATTCAAGTCACTTAAGTGTTTGATTTGCTGAATTAGCGATGCATTTCTTTCTGCACCTTCTTTATTCGTGTCTTCAACTTTTTTCTGGAATTCTCCAATGCGCTCTTTTAGGGGAGAAAGGAGATCTTGAATATTGGATTTATTCTGATCGGTGAATTTCTTGCTCTTCTCCTCAAAGATCTGATTGGCTAAATTCTTGAATTCACTGGCAAATTTCTCGTTAAGCTCTTTTACCTCAGATTTTTGCTCCAGAAGTCGGTTTTCGAGGTTTTTATAGTCAGCTTGAATTGTTGACAATTCCTTATTGAGTGAAAGATTTACATCTCTTTCTGCTTCTAACTGAGGCTTTATGTCATTTAATTCTTGAACCAGCATATTATTTTTCGCTTCAGCTAAATGGATTTTTTGTTCCATTTCTGCGTTTGCTTGTTGATCAACACTGTTTGTTTTTTTGCTCTTTGCGGCAAACCAACCAATGATGGATCCTAATACCACTCCTGTGGCTAACCAAAGAATTTCCATATGAATAAGATTTGGTGCAAATATACCCGAATGCGGCTATCTACCTCAATTTCTCGTTACCTTCTAAGAAGCCATAAGCTTTCTTTCTGGTATGAAGGAATTCTCTGTTTTTATTTCAATAAGTCCTTTTGTAATGTGTTCGGTGAGTAGTTTTTCAAGCTTAGTGTCTAACTCTAAAAAGTCGTCTAATAAGCACCAAGGTCTAATCAAAAGATCGATATGTTGTCTTTGGATTTTAGTAACCTGAATTTTAGGTGAAGGTGAATTCAGAATGTATTCCTTATCTGAAAGGAATGTTAAAATTTCGTCTTTTAGCTCTTTCATGTTCGTATCTAAATGAACAGTGAGTTTGAGGTCTAAACGGATAATGTTTTCAGAAGAGAGATTATGCAGTTGCTTTAAATAGAAATGTCGATTTTCGATGGTGGCAATCTGACCCTCAGGTGTTTTAATTGCGGTTCTTCGAATTCCGAGGTTTTCTACAGATCCTAACTTGCCATCTATCTCAATAAAGTCACCTTCTTTGCAAGGGTTGAATAGGGAAATGGCAATCCCGCTGATAGAGTTAATTAGCGGTTTGTATATTTTGGTCTGTATGTAATTAAAGAATGCAATCATGATTTGGTCTTTTCGGTCTCCCGATAAGTCGCAATTCACATACCATTACACACACTTTCTACTTAACCCTACTTTTTAGCCAAAAAAAGATATAAAACTGGCGTTGATGTCAATTTATAATTCCCGAATTGGGAATTAATCATAAGATTGGGAGTCATTATTGTGTCTAGCTACTTTATCTAAGATGACAACTCCTTTCTTGGTTTGATCAAATATGAACTCAATGTGCACCACTTTCATAGAGTTAAAACTTGGGTTCTTCAAGCCGAGTTCATCAATATTGAAAATAAAGGTTTGATAAACTGCTTCTGACGTTTTGTTCGTTTGAAGCTCTTTATTTTTATAGATATCCACCGTGAGCTGAGGTTGAAGTAGCGCATATTCGTTTAAGTTGAATACGACAGATTCACCTAAATCATCAGAAATTTTAATGGAAAAATTAATAGGCTCAGGAGCTTTCTCCTCTTCACTATCTTCTTCTTTCTCTTCAGTTTCATTTGTGTTGTTTTCAACTTCTATATTGTTCTTCGAATTATTTTCCTCATTCTCATCTATATTTTCAGCCTTTTCTTTATCTCGTTCTTTGTCAGGATATGTGCTTTCTTTGGACTGAGCCATTTCAAAGGTGAGTACTTGGTTTTGAAGATCTATTGGTTCATTGAAATTGAATTGATATTTGGCAGTGTCGTTGGGATATGCAAGACTGTCCCAACCGATATAAGCAGCCCTTGTTGCTTTGTTTCCCCATTTCATGCCAACCGCTTGCTCTCGCCACATGGTTAGGTTTTCAGTGGATACTGAAGCTCCATAATCAGTAGATTTTAGGTCTAGATCTTCATCAAAGGACGCCAGCGTCTCCCAATCTGATGACTCGAATTGATTGAGAAAAATGGTTTCTGGTAGCCAATCTATTCCGCTCCGATAATCTTTGAGTAAGTTCCTATAATCACGTTTTCCTAATAGCGTAGCTTGTAAAAAAGCACTGATATGTACTTTGCCAATTGTGAGCTGGTCGTCCATTGGCATGAGTGCATCAAGGTTGAGAACAGATGCAAAAGGCTGAGGAGAGTCTTTATTCCCCCAAGAGGAATTGAACTGCCCATGATTGGCGCCATAAACATATACGGCAGACTTAAAGAAATCTGTCGAATCTGAGAATTCAAGTCGCTCGTACTGTCTGAGCCCTGCAAAAGACTGAACATCTCCGTCATTCGATCCGTGTATCACCATATAATTCACATCCTTCAACGGAGTGCCAATTTCTGCCGGTTTGTATTGTCCATCAACTGGTGCAATGGACACCACTGCCTTAATATCAAATCCAAAGTTGAACTCTTCCTTGGCATTATCAGGGTAGTATTTGAGGTCATTGAAGAATCCCGCAATAGCAGCGGCTTCTCCTCCTCTTGAATGACCCATCACAGCAAGGTTGTTCATGTCCACTTTTCCGAAGAATGGATTAGTTTCATCTTGGTTCCAATCTCTCCATTCTTCTAAGTGTTTTAAAAGTAGCCATCCTCTTGCGTCATTTTCTTCTTCTAATCCATCAGAAATTATGTCTGTCCAGCCACTATTAATAAAGTTTTCGTCCACACTCACCATGATCATTCCCTGGCTCGCCAGTAGCTGACCTAAGTATTCATAGCCTGGATCCGAGTAATCAAACATGCTATGGTTTCCATGAACGATAAGCGCCAAAGGGAACGGGCCATCTCCTTCAGGGTACCAAACTCGTCCGTTTAGAGGGAGGGCTTCCTCATCAAATCCCCAGTACCAAGTTCTTAGTTTTCCTGAAGGGCCATCCCAGTTGTCTATTAATCTAGAACCATCAACTGAATCGGTCTGGATACTAATGTCTTTTCGAAATTCTGGTCTTTGCTTGTCTTTGCCGCTGCCATAGGTAAGGTAGTTTACTTTAAATTCCCCTGGCTCTCCTGGGTTTGGTAGCTTAATCTTTTCAGGTCTAAAGCTGGCTTCTAAACTTGCATTTATCAATTCAACCTCTGGTTTAAAGCCCGTATCAAGCATCCAAGCAGTTCCCCAAATAAGCCCAGCAACTCCAATTATAGCTCCTAATGCTGCTACTACTTTTTGCCTAATGGTGTTTTGAAGTTTTGTCTTTTTAGTAAAAGTGAAAAGAGCTGCACCAGCACCACCAGCACAAATAATTAAGATCATTGGAAATTGCCATCCTAAAGAACCTTGATTAAAGGCGAATGAAATTAAGATGTAAGCTGAAGGAAGAACCCAAACTAAGGGTTTCGGGATTTTAGCTAATAGAGGAAAAAGCAAAACTGACAATCCGCCTAAAAGAAGCGTAATGCCTGGAATAACTATGATTGGGATAATACCAAACCAAGTTCCTGGATCGATTAAAAAGAATAGGGAGGAACAAATTAACCAAATGATGAATGTGGTTAACCAAATGGATTTTGCTGCTCCTTTGTACGCAATTTTTCCGGGGCGAATGCTTTGGAGGAAACTTGTAAGTGCTCCCCAAATCTTCTTAAAAATGGATTTGATCATCGGTCTTATGAAAAGTTGACTTCATAAGATAGAAAATCATTCAAGCATTACACAGTGGCAATGCATTTGAGCTCTATTGCAATTGGCGTTGGTAGTGAACTAATTTCTACCGTAGTCCTACAGGGCTGATTGTCTTTAAAATACTCAGCATAGATCCGATTGTATGTCTCAAAATCGTCCTTCATGTTGGTGAGAAAGACCGTTACATCCACCAAATTCATCCAGCTGCTACCAGAGGCTTCAAGGATGAGTTTTACGTTCTTGAAAACAGAATGGCACTGTGCTTCAATATCATAATTAATGATTTCGCCACTACCGTCTAATTCAACCCCTGGGATTTGTTTTGTTCCCCTTTCTCTTGGGCCTACTCCAGATAAGAAAAGTAGGTTCCCCTCTTTTCGGGCGTGAGGGTAAAGACCTACAGGTTCTGGAGCTTTATCACTATTCAGTTTTTCACTCATCGCAATTGCTCAATTTACTTATTCATCAAGTCTTCAATTTCCTCTGCCTCAATAGGTATATTTCTCATTAAATTATGATGTCCATCCTCAGTTATAACAATGTCATCTTCCAAACGAATTCCAATTCCTTCATTAGGGATATAGATCCCCGGTTCAACAGTAAACACCATTCCTGGCGTGAATTCACTGTATATAGAAGAAACATCATGTACATCTAAGCCAATGTGGTGAGAGGTGCCATGCATAAAATATTTTTTATAAGCAGGCCAATCAGGGTTTTCATTCTTTACCTCTTCTGCAGTCAAAAGGCCCAAATCAATTAGCTCTTTGGTCATTAATTCACCAACGGCTTTGTGATATTCCGGAATAGCAGAACCTGGCCTTAAAAGCGCTGTGGCGTCATTTTTTACTCTCAGAACAGCATCATATACTTCTCTTTGTCTTTTGCTGAATCGACCGTTTACTGGGATAGTACGGGTCATGTCTGCATTGTAGTTGGCATATTCTGCACCCACATCCATAAGAATTAGATAACCATCCTTTAGCTGGTCTTTATTCTCTACATAATGCAACACGTTGGCATTATTGCCACCAGCGATGATAGGGGTGTAGGCGAATCCTTTAGACCTGTTTCTCACAAACTCATGTTGGTACTCCGCTTCAATTTCAAATTCCCAAACTCCTGGTTTTGTAAACGCTAATACTCTTCTAAAACCCTTATTTGTAATGTCACATGCGGTCTGCATGAGCTCAATTTCTCTAGGCTCTTTTTTGTTTCGTAGGTCGTAAATAATTGGCGCTATTCTTTCGAAATTGAAATTGTTGTATTTCGAATGAACCCATTTATTAAAGCGATCAGATCTAGTTTCTACTTCCGTTCCATTACGAATGTGCTCGTTGTTGTATAGATAGATATTATTGGTTTCGGCTAAAATGGTATTGAGGGTTTGTTCAAATTTGTCGGTCCACATGATGGTTTGTACCCCAGATGTTTCTTGGGCTTCTTCCACAGTGTATTTGTGACCTTCCCATACAGCTATAAATTCATTCGTTTCGCGCACAAAGAGTACTTCTCTGAACTTTGGATCAGGAAAATCTGGCGCTATTATGAGAACGGATTCCTCTTGATCTATACCCGAAAGGTAAAGCAGGTTACTGTTCTGACGAAAAGGCATGGTGCCATCTGCATTGGAGGGCATCACATCGTTTGAACAAACTATTGCCACAGAATTAGGCTTTAGTTTCGCTTTGAATTTCTCTCTGTTTGTAATGAATAAGTCTTTACCAATTTCTTCGTAACGCATAGATGTGAGTTTTAAAGTTTGCCCGAAGTAAACAGGAAATCGTGAGAAAATGAAGGCGACTTATGTCAAGTTAGAGAACTTCCTCTAACTGTTGGGGTGTAATCTGGAATCCACATTTAAAATGCCCTTCGGGACAAGCTTTATTTCCATGTAATCCACAAGGTCTACATTTTAGATCTTCTTTGGTTTGAACTATGTTGGAATCAACGGAGAGTGGTCCAAAGCCAAATTCAGGAACAGTAGAGCAAAAAATGGCCGTTGTTTTAGCATTGACTGCCGAAGCTAAATGCATAGGGGCACTGTCGTTTACAAAGTTCATTTCTGCCGCTTTCATAAGTGCAGCAGATTGCAAAAGGGAGAGTTTACCACAAAGGTTAAATACCCTTTCTCTCTTTGCTTCAGATTTAATTTGTTCACATTCATCTAAATCGTTTGGCGCTCCTAATAGATAGATATTGCCATTAAAGTTGGTTTCTTGAATAAAGTCAATCCATCTCTCTTTTGGGTATTGCTTTGTGAACCAAACGGAAGTGGGCGCAAGACAAATATAGGGTTCGCCTTGGCGCACTTTTACACTTTCAAAATCTTGAGCTGAAGGGTGAAGTTTAGGTTTTTCGGCTTTTTCATCCGTTAGAGATCGAATCAATTCATGATTCCTTTTTACCTCATGCACACCCTCTTCAATGGCATGCTTCACCTTCTTTGTAAATGCCCAAGAGAAAGGGTTTTTATCGAAGCCAATTTTGGCTTGACCTTTGGACAGTGCTGTTAATAAACCGGAATTCGCAAAGCGCTGAACGTTAATTACTAAGTCATACCTGTTTTTGCGAACTGCCCCGATTAACCTCAGTAGGTTTTTGTATTTGCCTCCTTTTTTATCCCAGACCAAGGTTTCTCTGAGAAAAGGGTGTTGAGAAGTCAAAGATTCATTCCCCTTTCTTACCAAAAAATCAATTTTAGATTGAGGATAATGAGCATGAAGTTTTTCTAGAAGGCCTGTGACTAGAATAACATCACCTATAAAGGCAGTTTGGATAACAAGTATTTGCTTCGGAGTATTTTTCACAACCAGATTCAAATATAATGGAATTGATTAGGCGGAATTAGCGTTCATCTTGAATAGATTAAGATTCATGCAACAAGCCACCATTCTTATTCCAGACATTAGCGGTTATACTCATTTTTTAACTAAAACAGAGCTCAGTCATAGTACGCATATTATCAATGAGCTGCTTCAGGTAATCGCAGATAGTATTCAGCCCAAATTCACTTTGGCAGAAATAGAAGGGGATGCGTTACTGACCTATTCTCCAGGAAGGATTCCTCAATCAGAAATTGAACAATTAGTGACGGAGACCTACAAGAATTTTCATCATTTTCTTAGAGTAATTGAGCGCGACAGTGTTTGCCGATGTGGTGCTTGTAATATGGTTGGCCAACTAACTCTAAAGTTTGTGGTGCATTATGGGAGTTTTGAAGAAGTCAGGATTACGCAGTTTACTAAGCTATCTGGTCCTGATATGATTATCGCCCACAGGCTTATGAGGAATTCAGTGGATTCTGATGAGTACCTCCTGTTAACAGATCAGTTTTTAAATGGTGCTCCAGCAACTTCACTTCAATATGCATCGGGCCTAGATGAGTATGAGATTCTCGGAGATATTTCTTATAAATATGCCGACCTCAGTTATTTGAAAAAAGAAGTGGCTAGCCCAGAATCGCAAGAAGACTTTGCCCAGTTATTTGGGATAGCGCGCGAGCTAATGATTGATATTAAGGCTCCGCTTAAGGCAGTACATGCTGTGCTCACAGATAACACAGAAAAGAAGAATTATGTACCTGGGTTGGTCAATGTTGATATGGACTCATCAATTAATAGAGTAGGCAGTACCCATGTATGCGAATTTGACGGTGACTCTTTTGATATCAAAATGCTACAAGACGTTGGTGAGCAGGATAGTATCATATACATTGAACAAGCACAGTCCCTTAATAACGGATTTACTCTTTTGGCCTATTATGAACTCACGAAAATCGATCAAGGAACGAGGCTTTCTTTCCGAGCATTGACGGGAGATCGAGAGCCAATTCCTATGGAAATGGAGTCGATGGTGTACGAACAGAATGAGGTTGGATTAACCAGTATGAAGCGCTATATCGAATCCAAAGTTCTTGCTGCATAAAAGCTGATTTTATCAGTATCTTTGCGGCTTGAGGAGAAGGAGAATAGATGGTTGATTATAACCTATTTACATTACCAAACGGCATAAGAGTAGTTCACAAACAGGTACCAAGTACTAAGATTGTACACTGTGGCTTTGTGCTGGATATAGGCAGTAGAGACGAGCGAGAGGATCAGTTGGGAATCGCTCACTTTTGGGAACACATGGCCTTTAAAGGCACCAAAAAAAGAAAAGCATTTCATATACTGAATAAGCTAGACTCTGTAGGCGGTGAGTTGAATGCTTACACTACCAAAGAGAAGATATGTTTCTATGCTTCTGCGCTAGATAAGCATATGGAAAGTGCTTTTGAATTACTTCAAGATATTACGTTCGAATCCGTCTTCCCCGAAAAACAAATTGAGAACGAAAAAGGTGTTATTCTTGAAGAAATGTCCCTTTATCATGACAGTCCTGAAGATGCCATTCAAGATGAATTTGATAATGTAGTTTTCAAAGAT
The DNA here is from genome assembly GCA_965661455.1 of Roseivirga sp. Taxonomy (GTDB): domain Bacteria; phylum Bacteroidota; class Bacteroidia; order Cytophagales; family Cyclobacteriaceae; genus Roseivirga. The sequence continues at coordinate 191,002 of CBFIDV010000002.1, forward strand.
CATCCACTAGGTAAGAATATTTTGGGAACACCTTCGAGCGTTCGTTCCTTCCACAGAGGAGACTTTCAAGATTTTCTTAAAGCGAATCTAAACACAGAACGGGTTGTTTTTTCTTGCGTTGGGAATGTTCCATTTAAGAAAGTACAAAGATTAGCCGAGAAGTATTTTGGAGCTATTCCCCAATATACGGCCAAGAAACAAAGGGTAGATTTTGGGAGCTATACACCTTCTCATGAAGTTGTTTCTCGAAATATAACCCAAGCACAATGTGCTATTGGTACAACAGCTTATTCGTTAAACGATAAAAATCGACTGCCACTTTATATGCTCATAAATGTATTGGGCGGGCCGGGTATGAATTCAAGGTTGAACTTGGCACTAAGAGAAAAGTATGGCTTTGTGTATAACATTGAGGCGGCCTACCATCCTTATTCCGATACAGGTTTATTGGCTATTTTTTATGGTACTGAGCAAAAACAGGTAAATAGAAGTAGAAGACTAATCGATAAAGAATTGAGACTGCTTCGTGAAAAACCGCTAGGAACCATGCAATTGCATAAAGCCAAAGAGCAGCTAATTGGTCAATTGGCAATGGCTGAAGAAAACAACACGAGTTTAATGCTTATGATGGGTAAAACCTTACTCGACCTTGATAAGGTAGATAGCCTTGATAGCATATTCAAAAAAATTAGATCGCTTGATAGTAGCACACTTCAAGATGTTGCACAAGAAGCATTAGCAGAAAGTCGAATGAGTAGCCTAACCTTTACCTCAGAGAATTAATGGATTTTCTTCCTCTTGAAATTCAGAAATACATAGAGTCTCGTTCAGATGCGGAATCAGAATTACTGGCTAAGCTGAACAGAGAGACCAACCAAAAAGTACTTATGCCAAGAATGATTTCAGGTCATTTACAAGGTCGGGTACTATCCATGTTGTGCCATATGATGCAGCCTAACTTTATCTTGGAGATTGGCACTTATACTGGTTATTCTGCCATTTGTATGGCTGAAGGATTAGCTGAAAATGGAAAGATTGTCACCATAGATAAAAACGAAGAAATTGAATCTATGGTAAGGCGATATTTTCAAGAAGCTGGACTTGATTCTGTGATAGATTATAGGATTGGAAACGCCATGGAATTGGTTCCTGAAGTAGAGGGAGAAATTGACATGGTTTTCATTGATGCAGACAAGAAAAATTACCTGAATTACTATAACTTAGTAATCGATAAAGTCAGGCCTGGTGGCTTCATTATTGCAGATAATGTACTCTGGAGCGGGAAGGTGACAAAAACAGAAGGTAAAACTGACAAAGACACACAAGCTATATTGGATTTTAATCGTTCGGTACATGAAGACCAGCGTGTGGAAAACGTACTTTTTCCAATCCGAGATGGTTTGATGGTTTTAAGAAAGAAGTAGTGAGGAGATTCCTTTGGTCCATCATCTTAGTTTTGATGGCTTCGTTGCCTTTGGCTGCGCAAGCCCCTATGATTGTCCCTTCTGAAGTAACCGTTGCTGGCGTTAGGCTTAAGATCAACAGTGAAGCCAAGAAAGAAATAGAAGAGACACTCAGTCTTCTTACACGTTCACAATATCATTTTCAACTTAAGGCAGACCGTTCAAATCTCTATATGCATTTTGTGGAGGAGGTCTTAGAACGCGAAGGCATTCCAGAAGATTTTAAGTACCTAGCTATTCAAGAAGGTGAGTTTATCTCCGATGCTGTATCGTCTTCTAATGCGGTTGGGTTTTGGCAATTCAAGAAAGCTTCTGCCCAAGAATTAGGTGTTAGAGTAGACGATATTGTAGATGAGCGAAAGCACATCATAGCTTCAACTGTTGGGGCGACTAAATATCTGAAACGCTCGAACTTTGTTTTTGATAATTGGGTGCTCTCCATGCAGTCTTATTTACAGGGGCTCACGGGAACGCAGCGCTCTGTACCAGACAAGTGGTATGGTGTTAAATCAATGAATATTACAGGGAAGTCTCACTGGTACATTAAGAAATTCATTGCGCACAAATTAGCCTTTCAAGACTTTGTGGGGGAGGGTAGAAAGCATCCTGACGTGAGATTAGGAGAATACGAAGGCAAGGGTATGACTTTGCGTCAAGTTAGTGGTAAAGTCAATGTTGATCTCGAGGAGCTCAAACGATTCAATAAATGGCTATACAAGTCAACAATACCTACAGACAAGTCATATAAAGTGATTTACCCAATAAAGGGGAATGCAAAGCCTATTGCTGAGAATAGGACTAAAGAAAACAAGGAAAAAGAAGAGAATACCAATACCAAAAAGGCTGAAACAGCAAAAGGAAATTCTGGCAAAACGAATACTACCAAAACCACCAAGCCAGCCAGAAGAGCTACCACTATTGCATTTAGACCCATAAAAGACAATATTGGTGACTATCCGAGGATCACAGGCAATACAAATGCAGAGTACTACAGTGGTCAGATAAAAATGAATGGTATTCCGGCTATCAAGGTAAGACCTAATGAGACCCTGGCCTCCCTCTCAAATAGAACAAACGTTTCAATTTCTAAGCTTAGAAAGTATAATGATATAGGCCTTCGTGGAAATATTAGAGGAGATAAATACTACTACCTAAAAAACAAGAAGGCTAAGGGTAAGGTGCACTACCACATTGTTCAATCAGGCGAGACACTTTGGAGTATTGCGCAGGACTATGGCATTAAAAAGAAAAAGCTCTTACAAAAAAATAGAATGAAGGAGACTGAGCCACTTAAGATTGGTAGAGTGCTCTGGTTAAGATTTATTCGACCCGAAAAAATACCTATTGAGTACAGTAATGTAAAAGTGGAGAGAAAAGAAGTCTCAGCCGAAGATCGTTTGATCAGCGAGGTGAGCCCAGCGCGAACCATTCAAGCCAAAGTAGAAAAGCCGAGGACTAAAGACATACCAGTGGAGGCTAGCCCAAAAGTTGAAGAGCCAAAGGCAGAGGTTCCAAAACCTCCAAAAGAATTAAGAATCGGCAGAAACGATACGCTCGTTATTCACGCTGTTCAGCCAAAAGAGACTTTCTTTGCAATATCTAGAACATACAACGTTGAAATTGACGATATACTTGACTGGAACGACATTCAAGTAGTTGACGGATTGCAAATTGGGCAAGAAATTCGATTAGTTTTGCCAAAGGAACAATTTGCACCTAAACCACCTCAATTTGTTACTCATACAGTTCAAGCAGGAGAGACCTTATGGTCCATTTCAAGAGCGTATGAAGTAAAAGTGGAGGATATTTTAAAGTGGAATAAAAAAGAAACGAATGACCTTTCTCCCGGGGAGGTTTTACGAATTTTGAAATAATACCGGGGTTGCTTTAATGCTCAAGAGACTTACTGTACTATTATTTTTTAGCCTACTGACTTCGCTGGCCTATGCTCAAGAAAAGCCTGCAAGTCAAGACACTACTACCGCTGTTCCCGATAGTTTGATTTATTGGAAACATGGAGGGAAGTTCAGTGTCAACGTACAGCAAGTGGGACTTACCAATTGGGCCGCGGGAGGTGAGTCTTCAGTTGCCATAGGTGGCTTGGCCGAGGGCTTTATGAATTACGAAAAAGGGGAAGTTGTTTGGGAGAACAAAGCCCGTTTAGGTTATGGCGTAATTCGTAATGGAGATGCGAGCAATCGTTTTGAAAAGACAGATGACCAGTTAATACTGACCTCTAAATATAGCCAGAAATTCAATGAGAAATTCTTGCTTACCTACGGTTTGAATTTCAGAACTCAATTAGACGAAGGTTTTAAGATTGAGAATAATCAATCCACAAATGAAAGAGTTCGCAGGCTTATATCAGACTTTTTATCCCCAGGTTATATTCAGGCATCTTTAGGTTTAACCTATCGAGATGGTAATGGATTTACCGGAACCTTATCTCCTTTTACTGGAAGATTCACCTTTGTATTAAATGATTCGCTCTCAGCAGCGGGTGCTTTTGGAGTAGACCCCGGACAAAATATAAGATCAGAGGCTGGAATAAGTTTAAAAGGAATCTATAAGAAGACGCTTATGACAAATGTTGTCTTAGAGTCTGCCTTTAACCTGTTTTCTAACTATGAGAGATTCCCTATTACGGTGGTGAATGTAGAAGCTGGTCTCAATTTAAAGGTGAACCAATTCATTTCCTCAAACATTAGCTCACAGCTTATTTATGATGATGACGTTATTGTCACACGATCAGATGGTTCGGAAGGAAAAGACATTCAATTAAAGAATGTTATCAATGTAGGCTTTACACTTGCCTTTTAGAATTCTGGGTCTAGCCCTAGCTTCTCTTGAAGGTCTTTTAAAGCCGGGTATTTCTCTTTGAGATAGCTGAATTTTTCTCGATCGGTATATAGCATCTGACCTTTTTCAATCTCCACTATTTGAGACTTGAGCATAATGTGATCATTCTTTAGTGCATTCCTCATGTGCATGAGTAAATCAGATCTGAACCTTTCAAAACCAAGCGTTAAGGCTTCATTTGGAATAGCAACTGTTATGGTGTGGTTCTCTAGGGTATAGCCAGAAAGCAGTTCTCTTTCTAGTGGTTGAAGCATATCAGAGTCAATGAATTCTTTCCATGCTTTTTCAAATGCCTCGGTTGAATAAGCCGTGTTTCTAATATTGACCTCTTCAGTAGTTTCAGTGGTTTCTTCTTCAGCCTTCGGCTTATTAATTTCTGCTTTTAAGGCGCTAAGATCGGTGGGGATTGCCATTGTTTTGGCAGATGCCTTCTTTATACTTGGCCTAACCTTTTCTGGTTCTTCACTTGGCGTAGCGGTAGGAGGTGTCTTTACTTCAGGAGCAGGTGTATTCTTCTCTTGCACTTCTGGTTTGGGGTTCGAAGGTGCTGCAGATGGAACTGCGGGCTCAGGCTTAGACTCTTCAACTTTAGGTTTTGGAGGGGCTTCTTTCTCAGCTAGGATTTTTTTTTTGAAGCATCGTTTCCGACCCCTGTACTGGCTAATGAAATAGCAGCATTAAGATGAGCCATCTTTATTAGGGCGAGTTCTACATGGAGGCGTTGATTCTTACTTGCTTTATACTGTAAATCACACTGGCTGGCAATATTCAACGCTGTGAGCAAGAAAGACATCGGAATGGTATTGGATTGTTCCTGATATTTCGCTTTAACACTATCAGAGACTTCTAATAGGTTTATTGTCGCATTGTCTTTACACACCATTAGGTCTCTGAAATGGGAACTGAGCCCAACAATAAAGTTGTGCCCGTCAAATCCTTTTTTTAAAATTTCGTCAAAGATCAATAGTGTATTACTGGTGTTCTCTTTAAAAAGTGCCTCAGTCATTCTGAAATAATAGTCGTAATCCAGAATGTGGAGGTTGTCGATAGTGCTTCTGTAGGTAACATGCTTACCGCTAAACGTCACAATCAAATCGAAAAGAGAAAGTGCATCTCTCATGGCGCCATCCGCTTTTTGCGCAATCAAGTTTAAAGCCTCTTCCTCTACTTCAATACCTTCTTTTTCAGCGATCATATTCAGTTGATCTGTGATGCTAGAAATTTCAATTCTATTAAAATCGAAAATCTGACAGCGAGAAAGAATCGTAGGGATAACCTTATGTTTCTCAGTGGTCGCTAGAATGAAAATGGCATAAGATGGTGGCTCTTCCAGTGTCTTCAAAAAAGCATTGAAGGCTTGGTTGGATAGCATGTGCACCTCATCTATGATGTAGACCTTAAATTTTCCTTGTTGAGGAGGGTATCGTACTTGCTCAATTAGGTTTCGAATGTCATCTACAGAGTTATTCGAAGCTGCATCAAGCTCATAGATATTAAAGGTGTCATTTCCCATTAAAGGGTTATCAATCCCTTGATCATTGATTAGGCGGGCTACAATTCTGGCGCAAGTGGTTTTACCAACACCTCGAGGACCGCAAAAGAGAAGGGCTTGAGCTAACTGGTTGTTGTCTATAGCATTCGTAAGCGTAGTTGTAATATGCTCTTGGCCTACTACTTCTTCGAATCCGACCGGTCTGTATTTACGGGCTGAGACAACAAAGTTTTCCATTGCCGCAAGATATAAATCTTAGTCTATATGCAAATGGTTTTTACGCGGCATCTTTTAAGGATTTATTGAAAACTAAATTCAAACCCTAATTGAAGTGAATAAAAGAATCTTGTGATTTGGATTATTGGTTTATCATCAAAGCTGCCACTGAGCGCCAATTTCAATTGGAAGTTTTTGGTAATTCTATCTTTCAGTTCTATAGAACCGTTTAAACGGTGCCTCCAATGTCCAATGGAATTATCGTAAGCCGTTTGGAAATATACGATAGAGTTCAATTCTACGTGGTCATTAATATTTACTTCGCCCCCCAAATAGGAGTTGAGTTTATTAAATGATACATTGAGTTCGTTGCCCTCTTTGTTTTCCCAGATTTCATTTTCTCTAAAAACACCTAGTCCAGCATGTAATGAATTGTCTCCTTTTATGATGTTGAAGCGTGCACCGCCACCATAAAGGAATCTTAGGTTCATTTGTCTACTTTCGTCATATTGTATTTGCACGAATGTTTCGGGGCTTATGAACGTATTTCTGCTCCAGTTTACTCTTACATGTGCCGACCCATTATTTAAAAAGGGGCCATTTCCTACCTTAAAATATTGAAACTCGTTTATAGTAATAAAGGCTTGATTTTGGGTAATGTATACAAGGTCGAGTAATGTATGGATGCTTAATAAGGAGTTTTGTTGTTGCGGGGTAGAGGCTAGATTGTTTAGTTGAAACCTTAGGTCTGCAGTACCTGTTAGCTAATTAGTTGAATCTGTTGCTAAATGGGATTTGTCAACCTTTAGTATTTGGCCATGAGCCATGCAGGTTAAAAATAAACCCAGAACTGTGATCCATTTTTTGAGATGCATAGGTGCAAAGAAACAAAAGGTTATCTTTGCATGCTCAAAAAAAGATGTTCTTTGAGATATGGGGCCGACTGGAATTGACAGTAGGTGTAATGCAAGTGTAAGCATGTCGGGAGTTGTGTGTATTTCCCGTAAATAAAACGCTCAACATTTTAATAGGCGAAAGACAATACGCCCTAGCTGCCTAATTAGTATTAGATAGCTATGTGTCTCCCCGGCCCACGTTCTGCCGGCTGGGAATCAAGGCATCAAATGCGGAACTGGTGTGCTCAGGTTTGTGATGAGCGCATAAGATTAATCGCAAATAAGGAAGAAATTAGGGTGGCTGCTGTCCTTCCTCTTCTCGAAAATCAATCAGCAAATAAGCATGTAGAAGGCACTTAGTGTTCCTTATCTGGACGAGGGTTCGAATCCCTCCGGCTCCACCTTCGCCCGCCATAGCTCTTTCGAGCGAAGGCGGGCTTTTTTATTGGTCGAACTTCAGCAAAATCAGATTATCTATCATCGGGCTCCAGTGGAGAATCTCCACCACCGTCTACGAATTTTTTAGATTTTAACTAAAGCTGCAATTGTCTTTTACTTACAAGCAGCTTTCAGATATTCATTTGCAAAGCATGCTCAAGTCTAAGTATACTTGTGACATGCCCCACTTCAAATACTACATCTTCAATACCCTTAATGTCAGAGAGGGTTCTGTGCGTTTACAAGAGTCAAGGACGAATGTGGCCATCTCACAGATTTTAATTCATAAACTTATTTTTCAAGATCATACGCTTTGGTTTTTTGATATAGGAAACAGCTTATGGTAATGGTTAAAGCTGAAGAGCTAGAGGAAATCCTAACGGCAAGAGGAGCAAGGCTCGAAACCTATACCTCGACAAAGGCATATTCTTCAGATTACAAAATATGGCAGTTTAATAAGGACTTTTTTATTAGAATGGACTTTGGCACTTTTCAAGGAGGTTCCTACTGGGAAATTTTCATTGCTAAGAGTAGAACATTTAATGTCTATGGATACGGTGATGATTTACCATCAGCCTCGTTCCTCGATGAAAAACGACACCGATGTCACAAACACTTTGAAGGGGATGATTTACCAACTGCCAAAGATTATCCTGGTGGCGAAGTACCAACTAAACCGATAAATAGTAATTGGGGTTGTATTATTGGCTTTCTCATTGTGATTGTCGCTGCAATTATTTTTGCAACGGTTGCAGCTTAAATCTTGATTCCCCAGAGGAATTCCTATAGCTTGTATTATGCGCATTCCGTTCATTTTAGTAGTCCACTTAATAGGTGCTTGCAGTCTTGCTTTTGCACAGGAAATAAATATTCAGTCAAACGGAAGATTAATTCTCGGTACTTATACAGAAAGAACTGCTTCAGTTGCCACTGGAGATGTAGATAATGATGGAGACATTGACATCATTCTCGCAAATGGTCGGCACTGGCCAGGACAAAATAGAATCTTCATTAACAATGGAAGAGGGGTTTTTACCATAGAGAGAGATTTAGGGGAAGACCGTTCTACATCCTATGCTGCTGAATTAGCGGACTTCGACCAAGATGGAGATCTCGATATTGCTGTGGGTAATGACATGGCGCCTAACTACATATTTCTGAATAATGGAGAAGGCCATTA